>NZ_JBHUJB010000041.1:0-2913 GCF_042683245.1 Rubritalea tangerina
AAGCCTATCCGACTTTTCCTGACTACTTTAAAACACCGAAAAACCGCTTAAGTCCGTGCCATTCTTACCTGTCTCATTCTGATCATTCTGCCGTCCGTATCGATGTCCCCAAAGGGACCTACGTACCCAGCTTCTACAGCAAAGATCAAAACTCAGCTCCTGCTCCCATCTCCCCCCAAAAAGCCGACAAAACATCATCCAAAATATCCAAGCCAGCACTCGCCGTTGTCATTTTTGATACGATCTCAGACGACAAAGCACACTTTGCTACAGGTATCACCCGCCAACTCCTTGTTGACCTCTCTCGCTTCAAAAAACTCACAGTCCTCGGCCCCATTGATGCCACACAGCTCCCTCAAGCAGCCAACTGCCCATCCATCATTGGCGAGCAACTAAAGGTACGATTCGTCCTCCAAGGCTGTGTCCAACATCAAGGGAATCACATCAGAATTTCAGTCAACCTCACCGACACTTCGAGCAGAGCCCTTGTCTGGGGCCAAAACTTCGACCGTGACCTCTCGAAATACGATATCTTCGACCTCCAAGATGAAATCGCCAGGCGATGTGCCGCCTTTATCGCTGGTGACCTAGGAATCATCACCATGACTCTCTACCCAGAGACAAAGGCGAAGGCACCGACTGAACGTGAAGACTACGAAGCTGCTCTACTCGCCTACCATGCTGGTATTGTCCTCACACATGAGGCGATGCTATCCGCTAGAGAAGCTCTCGAGTCCTCCATTAAGAATAACCCTAACTACGCCCTAACAAAGGCTCTCCTCGCCGACCTTTATTGTATTGAGTACTTCTGCCTCTCTGGAGCTAACACCTCTCTGCTCCAACGTGCCGAATCCCTCGCCAAAGACGCTCTCGCTCTCGATCGAGAATGCCAAGATGCGCGCTGGATACGCGGCCAAGTCCACTTCTTCAAAGGTGAATTCCAACGGTCCAAAAGGGAGTTGGAGGCTGCCATTGCCTTGAACCCTAACAACCCCTCAATACTCGCCTCCTGCGCATTCTACCTCCCCATGCTCGACCAATGGCATGAAGCCCTAGAACTGAGCCTCAGAGCCATCAGACTCAACCCCCAACACCCGGCTTGGTATAATTTTACTCCTGCACTTTACTACTTCATGCATGGCCCTCTCGAAAAGGCTGTGAGCCATGCAGAACGCCTCGAAGTCCCCGACCTATTCTGGGGGGCCTTGCTCCGCTCAGCTATTTTCGCTGATGCCGGACACGATATCCAAGCTAGAAAAGAAGCCCAAAAACTCCTCATCCTCCAGCCGGATTTCGACAACTCTGGACGCCTTGCGATCAAACGCTTCCTCGTCCAAGAAAAAACAGTGAACAAAATCACCAACGCCATCCAGAAAATTGGCATCTCAGTCAGCGAAGTAACCCTCCCCCCCAATATAACTAATACATAGAGCCCACAGCATCACAGGCGCAGCTCCTGACGATATACCTTTCTAAGAAACCACACTCGCTATGCTTTAGAGGCAATGCTATAAATCATAGCTGATGTACCACACTCTCGCTATCCTCCTTGTATTCGGGTTTCTCTATACCACATTTGCCGGGAAAATTGAAAAGCTCCCCATCTCAAGTGCCTCCATTTTTTTACTCACTGGAGCACTCCTTGGGCCTCTCGGAGTTTCACTCCTAGAAATAGAAAACGCCCACACTCCTCTCCGAGTTCTTGCAGACCTAACATTAGCAATGCTGCTCTTTTCTGATGCTGCTGGTATCAACCTTAAAACCCTGAAAAGTACTTCACACATTCCTACCAGAATGCTCCTACTAGGCTTACCAATGACCATCCTTCTGGGTCTTTATCTAGCCACTCTATTCTTTACTGGATTTACCTTTTGGGAATGCGCACTCGTTGCCATAGCCCTCGCTGCCACAGATGCAGCACTGGGAAAAGCGGTAGTCACCCCCCCCTCGTTCCTGAGCGACTCAAAACTTCGCTCAACGTAGAAAGTGGCCTCAATGACGGGCTCTGCGTCCCGCTTCTCTTACTCGCTATCGCACTATCAAAAACCGATGCCGACCCCGCTGGACTCGCGATCAAGTTACTCGTCCAAGAAATTGGAATCGGTGCCCTAGTTGGCATCACACTCACCCTCATTTGCTCGAGCCTCATCCACTATTCTGAAAAGAATCAATGGATCTCTAGCAAATGGGCTCAAATCCCTGTAACCGCACTCTCACTCATTTGCTTCACTGTCGCTCAGGAATTACATGGCTCCGGATACATTGCCGCCTTCGTCGGTGGACTCACATTCTGCATTCTCAACCGACGCAAACGCAGTCACGAACTGACGCATGACGCCGAGGAATCCGGTGACATCCTCAGCATGCTCACCTGGATCCTATTCGGTGCCGTTGCCATTCACGGCTTTATCGAAAACTTTTCACTAACCATTCTCGGATATGCCCTTCTCAGCCTCACTCTCATCCGTATCCTGCCAGTCATGATCAGCCTCACAAAGTCTGACACCAATGGTATCTCACGCCTCTTTCTCTCTTGGTTTGGCCCTAGAGGACTCGCCAGCGTCGTCTTCGCCGTCATCATCATCAATAGCGGCATTCCACAAGCCGAACCCATCGCACACGTCATCACCTGCACCATCCTACTCAGTGTCCTCGCACACGGAATGACCGCTGTCCCATTTATTAAAAAATTCAGCAACTCCATGCACTAGTGATTCAAAAGACTTATGCGTCAATACCGAGTCAATAGATGGTATAACACTCTCCTCATTGGCACATAAAAGATAGAATGAGAAGAGAGGTGAGGCCGCGCCATGGTTGCTGGTAAGCTCATGGTTTATGAAAAAAGAACCAAAGCAAGCAACGATTGTCGGCGTCGACCTCAGTGATAAGAAACACCAAATCTGTGTACTC
>NZ_JBHUJB010000042.1:0-23040 GCF_042683245.1 Rubritalea tangerina
TCAGTGTCACCATGCTTACCATTTGGCAGAGACAGATCGAGTATCAGCCACTTGTAGCAATAAAAGCAAACGCAGCCTAACAGACAGCCACTTCCCAATTTTATGAACAACACAAATCGATTTTCCAGAACGACTGCGAGCCAGTGAGCAGCATCTTTGAATGCGTAAAAAAGAGAGCAGCGTTCTGAATTTTTAAGACAACGAAACGGAATCAATCGTGCACCGCAAGCCAAGTAGAGCTTCAACTAGAGTGCGTATAAAAGCCAGATTCCGTTGTTCAATACAACTTACCCCTAACCAATAGAAAGGAAATAAACTTACCAGTTGACCTCTCTTCACATAAAAGCTCACTCCACCATCCGATAGAGTGAGCATGCTGAACAAGATTCTTTAACGCTCTAGAATTTCCTACGGAAACCTAAGCTGACAATGTCATCGTAGAAGCGTGGACGGTTGTACGTCCCCACAGGTGAAATCTTAGAGAGTGGGTTAGATACTAACTCATAACGGTAATAAAGAACTCCATTCTCACAAACAGGGAAACCAAACTCACAAATGTGATTGGCCACAAAGTCGTCTTCAAAGTCAAACTTCTCATTCAAGTATAAGAAGTTAGGCTTCCAATAGGCGTAGAAACCGTTCTCAAACTTATATTCAATCTGGAACTCAAGTGAGCCAGCGGATGTCTTCAACAATGAAGTGTCACCCTCGTGCAAAGACTCCTACCAAGATGCAGTCGTATACAAGTTGAGATTCCTCCATGGGCTCCATGCTCCTGTAACCTTCGGGCGAACCACCCATTGGTCGCTCCCTAAACGCTTGTCTGCGTTGCCCGTTGGCACCAAGGAATCAATGCCGAAAGATGCTGCCCGCGGGCACCACTTGCCCTTCGGGTCATTTTCAAAAAAGCGCCACAGGTAATTTACCTCCATGTCACCAAAACCACTCGTGTCGTTTGGTACTAAGTCATTCCAGGCATAGCCTAACTCAGCACCTAACATCATGTCCTCTCTAAACGCCCAGTTACCTCGGAGACGTGGCGCGTAGGTCGTGAAATTCGTACGGTTACGATTCAAGTTCTGGCTTTGATCAATCATATCAAAGCGGAACTCAGCAAATGATTGGATGCGCGTCGGGTCAGAACCAGTCCAAACTTGGTTGCTTCTCCCAGATCCTAACGGACCAGAGAACCACCCGCCAATTGTATCAGACAAACTTGCCTTACCGCTTCTATCTACTCCTGCATGGGCATCAGGGTCATGGTCGGTAAGTGAAAATTTAAACCCGTAATAGCCGTCACTTAAATCCGGCTTCACTTTCAAATCCTTATCTCCAATACGATACGGCGTTGTATGAATGTACGCAGACATCGTACCCACAACTGCACCACCAATCACATCCCAAGTGTCGTGTGCATCTGCATTCACTCGGCTATACGCAGTCAAACCAGCCAATGCATAAGCGGGAACACCCCACCCCCAACCGTAACGACGCTCAATAAAGGCCGCACCTGAGAACGCCCCAGATGTGTGCCCTGAAGGAAATGATTGTGTGCCGTTAGATGGACGTGTCTTATCCACCACAAACTTAATGGCAACCTGTGTACCCAACTGTGTCGCCTGAGTCTTCACCCATTGCTTCGATCCCTCCCAATTGTTGTCCTTTTCAAACAAGGTGGCAATACCACCAGCACCTGGTAGCGCAAATTGTAAGACATCACCAATGTCTCTCAATGTATCTTCACTCGCACTCGCATACTGAGCTGAGGTTCCTAACACCGTCATGGCCATCAGGGCCGCAAATTTTCTCGGGAGCTTTCTTGTCGTAGCAATCATAGATCTCTGTGTGGTTTCAACCCAAGTTGTTTAGAGGGTCAAAATAATCATGTCTAGAAAATTTATATTCTCGTTAACAACTTGAATCGCCCTTCCCTCCCTCATGCAACAGAATAAGACATATCTTGCTCAGGTATTTTATAACACCTCTACCAGAATGCACTTCTGCTCAAATCAATGCTCCCAGAGCGAGTACTTCTCCCAAGCCTTGGCTGCCTTTTCAACACCCGCCTCATCAGCCTTCTTAATCCACTCCTTCGCTTGACTCATGTTCTTTTCAACACCAACCCCCTCCGCATAGTATAAACCAACATTATACATCGCCCTCGGTTTCCCTAACACTGCAGCTTTCTTCATCCAGCTAAAACCTTGGATCGGGTCTTTTAAAGTCCCCTTTCCTTCATTGAGTAACAAAGCCACGAGGTATTGTGCATCCACATTCCCACGAAGCGCTGAGGCATGAACGTACCGATACCCCTGCTTCTCATCCTTCTCTAAATACTTCCCCTGCAAAAACCAATTGCCATAAAGATACTGTGCGTTCGCATTGCCCTTGGCCGCCGCTTTACCCATCCACAATGTTGCCTCTGCCTCAGATTGCTCACCACCATGTCCAGATAGATACATCTTCGCTAGCTCCTCCATCGCCTTACTATCACCAGCTTCTGCAGCTCGCACCATCCACATCCGCGCCAACTGCGGGTTCTTCTCCACTCCTAACCCATGAGTATAATACTTTGAGTACTCTCTTTGCGCTGGTGTATAGCCGCCATCCGCAGACTTCCCCATCCAAGTAAATGCCAACTCCAGATCTTTCTCCACACCCTGTCCCTCGCGCAATAAATGCGAAACAAAAAATTGAGCTCGATGGTTCTCCCCATTGCGCTCCAAAGCCTTGTGCAGCCATGCGTATGCAACATCGTAATCTTGCTTCACACCCACCCCTCGATAGTAGTGCTCGAACATTGCCAAGTATGCGGGCTCATACCCCTGCCTAGCTGACTGATCCATCCAGTAAAGCGCACGACCCAGATCCTTCTTCACCCCAACACCAGTTAAATAGCATCCAGAAAAATAATACTGTGACTCAGCCAGATTCGCCTGCACCCCCTTCTTGAAGTTCTCATAAGCATCGTTAGGACTCTTCTTCACCCCCCACCCATACAAGTAGGCTTTACCCAACTCATTATGGGCCTTCGTTTCTCCGTCCTTTGCTGCTCGTTTAAAATAACTCACAGCCTTAGCCAGAGACTTTGCGTCACCCTGCGCCTGCATCCCTTTGCCCATGCGGTAAAAGACATGGTCAGAATCCTCCGTCTGCCCAGCCTTTTCCTCAGAAGCTTGTGCTGCCATATCTGCTAGAACCACAGGAACCAGTATACATACTCCTATGGAGAAAATTGCGCGAAAATCCATGAACTCTCCTACTAAAGATCACTCTATGCCACAACCTTAGCTTTCCTTCATGCTGTCTCCTTAGTCCCCCTGACGCACCTCTGGATTGATATCAATCGGAGCCTTTGGTTTTTTCTCAATATTAGAAATTCTCCCATCACTCTGACCGTCACCATCAGCATCCTCCACGGGCACCACTTTGATATCTACCTCCACTGGTACAGCGCGCAGCCCAGCAATGATTTTCTCTAAATGCGCAATAGTTGTCTCACCTAAACTCTGTGGTTGAGCGTAAGTACTCGCAGCCCTAACAATACCATCCTTGATAGAATCGAGGCCATCATTGAACTGTGTAAGCTGCGCCACAATTCTAGCTACGGGATCGTCCGCGCCGCCAGCAGCTCCCATCAGAAGGTTCTTCTTGAAGCCCTTCTTAATATCCTCCCATCGCTGAGCCTCATCCTCATTGAGGAGTTCCTCCATCTCTCGGAACTTCAATAAGTTAGCCTCAGCGCCAGTTGTCAGCGTCTGCGACTCGTTTTCGTAATGATCCACCACGAGGTCTTCCACTTCTTGATCCGTCATCAATGGCAACACCTTCTCAGCTATGCGGTTCATGTTCCGATACGACCCCTGAAGCTTGAACGCTGGCTCCGTACGGTACGCATCCTCCTGTGCAGCACTGCGAATATACTCCAGGTTCACTCGCAAAATCGAATCGCGCACACGATACAGATGCTTGGTGACACGCACCATCTCATCAATTTCCGCAGGCGTATAGTTCCCTTCGAAATCTACTCCCTCTTGGCTACCAGTCCGCGCGATCTGCATCACAGCATACACATCTTTCTGGCTTCTGCTAGAGAGCTTATTAAGAACTGTGTTAGAAGTGAGAGAGTTCTCAATATAAGAAGCTTTGAAGTCTTCAGCATGTCCACCGATGATATCACCGAGGTTGTATGTATCAGCACGGTTTGCGAGCATGTCTGGAATTTGAAACTTTCCACCCGTCTCCGTATAAGGATTACCTGCCATAACAACGGCTACCTTCTTACCGCGTAAATCATAGGTGCGAGCCACACCATTATGCACCCCCTCAATCTTACGCTGACCATCACATAAGGAGATAAACTTCTGCAAAAACTCGGAATGCGTATGCTGAATATCATCAAGATAAATCATCACGTTGTCCCCCATTTCGAGAGCCAAATTCAACTTCTTCACCTCCTCAGCCGCCGTTGCATTTGGCGCCTCACTTGGGTCCAGTGAAATCACGTTGTGCCCCAACGCTGGACCATTGATCTTCATAAAAGTAAGACCAAGACGATTCGCCACATACTCCATCAGAGTCGTCTTACCGTAACCTGGAGGAGAAATGAGCAAGAGTAAACCCATCCGATCAGTACGCGTGTCCTTACCTGCCGTTCCTATCTGCTTTGCTAGATTGTCCCCCACAAGTGGCAAGAATACGTTATTAAGAAGCTTATTACGCACAAAGGCACTCATCACCTTCGGCTTAAACTCATCGAGGCGCATCACCTCGCGCTTCTCTTCTACTAAATCCTGCTTCAGCCTCTGATAGGCCTCATAGACTGGAACATCCTTACGTTCAAAACGCTGAAGACGATCCGTGAAATCATTGTAGTTCAGTTGATACACCCCACCTTGGACCATAGCATGATCCCCAATCATACCACTCAACTCACTCTCAATACGGACACTCAGCACATCGCGCTGGTCGTACCCTCCACGCGTTAGGTGAGCCGCAGCCTCCATGAGTGTCGATTCCTTCACTGATTCAGAGCCCGACAAATACCCCTCTAACCAATCTTTGTTGATCTGGTAATTTGCTACCGTTGAATCTAACAAAGTGTCTTCATAGGCCTTCTCAGCGTGCTTCACCACAAGGCTATGCTTGAACTTCTTTACTAAGTCCGCGGCTTCTGGAGCAACGACAAAATGCTCACTACTTGAGAGCTCATCCACCAAATACCCCGCCGCATTCTCAGCAATCGCATCCTCAATCAATGACATGCCTGGCCACAACTGGAGAGCATCAAGTACCTCCCCCACGAGAGCTTGAGATTCAGCCCCTCCATTACTATCCTCTCCAAATACCTCTCTACGTTTCGCGTGAGCTCGAATTTTTCCAGCAATCACCTCCTTCTTCTCACCAGTCCATGCATTCCAAAAAAGAATCGCAAGTGCCCGATCTTTGGCATCATACCTCAGTAAGCCCACACCCGTGTGGATGGGCAATAAAACTTCCAGTAACTTCGCCGCGTCCATATCGTGCACACCTTTCGTGTAACTCTCCGCATATCGCGGTTGCATGAACTGCTGGATCTCCTCTAGCAGGAATTCTGACTTCCAATCCTCTGCCTGCATCCCTGCAACTTCACTCCCTCTGTCAGATTTTAAGAATTGATAGACCAGATATTCAGCTCGATAGACCGCATCATTCTCAGAAACAACTTCTTGCTCCCAAACATCACGAGTCGAGAGGAATTCCTCTGAGCTGATCTCTTCAAAAAAGTCCGTCCCATTCAGGTGAAAGCACATTGCCTCCTCATGCGGGACAATCGTAAGTTCAAGTTCCTGAGTATTCACGTTGAACTTATTCTTACCAAACTGAATGATGTTCTCTCCGTCTACATACAGCTCATTTCTGTCTTTCAGAGCCCTAACTGCATCCTCCCGAATCGTTTTTAAGCGCGTCTGGATGTCATCCCCCTTCACACTATCACCAAGCTCAATGAGCTCTGCAATGATGTCTCGCACCTTATCGATCATCAAATCTCCAGCAAAGTAGCCATTGATGTCATTAATCTCCTTAAACCCAGAAACCCTGTTAGAAATACCACTGAGCACACGCTCAGCAGACTTAACCAAGCTATTCGCGCGCTTGCTTTTCTTCTCAATCAGTTGCTGTTTGCGCCCCTCAAAGGCATTATACACCTCTTCGCGCTTCGTAGAGAGTTCCTCTACATATTCATCAAACTCAGAAAATCGGCCCTCTAACTCTTCAATCTGTACCATCAACTTGGTCAGATAAGCGTCCGTTTTCTCTGCCGTATCACAAAGGTCGAGATAGTTCACGACAGCTTGGCTTAGAAGGTTCATCTGCGCACCAAACTGAGCCACACCCTCACTCTTCGAGAGCTCTTTACGCTTGTTCTTTAGCACTGCTTTGACGCCATTGAGAGTAGAATAGATCGTTGAAATGCTCTCAATAATGGCTGTCGTTTGAGTCGAGTCCTCAATCTTCAAATTAGAAACCACATCAATCAGCATCTCTAACTCAAGACCAGCTTCAGTGATGCTATCCGCTAGCTCGTCAGCTTCGGTGACCTTACTCAGTGCACCGAGTGTCTTTCGCTGTTCGGATACTTTGCTCCGGTATGGATCCAGAGCCTCCGGCTTTAATAAAAAGCTGACAGTCTTCCCTGACACCAATTCCGTAGCTGCCACAATGCGCTCTTCCAATGCATCAACCCTCGGTAGGTCCATGTAGCGCATCTCCCGTAACCCTATGACCTCTCCACGAATCGTACGGAGCCCAGCAAGTTGCTGAACAAAGCCTAATATGTCATCTGGTGGACTATGCTCAGCATCCCGTAGCAATCTCTCACAACGTTCAGATACATCCTCAATCCTCTCCCCCGCCGTCTTGCGCAGCACCTGCACCTTGTCGAACTCCTCAATCGCAGAATTCGCAGCCTGCTGGATTCCCCCCAAAGGCTCCGCTAAATTCTTCGTCTCCTCATTCGCTATCCAAAAATAACTATCGAGCAATACCGTCGATAGCTTAACCAAATCAATATAGAGCCCCGCGTAATTATCTTCCTTATCTAACAAGGTAAGCAGCTCACGGCACTCAGCCATTGCAGCTACAAGCTCCGCGTTGCCAATCTTGAAAAGGTAACTTGTCTTATCTTGCTCCTGAGCGGCCACTGCATCAGCACTCAAAATAGGAGTCTGCCACACCTGAAGGGTATGGTGCTTCTGAGCCTCTTCCTCAGTCTTGAAATAGATCAACTCACCATTATCAAAAATCGAGTAGCCGTTACACACCACCGGTGTCTCAACGGTCTGCTCAATCAAATTATAGTTAAGCAAAACGTAATCCCCGCTCGCCCTGTTATAGAACGCAAAAAGCGTGTCTTCACCATTCGCCGAACTTACCTTGCGCTCAAAACGCATGTGCTCCAACCCATGGTCAAAAGTCTTTAGTTCACCTGTGAGTAAATAATAACCATTCGCAAAAACAATCCCCTGATCTTCGGGTAACAACACACATGATTCCCCAATCGCATCGATCCGATCCACCGACTGGTTCTTCTCGTTAAAGACCAGATAGCGATACTGCTTCTCTCTGTAGGGAAGAATCTTAAGTATGATCAATGGTCCCACAATCGCATAGGATATATCCGCATCATCAAGTGACTGGTCTAGATCCTCTACCTCTTCCTCATAGATCCCTTTCCCATCAGCGGTGTTGTCCTCCACCTTAATTGTCAGATCCCCACCAACGGTTTCTACAAAGACCTTATCCTCGATTGAAATGTGGGGGTGCTCACCAGCTCTATGCATGTCCCGGTTCGCACGCTTCCAGGTAAACCCATGCTGCTCTGGATACACAAACTCATGATCAAAACGATTCCCAACATAATCTAACGTACCATCACCGTTGATGATGAACTTGAATGTCTTAATGTCACTGACCTCCTTCCCTACCCTCAAGGCAAAGTACAAGTTCGGCCCAATGACCATCGACTTCGCAAATACCGTTTGCTTGTAGTACTTATAAAGGTAGGCAAAATCATCTACAAATTCCTTATCCGTGATGACATCCGTGATCGCCAGCTTGTGAAAACTATGGTCTGCAGGATCATATTGATACGCCGCAAAAACATCCTCCACATCAGTCGTCTGCTTCAGACCAAACTGAATATTATAACCAAAGAGAAAGCGGTTATTGCCAATAGCTATCAGGTCCCGTGGCACACAGTTGTGCTCCGTCGTCACACGTTCCGTAGCAATCAAGGACGACTCAACTGCCCCAAATATTGCCTTCCTCTCCACGTTCAAAGACTCCAGCCGCTCACGTAGAACCACTGCCTGCTTCTCTAAACGAGCCCGAATCACTTCGTAAGCTCCACCTTCTAACTGTTTATTCTCTTCTGACATTTTTTTCTATCCACGGAATACACAGAATCCACAGAAATATTGAGGGAGTCAGACTACTACACGCTGATAATGCGCTTTTGGATAACTCCCAAAATTCACAACATAACCTACCCTCATTCCTGTAGCCTTGAGGTAGTTATGTAGTTGTGCAATGTGCACAGGGTCAATCGCCTTACATGCCTTTAGTTCTAGCACAATTTTCCCATAGCAAATTACATCTGGTTCATAGCTCTTCCTGAGCTTTTGACCTTTATATTCCAACTCCAATTTAGGTTTGGAGACCGCAGGTATTCCCTGTGACTTCATTTCGATCTCCAAACACTCTTGGTAGACATCCTCTAGAAAACCACAGCCTTTCTCACGGTAGACTTCGAAAATCGCTCCCAGAATTTTATAGCTTTCTTCTTTATATAAAAACTCCATCAGCTTTCCGTGTCTTCTGTGTTGTCTGTGGTTACATAATTTACAGGAACTTTGAGGCTGGTGAGTTCGCAAGGCCAAATCGCTCAGCTGAGCCTAAAAGCCCCACAAGTTTATCTCGAGTTTCCCCCTCAGCCATTGGAATCATCTTTCCTAACAATGCGCTCACACTCAGGTTCTTGATGTCCTCAGTTGAAATCCCGAACTGATCAATCCAACCAGCAACCTGGCTCTTGAAGTACTCAGGGTCACCATTGAAGAAAGTCTCTTTCACATCAGTAAGAACCTTGGAGTTGTCGACCATTCTGTCTGTCGCCTTCCCCTTAGTAACTGCTGTCGTGATACGATCAAAGAACTCAGTCTCGCCGCCCACAATGTCGATCTTAGCTTGCTTGAGAGCTTCACCAATGACCACAGCCTGTTGCTCTGCAATCTGACGCTGCACATCGATTTCAGCGAGTTCAATCGCCTTCTCTTTCTCGAGTCGAAGTTTAAATTCTTCGTGCTCCTGACCAGCATCTTCGAAGAGCTTCATCGCTGCAGCTTTCTGCTCGATCCCCTTCGCTTCAGCCTCGAAACTCAAAGCATCCACCTCTGCCTGCGCAGAACCTTGCTCTTTCAGCGCCGCAGCATCTGCAAGCTTCACTTCCACTTCACCCAGTCCCTCGGCCGCAGTCTCCTTCGTTACCGCTTCAGCAAGCATCTTCTTCGCATTCGCTTCTTTCTCAGATGCGGTAAGTGCCGCTTCGGCAGTGATGATGCGTTCTTCAGCCTGAAGCTCACTTGCCAGCTTACTCGCTTCCGCAGCCTTCTGAACTTGATACGCTTCTTCCTGCGCCTTGAGCTCAGCAGCTTCTTTCTTCGCTTCAGCTTCCTTCACCTCGCGGATAAGTTGCTCGGCAGCTTCCGCTTCGGCGGTGGTCACCGTCACTTGCTTGTGACGCTCAGCACCAGCAAAAGCTTCCGTGTCTTTAATCTTCTCTTGCTCGATCACTACTGTCTTCTCAAGTGCCACACGATCCTTGATCACCTCTTGGATATTCTTCTTCTCGACTTCGACAGCCTTCTCTTTCTCGATCGCTTTCAGCTCAGTGATACGCTCACGCTCGATTTCTTCTAACTGACGTTCACGTTCAACACGCTCTTGTTCCACAACGTCTGTACGCTCTTTATTACGTTGAGCTACGATCACTTGGCGCTGCTTGTTTTCCTCAGCTACCTGGATCTCCTCTTCGGCTTGAATCCGAGCATGCTCTGCTTTCTGGTGTTCTTCTTCGCGCACCTTATCTGTCTCAGCCTGCTCACGCAGCCTAACGATCTCAACCTCGCGCCCTTGCTTCGCTTCAGTTTCAGCAAGCTGACGCTCAAGCTCTAGAATCGCTTCACGCGCCTCCACATCCTGTTGCTTAATCACCTTCTCCTTATCGCGCTGAATGTTGTTAGCCAACTTCGCCTGTCCTGCAGTAAGCTCAGTGATCTTCTTAATACCTTCTGCATCGAGGATATTATCAGGATCGAGAGCCTCTAACGGGGTTTGCTCTAAGTAATCAATAGCCGCGTCATCTAGCACAAAACCGTTTAGGTCTGTGCCAATCACTTTTAAAATCTCATCACGGAATTGGTCACGCTTTTCATAGAGTTCCGTAAAATCAAATTGTTTACCTACAGTCTTTAATGCCTCAGAAAACTTGGCATCAAACAATTGACGAATCTCTACCTCTGAGGAAGCACGATCACAACCAATCGCCCCCGCTACCTGAAGAACGTCTTCCTTGTTGTTATTCACACGCACGAAGAATGCCACTTTGATATCTGCACGCATGTTGTCCTTACAAATCAATCCATTCTTACCGGTACGGTCAATCTCCACACGCTTGAGAGAAATATCCATAAGATCAGCTCGGTGCATCACAGGCACCACAAACATGCCGTCAAATGTTACCTTTGTCTCACCAATCCCTGTACGGATCAGTGCTGTGCCTTTTTCTATCTTTCTGAAGCAATTAATTATAAGCCAAGCTATGAGTGCTAACAGGCCCAGTACTATTGCCCCTCCCGCTCCCATCAAGACATCAAAATCAAGTGCGAGCAGGTTCATTTGTTGCATTACTATGTTTCCCATGGATTTATTATTTTATGTTTAAATTTCTATATGTGCCACGAAGCAAAATTTCCCATCTTCCGACCTCTCAATGACTACCACGTCATCCCCTCGCTTCAATGGCGCTGACCCCTCTGTCAGCTTCGCGTTAAGCAATACGGGCCCATCCGGACCAATAATCTCTACCTGACCAAACTCCTCAGTGAGTTCAATCGATTTCACAGTCCCCCTGTGCCCCTCTATCTTCACTCCATTGTCTTCCCCTTGCTTGAGGTATCGAAACAACGGAATGAATGGCATCACCGCAAATCGTGTACAAAGCACACTCACGATAAAACCACCTACCAACAAACCAATCCCTATCCAGTTGTCATAGTGAGGATTAAACAGCGCCGTCAATGCAATCCCAGCCATCCACAAAAATACTGAAAAAAATGCCAGTACCAACATCGTCGGCACCTTGTCAGCATTCACAAAATGAAGAAATCCGTCAAAAATCCCACCAGAACCATCAGCTTCCACTTCCGCATCAAAATCCAGGTCAAACCCGTCCGCTAATCCCCCAGTCACTACGCTCAATAGTAACAAAAAACTAATAATCACCAAAACTGCTGTCACCGGCAGCATGTATGGCAAGATGGAGATTTCGAGGATTTCTTTCACGACGAGACGACTACATGAAATAATCGTCCGTTTCGCCATTATAAAGATGAGAAAATTTTCCCATCTCTCACCTAATATCTTCTAACTCCACTCAACGGGAACCTCTGCCGGATTGCCTGCTTTGTCTTCATATCGAATCACTCCGTGCTCCAGCCCATATTCATGAACGCACTTCGTCACTTTCACGTCAAAACAACAATACTCCGCGATCTTCATCAAAAACGACTTATCCCCAGACTTCTTGTACTCGTTCCACCAACGCAGTGCGTCTAAGCCATCAGCCGTCTTGCCCATCCCTAAGCTAACCTTAGCAGCTGAGTCTAACTTTAGACGAAACCCTAACTTCTCCTCACGCTCCAAATCCAACATCATATCTAGATTCATCGTCTGCGCCTCTAAGTCGTAAATCGTGTACCCCTGCAGCACTGGATAGTCGAACTGAACATGATTCCACCCTACCACTAAATCTGCACGCACCAGTTGCTCCACCAGAGCATCCATCTGATCCTCACCGTAGACATAATATTGCTCAGTCTTCGTCGAATAGGTAACAGCCACAGACACCCCCATCTTTGCCTTATTCTTCGCCCCCCCAACGGCTGAAAAGCTCTTCTGAGTCTCTAAATCAAAATAGATAATATCACGCATGGCTGTCGATAGATGTAGGCATGATCCCCATAGACTTCAAGGACACATCTCTATTTCGCCCCCTTCAGCCACTCCCCCAATGGATGCTGATTCACCATCTGCTCCAGCACCTCAGCGGGTAATAGCAAACTCACAGCCGCATTCATTAAAAAGATACTCGCTACATACGCTATCACGTGCATCCCTGAAAATGGCCGCACCACCGTCCGGTACCTCTTGGGCATGTCCCATAAAAAATAACCAAACCGCTTCGCCATGAAGCTCGATATGATCAACGCCAAGGGCATCATCACCCACATCCCTAACCCCAAGATCCAAACCCGCAACGATCTCAATATCGAAAACTTCAAAGGAATCGCATGCCCCTGAGCATCAGCTGTCCTCATTCCTAGTAAAAACTTGCCAGGAGATGCCTTCCACACATGCACCATGATGCCATCTAATAGCACATAACAAATCCCTATCGCCAATAGAGGCAACATGGATTCACCCTGAAATATCTCCACGTATTGGTCCTGAAAAATCACAACCACCGCACTCAAATACAGTAAACAATCGTGGAATCGCGCAAACAACCGCCGTGTCATGTGCAGCGGCGGCGCTTTACTTAATTCCTCTGCCAACACCTTCTTTAGCACTTCAGAGGGCTTCTCTTCTGGTAGCGGAGGGGGCCCTTCATCTTCAGCTTCCTCGACCTCAAACAAAGTAGAGAATTGTGGTATCTCAGCAAGTGGCAACCACCCCTCAGCCCCCTGATGCCAGGCCAATGTCTCAGCATGTAATTCACCAGCAGTGATCCGCTCACGCACCTCGAAGCTCTCGTGGGGACCAGACTTCTCACCGTCAACTAACAACCAAACTTTCATGCTTCTATAGATTTCTTAGAGACCTCGCTGCATCCGCACGCGCGGCCACCCAAGCCGGTGCGTAGGCAGCTACCGAGCATAAGATAAATGCCAACACACAAACCACGGTGATTTCTAGTGGATTGATCGTGTGCGGTAAAACATCAATTCCATAAAATGACTTCGAGAACGGGTCAAAACCAACGCTCCTCAAACTCCCTTGAATCCATTCTAAGTTGTATAAAACCAGCAAGCTCAGACCAACTCCAATCAACGCGCCGATACACCCCACAATCACCCCCTGAAGCGCAAACACCTGAGTCACCTGTTGCGGTGTCGCCCCCAATGCCTTCATCACTCCAATCTCTCGCTTTTTCTGAATCGTCACCGTAAACATCACCGCTCCTATCGAGAATACCGCAATCAAAACAATAAACGATAATGCCAAGGTCATCATGATTTTCTGCATGCTGATCAATGCAAATTGCTGCTGGTACTCTTGCATCCAAGTGACTGGCTTCCACCCCTCTGGTACGATCGCTTGCACTTCCCCCTCTAACACTGACGCTGCCAAATAAGGGTCCTTCAACCTCAGAGCCACTCCATTCACCCCTCCAGTTGTACCTACCCCTGCTAACTCCTGCGCCAAATGCAAAGGCACTAACAATGGAGGTCCTGGAGCAAAACGATCTGCCCTATAAATCCCAGAAATCCTCACCTCTTTAGGTAAGGCGAGCTCATTGAGCTGTAATTCCTCTTCGCGATCCAAAGCGTCGACATCCACCTCTTTTAGCTCCTTCAGCACCCCTCGAATCTCATCCAACCGCCCCACAGGGTAGTAATTGTAATCATCGTCAAAGTCAGACGACTTGGTAAGTTGCTCAATCGAAGTCAGTAAATCCCTCTCCCCAGATCTTAAATTTTCATATCCCAGTTGGGTCAAAAACTCTCTAAACCCTAAAACTTCATCGTAGAGAATCTGTTCCTTACCACCTCCCTCAGTCCAGACCTCACCAAGCCGATTCTCGGCTCCATCAATACGCCCTTGAAATTGTTCGTAGGCGGATGGCGCCCCCTTACGCTCCAACAGTGGCTTTAGCTGCTTGATGTTTCTATTCGAGATAACTTCCAGAATATCCCCAACCCCCAAACGGTTTTCCTCTGCAAAAATTGACGAAATCACACCCACTTCGCTAGTTCCACCAAAACTATCTTGATCAGCTACAAAGCCCATGCCAATCCCCACATCTCCTGCCACCTCTAATGCCTTGAGATCCTTCATCGTCTGCGGATCTTCCGTATCGATACCACGCATCACTACAGGAACCACACTCCCGTACATATCCACTATTACAAAGTCGCGAACTAACGGATAGGCTCCATCCACGCTTGGTAAGCCTTCCACCTCTTCCTCTAGCGCTCGCCATTGTTCCTCTGCCGAAATAACCTCCCCAGCTGCATTGGGCATATCCCATGGCTGAGTCCTCATAATCGTGATGTGCGGTGACTCCCCCAGAACCCTCTCCTTAACCATCTTCTCAAAACCATCCATGACAGACATCACCACCACCAACACCATCACCCCTAACGATACCCCAATCAACGATATCAACGTAATCACAGACACATGCGTGCGCAACGGATTCAAATAACGCAGAGCCAATAAAAAACTAAAATTCTTCGTAAAAATAACAGCGAATGGGTTAGTAACGGGCTGTAAAATCTACCTTTCCCCGCCCAATGTCCAATGCAAAATCCCTCCCCTTTGAGACTTCCAGCGAAATCCCTCCCTCTCCCACTCCACAGTCAGAGCTCCCTGCTCCGGCAACACATACTGGTCAACTTCTAAACCCTCCCTCCTTTCCTCCACCACACAAACCCTCGCTCCGGTACTAGCGATAAAAGTATCAGACACTCCAAGGTCTCTCTGGTGCCCCCCGACAACCACTAGATCTGCCGCCACATCAGCCCCCTCCTTCAAAGACCATTGCTCATACAGAAACCCCGCATCCCCTAAAAATAAGACTCTCAACCCTCTCCAATGGAGCCTCAACACCAGCCCTCTATCGTCCGCTACCCCTCCCTTTGCCTGAGGCACGTATAACACCTCGCACCACGCCTCAGATGAGCACTCTAACTTTTGCCCAAGTTCCGCTCGCAGTACGCGTACCCCCTTATTCTCTAATGCATCAATACCAGCCATGTAACGCCTACTAAACGATTCAACCTCAGGCACCACGGCCTGCTTAATGCCACGCATCGCCAATAAACTTTCTAATCCACCACAATGCCCCGCATCTGCATGGGATAAAATAACACTATCCACTACCGCCCCCTCTCTGCTCAAACTAGGTCTCACCTCCCGATCAAAACTCGACACCCCTCCACAATCCAATAACGTTCCTCCCCCAAGCCCAAGATAATAAGCGGCATCACCATCCCTTAATGAATAAATCACGATGCGCTCACCATCAGCCCATGGCTCACTAAGTAAATGCCCCATAGGCACCTTTGCGGCCCTAGAGGCTATGGCGTAAGAACTTTCAGCAAGCCTGCCATTCCATTGATTCACCCACGCACTCCCGCCCGTCCAAAAACTCCCTACAAGCAACGACGTCCCAGCAAGTGCCAATATACAATACAACAATAAAACTAAGGGCAAACTCACCAATATCGAAATCGGTGCTAACAACTTGAAGTGCACAAAAGTGAGCGGAGATGCACCCACCCATGCACAGCTCGCCACCACCAGAGCCCCCTGCACCTTCCTTCTCACTCGGAAGCTAAGTTCCTGCCACCTACTATATAAACTGCGAGGAATAAACGGGTCCACATAGCTTACCCAGTGAAACCCCTTAGTCACCGTCCCACCCAAAATCGATATCGCTAACAACACCCCAAAAGATAATTGAAAACCCGGGTGGTAAAGCATGTGCCCATCGAGCAGCAGAACAACAACCGCACCTGCTGCCACGCTATTCACCAAGACAATGCTTCGCTGAAATAACCACGTCGACAACAAGATCCCCCCCATAATCGCCGCCCGTAACGCCGGTGGCCGCATGCCAGTCACCAATGCATAAAAAAATAAACTCCCAATCACTAACGGAATCCACACTCGCTTCGGAACCCCTAACCCACGTAGCACCAAGGCAACCATACTTCCCACCATCATCACGTGAAGCCCACTCACTGCAAATACATGAATCGCTCCACTGTAACGAAAGTCTCTCAATAATGCCTCACTCTGACTCGGCCTCACCCCCAACGCCATCGCCTTAATCACCTTGCCAGCATCCCCATCGTCTTCTAGCCCTCTAACCAAACGCCTACCACATTCTTCCCTCAACTCCCACGCCCACCTCTTCACAGCATACCAATAATCCCAATCCCCAGACCTATCCACGTCACTTACAAGGATGATTGCCCCCACACCTGACCGATGTAACCAACCTACTTCATCAAACACATCAGGATTCATCGCCACCCTCGGCTCCACTATCCGCCCCTCTATCTGAACCCTCTCCCCAATGCGAAATTCCTCCACCCCGTGCGGAAACCACGCCTGGAACTTCTGCCCCGCCAATTCTCCGTTGCACACCCTCACAAACATTCTGCCATGCTGCGGGGCTTCCATCACTACCACTTCCATCTCCCCCCAGTCACCTACATAGCCACGCGCGACCTCCTGCCTCTCTAACTGGCTACTGTGGCCCCACCAGCTCAACACCCCACAAACAACTGCGACAAGTCCACTCCACCTACGCCCCATACCCGCGACCCCACATGCCAGTATGAACAGAACCAGACACCAAACAGCTCCGCCCTCAGCATAAATAATTCCAAGAACACTCGTGAGCGCCGAAATCGCCAGTGGACACCTGGCTAACCATTTTCTCAGCCAGCTAGGGCCGTCCATCTCAGAGGGCTCCGAGCTCCCTCAGTTGGTGTGTCGCATTCGCAGAATGCCGCGTCTCCGGAAAGGTACTGCAAACCTGCTGTAAAATAGTGATCGCAGCATCCTTATTTTGCATATTCTCCAACTGCACCTCAGAGATACGAAACATGAAAAATGCCGCATCATCCACTTCCCACTCACGCCCTTCCAAGGCCTCGCTGAGGGTGTTTAATGCCCCCTCTGCATCATCCAGCTGAGTAATCTGAATCTTTGCCATCTCAGCCCATGCCAACCGGTTGTCAGGTTCATCCATCACCACCTGCCTCAGCGACTCTAGAGCACCAACATAATCTCCTTGCGCTTGAAGAGCCCTCGCCTCGCGCATCGGATCCTCCTCGTCTGGCTTCCCACCAGGATCACTAAACATCAATCTCGAAATCCCATCCGAAATCGCTGGTAACACAAAAATTAAAAATAACAAACCGGCGTACATCCCCGCCAATACTGTTACAGAGAGCCTAAAGAATATGTCATCATCAGACGATGTGCTGTACACGTAATTCACAACAAATGCGATGATTACGCCGATGATTCCAAGTACAATAGGTTTTGCCATATAGATTTTCCAAGAAGTAGATTTAAACGTCTAACACAGCCCCCAGCCAACAAGCAAGCCTCAAGACCGTACAATTACAATTCTCTCCTATACCCTAAATAACTGACTGCGCTCAAACTCGCTCAACACCCGCCATTCTCCCGGTGCCAAATCACTAAGCTCAAAATCCCCAATCGATTGACGCCATAACCTCAACGTCGGAAAACCCACTTTCGCCGTCATCCTTCTGACCTGACGGTTCTTTCCCTCTCTCAACTCAAGCTCCAACCACTGTGAACGCCCATCTGCCGCCCCATCCACAGCTGGCACTCGCTCCGGTAGCTTAGGCGCAGCATCCAATAGCTGAGCCCGACACTTCCGAGTCAGATGCCCTCGAATGTTCAGCCCACCAGAACGTATCAGCTGAATCACCTCCTGATTCGGACTCCCATCCACTTGAACCCAATACCTACGACGGTGCCCCATTTCTGGATCCATTAACTTAGCCTCAAGCCCCTTCTCATCTGTGAGCAATAACAAACCCTCAGAATCCATATCTAACCTACCAACAGGCAGACATTCAGGTGGCACCCCAACATCCCCTAAAGTCCTTTGCTCCGGATAATCTGGGTTCCTATTGAACTGACTAAGCACCCCATAGGGCTTGTTTAAAGCGATGATCATATCGTCCTTCTCTAATACTTTAAGTCCGGCATATTGAGCACATGACAGATATGCTCAGCCGTCATCTCCCCCATAGACTTCACATGACGAAATCGATCCGTCTTGTGCATCTTATCTAACTCAACACCAAGCCTTTTCACATGCGTATCTGGACAAATCTCCGAACGCTTCATGATTCGCAATAATGCCGATAAACGCCTGTGCTCAGAGGCTGCACGCCGTGCCATCTGAGACCTTTCTTCCTCTGCGTACTGACTAATTGTCTGCCGGTTCAACGAATCAAAACTTAACTTCGTGATTTTCCTGTTGGAGCGGAAATTGTACGACAAATAAATCCTCCCCTGCCCTTCATACGATTGCTGATCAAAATCAATCGGTCGCACCCGATACTGCACCTCCTCAAAATCCGGGGTGATATCTACTACATAATTCACCGATCGCATGTCACCTAACAGACGAATGAAACAACGCTCGTTGAATTTTGAAAACTCCTTCGCTATCCGAACTCGGTTCAACTCAGGATTATCCAAATAATCACGCAAAAAAACATCCCCTGGCACCCCAGCAATGTGGTCCTCAATCAAGGTGTTTCCATTCACCAAATAATTGATCCGGTTCGGCGAAAGAATGTGCTCAAGCTCAAGCCCAAATATGCGGCTCGCATCCGCCACCTTCACATAAAAATAATCCGAGTTGTCGTTGAACTGGTTTGTTATCTTGATGCGAAAAGGACGCGAATTCCCAAATTCACCAAAATCAATGCGGTCCACAGTCAAATGCTCATGCAGCGGCGTGTCGCCTCCAATTTTTAATGCCGTATAAATGCTAATCAGCTGCTCGCACAACTCCTTGTGCTCCTCCGGCGGATACATCACAGTCAACCATAAGGTCTCATTCCCCAACGGATCCTCGTAGGGCACAGCCCCTATAAAGCGCGTCAAATCATTGTAAATAAGTGGAATATTAGAATGTCTCCCAAAATGATAAAGATACTGGTGCAATGAATTGCTAATTGTATATTGCTGCTTTCTTCGAGATATCATCTGTAGTCACAAAATGCCCATTGGCCCACTCCCTAGCAAGACACGATTTCCCCAAATTTACTAAGCTCACCCCATGATCACATTCACCAGAGTCAACATCGAGGACATCGACAGCTTCCTCCATGATGAAGAACTCGTCCTCACACTCATCAATGAACTCGGCTTCGATAGCTCCCTGC
This sequence comes from Rubritalea tangerina, assembly GCF_042683245.1. Taxonomy (NCBI): domain Bacteria; kingdom Pseudomonadati; phylum Verrucomicrobiota; class Verrucomicrobiia; order Verrucomicrobiales; family Rubritaleaceae; genus Rubritalea; species Rubritalea tangerina. The sequence continues at coordinate 19,497 of NZ_JBHUJB010000042.1, forward strand.
TAAAACAACTCGCAGGCAACACTACAGCTCTAGACCCTGAAGCTCTCTTCCACTCTCTCGAAAATAGATGGAACGGTCATGGACAAGTCTTTTCACTCGAGGATCAAATGGCTCTGCTAGAATCTGCCTTTGCCGCGTATGACAAACCAGAAACAACCTCACTCACTCGCTTATCAACCGCCGGTCGCGCCACTCCCGTTTCTCATGATGGCACCCTTATCCGCCTGCTCTTTCCTCACGACATCTCCAACATCAATGAGGCCCTCATCGCTGCTCCTGTAGAAAACCTACAAGCTGCCTCACAAAAAAAGGTGGCCACACTCCCAGAACCATACAACACCCTCGAGTCACTCATCTCCGCACCACTCTGGCAAATCTATGACGGCCTCTGCACTTTCTTCCAAAACGCCTCAGATGCCGATGAATACATTCTCGTAGCTAAACATAACTCCTAACATTTAAGCTACCCCATCTCCCCAAATGAAAAAAATATTAATAACTAGCGTTGGAAGCCTAGTAGGCCAAAACATCCTCGATTCCTTAGAAGGAAGACGCGACCAACTCCATATTATTGGCACAAACTCCATCGCCAGTGCTGCTAATAATTTTCGCTGTGACTCCACTCACTTAGTTGCCCCTGCTACTGACCAATCAGAATTCATCAGCGATCTTTTGAACCTCATCAAAGATGAAGCACCTGACCTCATTATCCCCGGACGCGACGATGACATCGAAATCCTAGCCTCGATCAAAGAAAAATACTTCCCCTCCAGTAATGCATTTCTCTGCGGCTCCAGCCACTTTGCTGCAGTCATGGACGATAAGGTGAAAAGCTACGACTTCTGCCTAAAACACCAGTTAAACTTTGCACACACCATCGAAACGGGTTTGCCCAATAGCTACGACAATGCACTAGACCTCCTAACCCAATACGACTTCCCATTGATTGCCAAACCCAAAAGCGGTAACGGATCACGCGGTATCTGGGTCATAACCAACCACTCACAACTTTCCAATTCTGCCGCCCTAAAACAATACGCCATCCAACCTCTCATTGCACAAAAAGCACCCACTCTGGATACCTCCTTTGGTATCCCTTTCGTCTGGGAAGTCCCAGAAACCTCTCTCTACGCAGCACAAGCTCTCATCTCCCAATCCGGAGACACCCTTTCCTCCATCTGCTTCGTCTCAACCATGGTTATGGGAAAATGCGAAAAAATGACGAAAGTCGAAGACCCTGACCTAACAAATCTCATCGAATGTTTCGCTGCCAAAGCTGCCGCTTCCGGTTGGCGTGGCCCCCTCAATGTCCAATTCAAAAAAGACACCCAATACCACGCCATAGAAATGAATGGACGCTTCTCAGGCGGCACCTCTGCTCGCCTCATTCTTGGCTTCGACGAAGTTCAAACTCTTCTCAACCATTGGCTCGGTGAACCAATTATTCCTGATTCCCCACGTTTAAACACCTCTGACACAATCATAAAAAGCCTAGTAGACTTCCCACTTAACCCTCAGGATGTCGCCCAACTCAATGATTCTGGTACGTGGTCCGCTCCGACACTATCTTCTCCAGCCTCTAACTTAATCCCATCGTCATGAAGCTCCAAGGAAAAGTAGCTCTCGTTACCGGTGCCTCAGGAGGTATCGGCTCAGCCATCTGTCATGCACTTGCAGAAGATGGCGCATCCATCATTCTCCACTACCACTCTCGTAAAGATCAATGCCTCCATACCGTCAAACAGTTGGAGCTCCAAAAAACCTCGGAATCACAAAAATTTATCGCTCTGCCCGCTGACCTGCTCGATGAATCCCAAGTTCAATCACTCGTCGCAAATGGAATCAAACATTTCTCTCAGCTCGACATTCTTGTCAATAATGCTGGCTGGTCACGCTTCGTTCCCGCCCAAGATCTTGATGCCCTCGATGACTCGCTGATCCAACGCACTATGGGCCTCAAAGTCCAAGCCCCACTCTACTTGCTGCGAGCCTGCCGTAACGCCTTAGCGTCCTCGCCCTCAGGACAAGTAATCAACATTACCTCCGTCGCTGGCATCGCATCACGTGGGTCCTCTAGCATTTATGCCGCAGCAAACGCTGCTCTCTCCACTCTCACAAAATCTTGGGCCCGCAGCCTAGCTCCTTCTATTAGAGTCAACGCTGTTGCTCCAGGCTTCGTAGAAACAGGCTTCGTCTGGCCCAAAGATGGAAAAGTGAAAGAGTATGTTAGTAAACAAAACCATATCGGTAGAAGCGTCGACGCCTCTGAAGTAGCAGAGCTTGTTCGCTTCCTCTGCTGTCATGCCTCAGCTATCACTGGCGAAGAAATTGCAATCGATGGTGGTATCGGCCGACTCGGGGTAAATACTCAAAAATAACCCGCTTGAACCACCAACCTAGAAACTTACCACTGCGATCGTTCCTCTAACTGATCCTCCCACATATCCTTCATCCTGATATACTCTCTCATTCTCTATCGCTTAAACAACACTCCCAATGAAAATTACTGAAATCGCCTTCTCTTGCTATCCAGTCACTGATATCGAGAAAGCTCGCTCATTCTATGAAGGGCTACTCGGTCTCACCCCAACAATGGACCACCCACTAGAAGACGGGCACTGGATCGAATACGGCATCGGTCCCTCTACCCTCGCTATCGGTGTCGCTCCTGGCATGACCCCTAGCCCAGATGGCTGCAGCGTCTCTCTCGAAGTCGATGACTTCCAAAATGCAATAAACGAACTCCATCAAGCTGGTGTAGAATTTGCCTACGGCCCCATAGAAACATCCGTCTGCCATATGGCATTCATCAAAGACCCAGACGGTAACTCAATCGGCATCCATAAGCGTAAACCAGCTCATTCCTAACCCCAGTCACTACATACCCCATCCTCGTTTACTAACAAAAAAATGTTGAGCGACCACCAGTTCCAAGGAGAGAGCCATATCGAGGTCAACAACCTCACACTGCAATATCACTCAGACATCCCCCCTACCCTCGACCACCTCTCCATCGCTTTTCCTAAAGCTCAAATCACCGCAGTCATCGGCCCCAGTGGCTGTGGTAAATCAACGCTCCTTCGTTGCCTAAATCGCCTGTTAGAACCTCCTCCTGAGTCTATCTTTATCGGTGGCAAAGACTTAACAACCATCCCAGTCTTAGAACTCAGGCGTGATGTAAGTATGGTGCTTCAAGCGGCTTCCATATTCCCTGGAACAGTTCGTGACAACCTACTCTTTGGCCCCACTCTTACACAACAATCCCCCAACCCGAAGGAGCTCAGCCAACTCCTCGACACAGTCCACCTCCCAACCAAAATCTTAGACTCTGATGCTTCCCAACTCTCAGGCGGACAAGCACAACGCGTCTCCATCGCCAGAGCTCTTGCCAACAAACCGAAAGTCTTGTTGCTAGATGAACCCACCAGCGCGCTCGACCCCGCTGCCACCCGCACCATCGAAAAAAGCCTCACAGACTTGAATGGCACGGACTTAAGCGGTTTTTCGTGTAGCCCCTCTATGCGGGATTTCTCTAAAGGTTTTA
>NZ_JBHUJB010000043.1:0-72122 GCF_042683245.1 Rubritalea tangerina
GATGGATCGAAGAAGTCGTAAGTCGCTGATGGATAAACTACAGCTCCTTAAGTGAACGCGCATGGGTTGGCAGCTTCTTGATTAGAGAACGCTTCTTGGTAGGTTTTTTTGAGGCATACCCCAGACACTCTTGAGTGGTCGTTTTGATACTACACACATAAACATGAAGAGCGTGTCCATCCGTAGATGTGACACGCTCTCCTGTTGCTGTTCCGACGGATTACTCAGTCGTGTTGGGTTTGGCTATCCCTCGGCTGGTTGCACCTCTGCAGAGCCAACTTCCGTTTCGCCAAAATGCTTAGTCTCTTTTTTCTAGCTGAGGTTTTTGTCTTTGTATTTGGGTTGTTGGTTGGTGAAGACGACGGGTTCAATGCCTTCGAGTCGGTTGCTGTTCTGCCAGTGTGGTTGATCTAACACGAGGTTGATGTGCTTGGTGTCTACCGTCTTTGTCTGATGTCTTATGGCTTCCACCATGCCGCCGATGCAGAGGTTTTTGGTGGCTCTGAGGTTACCTCCATTGACTTTGTTGATCATATGAATAGCTTCTTCTGTGAAGGTGTTGTGCGGCAACCCTGCTCGATCTAATTGTTTGTGAATGAACTCAACGATGTGGGCTGGAGAGAGCGGTCTGAACTCTTCTGACATGGTGATGCGAGAGAGGATTTCTTCGTTCTTGTTAAAAACCGAATTGTCATCGCGTCAGATTATCACTTTGTCATCGGCTTAGTTGCGTCAACTTTTGATTATTATTCCGCTTTGTTGTCATAATTTCTGTTAGGTTTTTTGTGGAACATTCTTTCAATTTGATCGTAGTTTATGATGGGGTGGGTAGTTTTACTGTTAGAGGGCGTTTCATAGTAGGTTTTAGAGCCAAGGCCCAGACACTCTTGAATGGTCGATTTGGAGCCTGCACACACAACTTGAAGAGCGTGTCCATCTGTAGATATGAAACGTTCATCTGTTTTTAGTAGGACGATCTCTCAGTCGTATTAGGTTTGGTTTGATGGGACGTTTAGATATTTCAAGTTAGTTGAGGTTTAGTGTGGTTGGATACGAGCAAAAAAAGAGCCACTCCCGCTAAAACGAGAGTGGCTGATTGAAATAAGATGTGGCTTAGCGTGATGAGGAGCCTGGAAGGAAGCGGTAGTAGACTTCCAACATGAGTGTGGCTAAGCATGTGCGGTAGTGCAGTGCTGCGGAGCCGCCACCGGCAAATGAAGTTGCAGTACCATTGATGGCATTGCCTCCACCTGGGCTTTTGAATGAGCCGTCAGGGTTTTGAGCAGCGAGTACTTCATCGCGGAAGAGTTTGTTGTAGTTTCTCCAAGTGGTCCCACCGATGTTCATCATGGCTTGTCCATAGTAGTAGTGGGCATAGAGGTCGGACTCTGCGGTGTCGTAGCCGAAGGTGACTTTCTTTTCGATAAATTTACGACCAGCGCGCACTGTAGAGCGAGAGCCTTTACCCCATTGTTGGTGGCAGAGGATTGAGCCACCAGTCATGGTTGGCTTACCGTTATTTGGCTGGTAGCGAACGCCGCCATCACTCGCTTGGCAGCTTTCGAGGTATTCGAGGCCTTTGCGTGAAACTGTGGTGAGTTTTTCGAAGCCTTCGATGCCGGTGTATTTACAGGCTTTGAGAGCTTGAAGCTGCCAGCAGACGATGGAGCTATCACCGCCGCGTGGACCGCTGTAGTCATAGTTGTAGTCCCAGCCGCCAGTGCGTTGGTGCTGTGAAGTGATGATTTGTTGGCCAGCCATGGAGACGACCTCATCGAGGTTTGGAAGGTTGAGGTTTTGTTTGCTACAGAGGGTGTATGCTTCTGCGAGGGCGTAGGTGGCAATACCGTGCTCGTATGGCCAGTGTTTGTCATTCATGTCGGTCGCGAGTTTACCATTGTTAGCCATACCGACATTGACGAGATAAACGATCGCTTTTTCAACGGTGGCGCCGAATTCTGGAGATGTAGGAGTTTCGCAGTGACCGAGGTAGGCGAGGAGGGCGAGGCCGGTGTAGCCGACGCGGTGTTTCTTCTGCCAAGATCCGTCGTTGTTTTGTGTTTTCTGGAGGAATTGGAGGGCCTTGACTACGGCGTCTTCACACTCAGGTGTGCCACCTTCTTTTTTGAGTCGAGCGAGGCGGTCTGCTTTAGAGCAACGCTTTTTCATGGAGGAGGGGAGGTTGCCGAAGCCGCCGCCACCTGAGCCGTCGCCGTCGCCGTCGCCCCAACCGTCACCGAAGTCGTCGCCATTACCGAAGTCGAGTGATGGTTCCGTGATTTCGATATCTGGCACAGGTACTGCGGTAGGTGATGCGCTGGTGCTGGCAATAACCTTTGCCATTGAAGATGAGGGGGAGGAAGGTTTACGCTCCACCTGGTTTGTCATTTCAGGGCGATCAATATTTTCTTCTTCTGAGAGTCCAGAGGAGTAGGAGATAATTTCGGGCGGATTCTTCACCTCGATAGTCAAAGCGATGATGAAGAGAATCAGGCCAATCAAGAATAGGGAGAGTACGGCGATGATCAGAGAAGAGATAGTAGAATTCCTTTTCTGAGCCGCGAGCGCGGCTTGCGCTTCAGGGCTAAGTTGGGCGTGTAGGCTCATGGGTGTATAGTGTATATAGTTGGATTTTAGAAATGGGTCACTGCACTAACTCTAAGCTGGAGGCATTTCTTAGAATAAATCGTAACAAATTTCTTCTTTTTAGGGAAGGTCACACTCGAGGTGAGTCTGACATCGCTAAATTGCCTAATCTCAGTTGGGCGTGAGAATAGGTTTCAGAGGTGATAGCGATTTTGCCCCAAGCTTGTCAAACATGGAATCTCAGGGATCCTGTCTGTAGAGGGGCAGGCCTGAATGGAGAGGGCAGAATTACGGTGTGGAATTCTGATAGTGGGGGGCTTACTCGGTGAAGGATTTGGTATTTCCGGATTCGAGTGATTCAGCGAGCCATGCAAAGAGTTGGTCGACTTCTTCTGAGTCGTTGCGGATGGCATCGAGGGCGCCCCAATCGAGGTGTGGTCGGGTGTGGGCAGCAGCAACGCGATGGACTTCGAGTCGTTCCATCAATGCTTCAGTTTCTCTGGGGTGGGCATTGAGGATGTGAGCGGGGCGAGGGAGGTCATCGAGTTGTTCGAGGCTCAGACCGAAGGAGGTGACACCGACGCCGAAGGTTGCATTGAGTTTACGGAAGGCATCGGTGAGAGCTTCGTCATCGATGGCCGTTGCGTAGAAAAGCTCACCGCCATTGGCCCAAACGGAGGCGCTCAAGGCTTGGAAGAAGTCTTCACGAAATGTGTGAATGTTAGGCTGGATGCGAAGTCGGCTAGCATAGAGTCTAAATGGGGGGAGGTTTAGCGTATTTTTGAGTTTGAGAACGGCGTTAAGGGAGTCATCTTCTCCGGCGCCTTCCCAATCAACGAGCATGAGTTCGGGAAATTTCCAGAGGTTTCCCATGGGGGCATTGGCATTAAAGGGCTCGCGAAAGACGAAAGGTGATCGGCCGTTGATTTCACACCAGCGGTGGATGATAGCGCGGAATTTTTTGACGCGGAGAAGAGCAAGGTCAACGGCATCTTGGTCAGAGCCAAGGTCATCGAGGCGTCCTTGGGTCATGGAGAGAAGTTCCTGAGCACCGGCTAGTGCGGGTACTGCGGCGGTGCGACGGTAATAGCCCTGGCCTTTTTCTACCTTGGCGATAGAGGAGCCTGGGTCACAGGACATGATAGAGAAGTGGTAGCGCAGTGATGCGTCTGAGTAGTTGCCGTCTAGGCGCATACGTACGAGGCGGATAAGTTCTGTGCCTTTGATTGCTTCTTTGGGTGAAGCTGGCAGAATGTCAGGAAGTACGTTGTTGAGTTGGGTTCTCAGGCTCATAAAGTGTGAAGTTGCTAGATCGGCTTAGGAGCAAGATGGTGTCGAAACTTCAAAATCTTCAAGTCTAGAGTGGCTTTGTTTTTAAAAAAATCATTAGGATGTTAGGTGATCTATCAAAATTCTTTGAATAAGTAGATTGCACTTGCCGTCAGATAGATAATGAAGTGTTATTTTTCCAGCATGAAAGTATCAATGGTTCGAGTCTTGTGTGGTTGTGTAGCGATGCTGTTACCGATGGGTGTGGCAGCGGATGAGCAAGCGGAGAAGATTTTGTCGACGACGCGCTATGCGGCGACATTGCAGACGCAGCAGGATTTGCATGGCAATATGTCTAAGAATGGTAAGCGCACACCGGTGAGTTTATTTTTGCGGAATGAAGACATTCAGTTTTTGTATCGGACGAAGGGGGGGGATAATCGATTTCACATGCGATTGAAGGATGACCATTTCAAGTTGTTTGAGATTAATGGTGGTAAGACTAGAGCGTTTAGCGACGCAAAGCTCTCTGAGAATATCAATGGCACAGATATTAGTTATGAGGATTTGAGCATGCGTTTTCTGTATTGGAAGGATGCGACTGTGGTGGGTGAGGAGAAGGTGAATGGTCAGTTGTGCCACAAGTTGCGATTGATCAACCCATCTAAGACCTCTGGCAAATACCGCATTGTCTATGTGTGGGTGCACAAGAAGTATGGGGCAATGATGAAGCTTGTTGGTTACAATGCAGCAGGCAAGCCACTCAAGCAATTTCAGGTCACGGACTTGATGCGTATTGGGAAGGAATACACCTTGCGAAAAATGCGTGTTGATACAATCGATGCGAAAACGAACAAGGCGGTAGGGATTACGTATTTAGAATTTGATAAAGCAAAGAAGGCGAAGCCTGCGAAGACCCGCTAGATTGTTTCATTACGATTGGCTTACCCTAAGGGGTGCGTATGAGTATACTCGATGCCGTATTTGGTGTCGGGTATTTTTTTTGTTATGGTGTATAGCTGATGTCTTGGTGAATAAATTTATTTGAAATAGATAAAATTAGCCTAGCCTAAAATAGGGGTTGACTGGGTATGAGGTGGTGGGTATTGCAGCGGCATGAAGTTAATTCAGATTGGCGCGATAGCGATGGGGATGGCGGCACTAACGAGCTGCAATTCGAAAGTAAGTATATGGCAGGATGAGGCGAAGGTGAACGCAGTGACCACTTCGACGATGGTGACTGATTTAGTTCAAGTCATTGGTGGGGATAAGGTGGAGGTCATTGGGATGATGAAAGCTGGGGTGGATCCACACAGTTATGAGCAGACAGCGAGTGATGTGGCTGCGATGAACACAGCGGATGTGATTTTTTACTCTGGCTTGCATCTAGAGGGTCATGTTCAAGAGGGTTTAGAGAAGCGTGCAGAAAAGGGGGGCGACGTTTACGCTGTGACAAAGAACATGAGCGAGGAGGAGTTGATTCAGCCTGAAGAGGAGTTTGAGTCCTATGCAGATCCTCATGTATGGGGAGATCCAGAGTTGTGGGTAAAGACTATTGATGTGGTTGTAGAGGGGCTCAGCAAGGAAGCGCCAGCTCACGCTGATGAGTTTAAGAAGCGTGGTGAAGCGTACCGCAAGCAATTGTTGGAGCTAAAGGCTTGGTCAAAGGCGCGTATTGCTGAGGTTCCCAAAGAGCAGCGAGTTTTAGTGACGAGTCACGATGCCTTTTTCTATTTTGCCAAGGCCTATGACTTCGAGGTCAAGGGATTGCAGGGGGTATCTACTGAGAATGTGTCAGGGGTAAAGGACGTTCAGGATTTGATTACCTTCATTAAGGAGCGTCAGTTGAAGATGATTTTCCCAGAATCTAGTGTCAACAAGAAGGGGATTGAGACAGTAGCCAGTAAGGCTGGGGTAAAGTTGAGTCAGGAAGAGCTCTTTTCTGATGCCATGGGGGAGCCCGGGGACGTTGTGGAGCTTCATGGCGAAAGCTATGACCGCGGCACCTACATTGGCATGCAGAAGCACAACATCAACACAGTGGTTGATGGGCTCAAGTAAGTTTTAGAAGGCATTTTCTAATAGAGAGAATTTATGAAAAAGGTAGCAAGCTACATATTGATGGGCAGCGCTGTGAATGCGTTTGCTGGAGAGGTAATGACGACAGCGACGCCGAGTGCACTGCGTGATTTGGCAGCAGACAGGCCAGACGCGACTGAGAGTCCGATCACGGTCGACAAGGGTCACTGGCAGATTGAAACGAGTGTGGTTGATTATGCAAAAGACTTCCAGTTTCAGGCCTGGACATGGGGTGAAACAAACTTGAAGTACGGTCTTACGGACAACATGGACTTACAGTTTGTTTTTGCGCCTTACACGGAAGAAAACAATGCGGGTGAAATCACTGATGGTTTTGGCGATGTGGCTTTTCGTTTGAAATACAACGTATGGGGAAATGACGGAGGCAAGTCAGCCTTGGCTTTATTTCCCTACGTCAAGGTGCCGACTGGGACTGAGCTTTCTAACGACAAGTGGGAGGGTGGCTTCATTTTACCCTTTGCGTACGAGCTCGATGACAAGTGGGGATTTGGTTGTCAACTTGAGTGGGAATACGCCTATGACGATGAGAATGATGACTACGACTCAAGTCTTCTTCACACAGCGGTCTTAGGGTACAGCCTGACTGACAAATGGGGTGTGTATGGAGAGTATTTGGGGATTTTTGGTCACCAATACCAGGCGCACGCCAGTGGAGGTGTGACCTATGCCGTGACTGACCTCCTTCAATTAGATTGGGGTGCGGTAGTGGGCTTGAACGATGCGGCTCAGGATTTCAATACCTTCACAGGTTTTACAGTTAAATTTTAATTCGTAACAAGTCAGAGTAGCAGGCCGTGCAGCTTGGCGATTGGATCGTCACTAACGACTTGCTACTCTCTCTTTTTTACAGCAGACAGAGGCTATGTCGATTCCAGCATTAGAAACTCATGATTTGACGGTAACTTATCACAAGCGGCCGGTGCTTTATGGTGTGGATGTTGCGATACCTGAGGGGAATTTGGTTGGGATCATCGGACCGAATGGTGCTGGGAAGTCGACATTTATTAAATCGATCATGGGGGTGGTGCCCAGCTCTGGTGGTTGGGTGAAGGTTTTTGGAAAACCTCTGAAGGAGATGCTACACCGGGTCGGTTATGTGCCGCAGCGTGAGAGTGTTGATTGGGATTTTCCTGTGACGGTGATGGACGTCGCCCTGATGGGGACCTACGGGAAACTGGGGCTTTTTCGACGGGTGGGTAAAAAGGAACGCATGGTGGCGAGTGAGGCACTAGACAAAGTTGGGATGCTTCCCTACGCCAACCGTCAGATTGGCAATCTGAGTGGGGGGCAGCAGCAGCGTGTTTTCTTAGCAAGAGCTTTGGCACAGGACAGTGATCTGTATTTCATGGATGAGCCCTTTGCTGGGGTGGATGCCGCTACCGAGAGAGCGATCATCCAATTGCTTCAAGAAATGCGCGAGAAAGGCAAGACGGTGATTGTGGTGCACCACGATTTACAATCAGCCCAACAGTATTTTGATATGCTGATGTTATTGAACATGCGTTTGGTGGCATTTGGCGAGACGCGTGAGATTTTCACTCCTGAGTTGTTGCACAAGACGTATGGAGGTAAGCTTACCGTACTTTCTGAGATGGCCGAGAAGGCCGCTAAAACTCCTGCTGCAAAGCATGATGCCTGATGGTTTTCCATATTATTTAGCATCTTTGAGTGTGATGCAGTCGGCAATGTTAGCAGCATTGCTGGTGGGGGTATCATGTGGTTTATTGGGGAGTTACGTGGTGGTTCGGCGTGTCGCTTTGGTGGGGGATGCCCTTTCTCATGCGGTATTTCCTGGGGTGGTTGCTGGCTTTATGTGGAGTGAGGAGAGGAATATTTTTGTGATCTTTGGGTGTGCAATGGTTGCGGGCTTATTGGGGGTGGTATTTGTGAGGGCGTTGGAGAAGTCGACACGGTTGAAGTCAGATGCGGCCTTGGGGATTGTGTTGGCATCGTTTTTTGGCATAGGCATTTTGTGGAACTCGACGCAGCAGCAGAGCGGGGTTAAGGATTTTTTGTTTGGCGATTTGGCTGTGATTAGTGGACTTGACCTAGCCTTGATGGGGGGAGTGACGGGACTAGTGGTAGTGGCTGTGATAGCGCTGGTGCGTCCCTTTCAGGTATTGAGCTTTGATGAGGGGTTTGCTGTGGGCTTGGGCTACCCGGTGAAGGTGTTGAACTTTGTCTTTTTTGGTTTGTTGACCTTTACGGTGGTGGTGGCGCTGCAGGCAGTGGGGGTAGTGTTAGTTTCGGCGATGCTGATTACGCCGGCAGCGACTGCGTATTTATTGAGCGACAGGATGCACCGGATGATGCTGTATGCGGTAGGATTTGGGTGTTTTGCTTGTTTGGTAGGTGGGTATATTTCTAGCAAGGTGAATGGAATGCCTCCGGGGCCAGTGATCGCATTAGTGGGGGCTGGGATGTTTGCTGTGACCTACTTCTTGGCACCCAAGCATGGGGTGCTGGCCAAGCTGCTGCGTCATTTACAACAGCGTAAGCGTGTCGAGCGCGAGAATATCCTCAAGGCTATTTACCGTGTGCTTGAGGCGAATGATTTTGTAGATTCTGGGATTAGTGTTGAGCGTCTTGCCGAAGTGCGGCGTGCGACCTTGGATGAAGCACAGCGGCAAGGAAAGTTATTGGTGGATGCTGAGGAAGCGACTTGGGAGGAAGATCGATCTGCTATTTATTTAACTCCTTCTGGCTGGCGTAGGGCGGCGGAAATTGTACGAAATCACCGTCTATGGGAGCTGTATTTGACTGATCTAGCAAATTACGAAGCGGACCACGTGCATGATGACGCTGAGAAGATTGAGCATATTTTAGGGGCAGAGGCCGTAAGGAAGTTAGAGCGTGACTTGGACTTCCCCGAATTTGATCCACACGGGAAGCCGATTCCGAGTGTGATACGATCTGCGGATTCTGTCGTTGGAAAGAGTGAAGAAACGGGCTATGGCATTTAGCTACAGTAATGGACGAAGAAAAAGCCAAACTCAAGACTGTGAGGGTGCGCATCAATGTTGATGAGCAGGCACCACCACGGACGCGTACGGGTGAAATTATCCATGAACTCGTAGCCTTCACCAAGAAGCTCATTCCATTTAGCACGAAAGAAGGATCGAATAAGGAAGAGAAGTGAGTATTTGGGAACAACCGTGGGCGATATTTGGGATGGGGGCTGTGTGGCTCACATTGATGTGTTTTTTAGTAGCTTTGCCCTGTGCTCAGCTAGGGACATTTTTGGTCCTCAGGAGGATGTCATTGGTTGGTGATGCGATCAGCCATAGCGTATTACCTGGTATTGTTGTGGCCTTCTTATTTGTGGGAGATTTGGCATCTCCATGGTTATTGATAGGGGCTGCGGTTGCTGGCTTGTTAGTGACAGTGTTGATTGAACAGATTCACCAAAGGACGCGCATCAAGCAAGATTCAGCAATTGGCATAGCATTTACATCGTTATTTGCCTTGGGGGTGGTGATGCTCTCACTCTATTTGGACAAGGTGCATCTTGATCAGCAATGTGTAGTGGAAGGTTCTTTGGGGGATATTTTGCACTACGACACAGTGGCATTACTGGGGTTTGATGTGCCGACTCCAGTGGTTTCCATGGGGGTAGTTGCGGCATTGACGATGGTGATTATCGTTGTTTTTTACAGGGTGCTGATGCTCAGTTCATTTGACGCGGGGCTGGCGGCTTCATTTGGTTACAAGCCGATGGTGGTACACTATGCCTTGATGGCATTTTTGTCAGTGGTGGTAGTGGCGGCATTTCAGGCTGTGGGGGCGATTTTAGTGATCGCGTTACTCATTTTACCTGGAGCGAGTGCGTATCTATGCTCGCACAAGTTGAAGACGATATTGATATTGGCGAGTTTGCATGCCTTTTTATCGTCGCTGATTGGTATATACATTCATGTGTGGACGAATGGAAACCAGTCTGCGGCAGTGGTTGTAGCGGGGCTCGGTTTATTTTTGTTAGCCTGGCTATTTGGGCCGGCGGATGGCGTGGTAGTCCGGGCGATCCACCGACGTGCTAAGCCCGTCAGCGAAGTTGTTGGGCACTCTTAAGTGCTGGCTAATAGAAGTGGTCTTCTAGGTGGGCACGTTCCGCTTCACTCCGCCTTTGGTCTCGGTGGGATTCGAGAAGTTTAATTGTCTTCTTTAGGAGTGGTTTGTCGGCAGCGATGATTTCTTTTTTGATTGGATTTTCCCAAGGGTATTCTTCTAGCAATTTCATGGGGAGTTCCTCTTCACTCCAGAGTGCTTGATGGAGTTGGGCAACCTCGAGAGCTTCTGCTGCATGCCTGGCTGGCCTATCGGTGGGGAGTTCGATGGCGTGGCATTCGGGGTTGAGCATGAATGCGGCGAAGAATGGGTTAGCGTGGTTGATGGCACGAAAGTGGCGCTTCATGCTGTTAGATCGTTCATGCATCCACTGCCAGAGGCTGCGACCAAAGAGGAGTTCGGGGATTTCGTCCATTTGATCAGGAGTCCAGTCAGGAAGTTCTTTGAGAAAGTGGAGGTATGCTTGGCTGACTCTACTGGAGAGTGATTTTTCGAATGCCTCGTGATGGCAGAGTCTTTCGGCATCATCGTGCTTGTTTGCGTAGAGGTAGCAGAGCACGAGGACTGACCGGAGTTGACGTGGGTCGGCAGGGTCGTGGTCGAGTCCTTTTTTGAGCCATTGGATTGCTTCAGTATAGTCTTCCTGATTGTAGTAGAGGGTGCCAAGGTGTTTATAGATCTCTAACATTGCAAGCTCGTTAGGGGAATAGGTGTCAGTGGTCGGCCTTGGGCTTGGGTAGAGTGATTCGGCAATCGTTAGGGCCTCGATACAAGCGTCACGCGATTGGGGGAATTGTGAGTAGGTTGAAAGGAGCAGAAGCCAGGCGTCTAGGCATTGTGAGGAGATTTCGAGAGAGCGTTTTGCGAGCGAACGTTTTTTGAGATGTGAGTCTTTTGGCCGCGACTCTTGAAGGAGGTCTTGTGCTCGGATGAGTGGGTCTGAGTGAAAGAAGTCGAAAGTATCGTTATTGCTCATAGACTGTGCGGTGGAATCTCGGCGTATCATAGCGCATCGATATCCTAAAGTGGCAAATGATTTTATTTCTAACAATACAGAGGGGCTCAGTACGTGAGAAGTGTGGTAGGGGGGTAAAGAAAAAGGCAGGCTCTAGAGAGAACCTGCCTTGAAAATAAGATATAATGAAGTCGTTAGGCGACTGTATCGAACTTGGCATCGATGTAGCCAAGAGCGAGGGCTTCGAGAGCTTCATTCTCGAGGCGTTCGACGACTTCAACCGAGAAGCCACGCGCGATGAGCTGGCGAGCTTTTTTCGGGTGAATACCGCGGGCTTGGAGGTAGAAGATTTCCTCGTCGCTGATTGCTGCGGAGGTAGAGCCGTGTGAGCACTTTACTTGGTCTGCATGGATCTGGAGACCAGGCATTGAGTTTGCTTCCGTAGTGTCGTCCATGAGGAGGTTACGGCATGTTTGGTAGGCATCAGTGTAGTGTGCGCCTTCGTCCACGTTGATGAGACCTGAGAAGACAGTCTTGGCCTTGCCGAAGAGTGTGTTCTTGTAGAGTAGGTCTGAGTTTGTATGAGGGGCTGCGTGGTGCTGGAAGGTGCGCTGGTCGTACTTCTGCTCGCCAGTCGGAATATTGACTGAGAGCATATCGGAGTTTGAGCCTTGTCCATTGAGTTTGGAGAGCGACTCATTGCGTGCCCATGCTGCGCCGACATTGAGAGTGAATGCCTTTGCGTTTGCATCGCGATCGACTTCTGTGTTGTTGATCTGAACGATTTTGGAGTCGAGGTTGAGGTCTTGGATGGCTGAGTAGTTGAGCTGGGATCCATTACCAGCGATGAGGTCGTTCATGGCGATGACGAGACCGGAGGAATCGCTGGCGTTCTTGAAGTAGTCAACGACGGTTACCTTCGCGTTGTCTTCGGTGATGATGAGTGTGTGGGGGAAGATGGCACACTTTTCGCCGGCAACGATGTGGTAGACTTCGATTGGTTTTTCGACTTCGACACCTTTTGGAACCCACACGAAGAGGCCGTTAGTGAGGTGAGCTTTATGGAGAGCCGCGTACTTGGCGGAGCCGAGCTTGGTGTCACCCTTCATGAAGTATTTCTCAACGAGGTCGCTGTGTTGTTGGAGTGCGTCTTCGAGAGGAAGACAGATCACGCCATCTGGTAGGTCAGCTTCGGCGTGTACGAGTGAATCGTTTGCAAAGATGAACTGAGCGGATGTTTCATCGAGTCCAGAGATTTGGACATCGATGTCTTCTGAGGAAGCGAATGCAGCTGGAGCGAACTCTTCGAAGTTGAGTTGCTTGAGCTCACCGAAGCGCCATGTCTCGTCTTTGCGCGAAGGGGCAGGGGTGTCGAGGTAGGTTTGCCAAGCTGCGGTCTGAGCGTCGATGAACCACTGAGGAGCGTCAGCAAGTGTTGGTGGCTGCTCGGCAGTGATGCTTGGAATTTCTAAAGTTGTAGTCATATAGAAAGTGTTAAGTATTAAGTGTTAAGTTTTAAGTGATGAGTCAGGTGGCTATGCCGCATTTTCACTTAGAACTCGACTAGCGGATTAACCGACGGAGCCTTCCATTTCGAGGTCGATGAGGCGTTTGAGTTCCACCGAGTATTCCATTGGGAACTCGCGTACGAGGTCGTTGACGAAGCCGTTTACAGCGAGTGACATTGCTTCACCTTCGGAGAGGCCACGCTGCTGCATGTAGAAGAGCATGTCTTCAGAAACCTGAGAAACAGATGCTTCGTGCTGGGTCACGTGCTGATTACCGCGCACAGTGATTGCTGGGTAGGTGTCGGTACGTGAGTTGGTGTTGATGAGAAGCGCGTCACACTCGGTGTTGTTCTTGCAGCCCTTGAGGTGCTTTGGAATGTGAACTTGGCCGCGGTAAGTGGAGATACCTTCACCTACGGAGATGGACTTGGAAACAACGTTGGAAGTAGTGTTGTTTGCCGCGTGGATCATCTTCGCACCAGTGTCTTGTTGTTGGCCGTTGTTAGCGAGTGCGATGGAGATTACTTCACCACGAGCGCGCTCGCCCTTCATGACCACACCTGGGTATTTCATTGTGAGGCGGGAACCGATGTTACAGTCGATCCAGCGGATCTCTGCGTCTTCGTGTGCCATGCCACGCTTGGTCACGAGGTTGAATACGTTAGATGACCAGTTTTGAACGGTTACATACTGGATCTTCGCGCCTTTCATTGCCACGAGCTCAACGACTGCTGAGTGGAGTGTGGATGTTTCGAACTGAGGTGCGGTACAGCCTTCCATGTACATGACTTCTGAGCCTTCGTCCGCGATGATGAGCGTGCGCTCGAACTGACCGAAGTTTTCTGAGTTGATACGGAAGTATGCCTGAAGTGGCTGCTTAAGCTTCACACCTTTCGGGATGTAGATGAAAGAGCCGCCAGAGAATACTGCGGAGTTGAGTGCGGAGAACTTGTTGTCGCCAGTTGGGATGACCTTACCGAACCAAGGGCGGAAGATTTCTTCGTGTTCGCGGAGACCTTCTGTGGAGTTGACGAAGATGACGCCTTGCTTCTCGAGATCTTCTTTGACGTTGGAGTAGGCTGCTTCGGAGTCGAACTGTGCTTCCACACCTGCGAGGAATGCACGTTCTTGCTCAGGGATGCCGAGACGTTCGAATGTTTCCTTTACGTCGTCAGGCACGTCGTCCCAGCTACGCTTTGGGCGTTCACCATCGGAGAGGTAGTAGCGGATGGCATCGAAATCGATATTGTTGAGGTCATCGGTAGCCCAGTTGGTAGGCATTGGCTTGGATTCGAAAACACCGAGCGCCTTGTGGCGGAATTCGCGGATCCAGTCCTTTTCTTTTTTGACATCAGAGATGTAGTCGATGGTGTCTTTATTGAGACCGTAACCAGCATCGAACTTGTGGTTTTCAGGGAAACGGAAGTCGCCCTTAGCGCGGTCGATTGCGATCGCGTCAGCTGTTTCCTGATCGATGTCAGGAGCGATTGTAGAATCTGAAATTTCCATATACTTCGTAGAGTTAGGATTAATAACTGCGGACACTTAGGGAAAAGCGTCCCAGCCATTTGCTTAGACTGCTGCTGGTGAGAGGTGGTCGTAGCCTTTTTCTTCGAGTTCGAGAGCGAGCTCAGGTCCGCCGGTCTTGACGATTTTACCGTCAGCGAGGACGTGGACGACATCAGGTTTGATGTAGTTGAGGAGGCGTTGGTAGTGGGTGATGACGAGGAATCCACGCTCAGGTGAACGGAGCATGTTGACGCCTTCGGAAACGACTTTGAGGGCATCGATATCGAGGCCGGAGTCGGTTTCATCGAGGATAGCGTATTTAGGATCGAGCATCATCATTTGAAGGATCTCATTGCGCTTTTTCTCACCACCTGAGAAGCCTTCGTTGACTGCACGAGCGGTGAACTTGCGGTCCATGCTGAGGGAATCCATTTTTTCGTAGAGGTCCTTATAGTAGGCCACGGCGTCGATTTCTTGGCCCTCTGGAAGGCGAGCTGAGAGAGCAGCGCGGATAAAGTTTGCGTTGGAGACACCTGGGATTTCCATTGGGTATTGGAAAGCGAGGAAGATGCCGGCGCGGGAGCGCTCATCGACTTCCATTTCGAGTACGTCTTCACCATCCATAGTGATGGAACCGGAAGTCACTTCATAGTCTTCGTGACCTGCGATGATCTTGGAGAGAGTGGACTTACCAGCACCGTTTGGTCCCATGATTGCGTGTACTTCGCCTTTTGGGATTTCGAGGTTGAGGCCTTTAAGAATCTCGGTGTCTCCGATCTTAGCGTGAAGGTCTTTGATGATGATGGACATGGTTGTGTTGTTTTAGGTGTTATGTGTTAAGTTGGAGTTTCGCGACTGGGTCGCGGAAAGTGATTAGTTTTGGGGGAGGGTGCCGCGGAGGGTGATGTCTAGGTTGTTAATTTGTGCGCCTTCAGGGAGGTCGAGGAAGTCGCTGAGTTGGACACCTTTTTTGAATTGGACATCCAGGATGGTGCCTGTGGCTTCGTCATGGAAGTGACCGTGTTCACTAAGATTTGGACAATAGCGAGAAGATTCGCGTTCAAAATTCACTTGTCGTACGGCGTGGTGTTCGACGAGTGTTTCGAGGCAGTTATAGACGGTGGCGAGTGAGATGCCGGGAGTGCTTTTTTTGACGCGCTCGTAGACTTCGGCGGCGGTGGGGTGGTCGCGGTTTTCCATGAGCACGCGGTAGACTTCCTTGCGCTGTTTTGTCATGCGCAGTCCGGGAATGTTGAGGGTGTGTGCGTTTTCACTCATAGTGCTGAGGGAAGCTAGCCTCGCCTGAGTGTGGTTCAAGTCTTTTTTAGAATAATTCTAAGTCTAAATAAAGTATAAGGAAGGCTAATGATTGCGAGGTGTGTGATCACGTGGACGATGAGAGTTGCTGAACTCGACTTGTTAGGTATAAGTGATGGTATGCACCGAGATGTGGAGAAGATATTGATCACTGAGGAAGAGATTCGTATGCGGTTGGATGTTTTGGCTCAGAAGGTGCTTATTGATTTTGCGGATGAGGAGATTGTGGTGGTTATTTTGCTAAAGGGGGCCTTGGTATTTGCGGCGGATATGTGTCGGAGGTTACCAGTACCGATGACGGTGGAGTGTTTGAACGTGGCGAGTTACCATGGGGACATTAAATCGAGTGGAAAGGTAGAATTTTTAGATGCGAAGTTACCGGAGGTGGGTGGGAAGAAGGTATTGGTACTGGATGACATTTTGGACACGGGGTTGACGATGCGTGCGGTGATTGATCGTTTGGGGGAATTGGGGGCGCGTGAGGTCCGGGGGTGTGTGTTGTTAAACAAGCTCAAAGTGAGAGATGTGGAATGTGAGGCGGACTACAAGGCTTTTGATATCGAGGATGAATTTGTGATTGGTTATGGCTTAGATTACCGGGGACGGTTTCGCAATTTGCCCTATGTTGGGGTGATGAAGAGTGAAGTGATTGAATAAGAATGAAAGCAATTGGATACAGACAGGCGGGCAGCATTACACGTGATGATGCATTAATTAATGTGGAAATCGAGCGGCCTGAGGTGAGTGGGCGTGATATTTTGGTGCGGGTGGAAGCGGTTTCGGTCAATCCTGTGGATGTGAAGTTGCGTGGTGGCAGAGACCCAGAAGGGGATGGCATGCGCATTCTTGGTTTTGATGCGGCAGGAGTGGTGGAAGCAATTGGAGCGCAAGTTGAAAATTTTGCAGTTGGTGACCGAGTTTTTCATGCTGGCTCTATAGCGAGGCCAGGCACGAATAGCGAATACCATCTTGTGGATGAGAGGATTGTCGGGGGGATGCCAAAGTCCTTGGACTTTAGTGCAGCAGCGGCCCTTCCTCTGACGGCCATTACGGCTTGGGAGATGTTATTTGATCGATTGGAAGTGGAGAGGCCAACGGCTGAGGGTGGGGATTGTATTCTGGTAGTGGGGGGAGCAGGTGGTGTTGGTTCGATTACGATTCAATTGCTTCGTGCGTTGACGGATCTCAAGGTTATTGCGACTGCGTCACGGCCTGAGACACGAGCGTGGGTTGAGCAATGTGGTGCTCATTATGTGATTGATCATCGTGAGGCGATGGCTCCACAGGTTAAAGCTCTGGGTATAGGGGCTCCAGGGTATGTATTTTCTACGAACCACACGGCTTACCATTTTCCTGATATTGTGGAATTGATAGCGCCCCAAGGGCGGTTTGGACTGATTGATGATCCAGAAGCGCTAGATGTGATGCCATTGAAGTTGAAGGCAATTTCATTGCACTGGGAATTGATGTTCACCCGTTCGTTGTTTGAGACTCCCGACATGGCAAAGCAGGCAGCATTATTAAATAAATTAGCTGAGCTTGTAGATGCTGGGAAGGTGCAATCGACCGTGACTGAAGTGCTTGGAAAGATTGATGCGGCGACTTTAAAAAAGGCGCATGCAGCCATTGAGAGTGGTAGGACGCGGGGTAAACTAGTGCTGGAAGGGTTCTAGGGAATGGGGCGCATGGTTTGTGCGCAGGAATTTTAGCTGCTACCAACTCAGGCACATGACGCAAAGGTTTATTGATTGAGTGCGAGTGCCAGCATTGCGGCTACTTGCTCGGGTTTGGTCGTGTTGTCGTACTGAAGTGGGGTGAGCCAGGATTCTTTTTTGAACCATGTGCGTTGGCGTTTTGCGTACTGGCAGGTAGCAAAGAAGATTTTTTCTTCGCATCGTTTGAGGTCATTTTTTCCTGCGAGGTAGTCACGGATTTGAGGGACACCGATGGCTTTTTCGCATGTGCTTGAGAGGTTTGTGGCAGCTTGGACTTCCTCGATGGCCCCCTGAGCGAGCATGCGTTTTGTCCGTTGAGCAATTCTATGACGTAGTGGTCCGGCTTGCCACTGGATGATGGCACCTCGGAGGTTTTGTTCGATCTCGGAGCTGGTATTTTTCCAGTCGTTTTTGATTTCGGACATTTTTTGTCCTGAGAGGAGGCAGATTTCGAGAGCTCGAATGAGGTAGCGACGGTTTTGGAGGTTGGTGATGGCGGCACCTTCTGGGTCGAGGGTTTTGAGCTCGGCGATGAGGTCTGCGTCACTTCGCGTTTCGAGTTCTGCCCTGAGTTTAGGTTCTGATGGGGGGACTGGTGATGGGCCGTGGGTCAGGAATTTGAGGTACATGCCAGAGCCTCCAACGATAATAGGGGGCTTGTTACGGGATTGAATGTCTCGAATGATGGGGAGAGCGAGATTGCGGTAGCGTTGGGCATCAAACTCTTCGCTAGTTTCTAGGATAGAGAAGAGGTGGTGAGGAGCTTGAGATAGTTCCTCGGTGCTTGGTGCCGCGGAGAGAGTTTCCAGACCACTGTAGACTTGATAGGCGTCGCCATTGACGATTTCTCCATCAATTGCTTTTGCAAGAGCAATGGCGAGGCTGGATTTTCCAGAGGCGGTGGGGCCGCATATGTAAATTGGGTCGGGCATGTCTATGGTTGGAAGCTTCTCGGGCTGTGGTGACGATTGGAGAGGTGTGTGCCGAATGGCAATCGATGTCGAGATCGATCTTTCTATAGGTGGACAAAAAAGGCCCCAAGGTGTTGTTACCTTGGGGCCGGTCTTGTTGATACTGTGGGGTGGATTATTCAGCGGCTTCGCTGGTTTCATCCGTAGCTGGTGTATCGCCATCTTTGCGTGACTTGGAGCCATTGACTACAAGTTGGCGCCCCATGAAGGGTTGGTCGTGCAATACTTCGACAGCACGCTTTGCCTCATCGGTGTTGAGCATTTGAATGAAGCCGTAGCCTTTTGATTTGTGGGTGTTACGGTTGTAGATGATTTCTACTTTCTTAACTGTACCCACGCCTTTGAAGAGGTCTTCAAGGTCGTATTCTGTGGCGTCGTAGGAGAGGTTTCCTACGTAGAGGCGAGCAGACTCCACAGGCACTGGCTGTGGGGATCTACGCTGTTTATTGCCACCTGATTTGGCATTGCGGACATTACTTTTAGGAGTGGCTTTGCTTTGGCCACCTTTTTGGCTGCGTTGTTGATCGCGCTGTTGTTTACGGGCTTTCTCTTCATCGAAGAGGCCGAGAGCCTTGAGGATTTTCTGCCACAAGGTGAGTTTGAGTGGTTTTGGGGGGCGGTTGTTGCGATTGCGGTTCCTGTTGCGGTTGCGATTGCGGTTGTTGTTATTATTATTGTTGTTATTATTATTGTTGTTACGTCGCGGACGGCGATTTTGGCCGTTACCTTGCTTTGGTTTCTGTTGGTCTGACATGGTGTCGGATGTGTTCTTTAGTCGGGCACTAAGCTAGGGAACGACAAATGATTTTTAGGTTCACATTTCACCCGATGCTGGAACGTTATGGTGTTTCTTCATCGGCAGTGTGAAAGGGGCTCGATATTATTCCGTATCTTGAACCTGCTCAGTGCTTCATTTGTCGCTTCTACGGGTCTTCTGGTAGGAGCACCCGTAGCTCGAGCTAAGAAACGTTGAGCACGGACTTTATAAAAGGCAAGACGTTTCGCAATGCTGCCACGGATTCAATGTTGCTTTTTTAGCATTGGGTATTATCGTGGAGAAAATTTAGACACCTTAAGTATTTATGATTCGCACTCTCTTGAGCATTATATTGGTAGGCAGCTTTTTATTACCGAAATTGGAGGCACAGACTCCGGAGAGTTACATTGTATTGGAGCGTCATTCGCGCAAGGTTTTGTTGGCATCTGGTTCTGAGTACAGGCGGCCGATAGCGGGCTTAGCGCACATGGCTACGGCCAAAGTGGCACTGGATTGGGCGAAGGCGGCCGGGGTCAGCAGTGCGACGATGATAGCAGTACCCAATCACTCATACTATAGTGGTGTGGATAATCCATTGAGTTTGCAAGCTGGTGATCAATTAAGTATCAGGGATGCTTTGTATGCCACCATTTTGGGGCAGGACAGTGTGGCTGCAACGAGTTTGGCGCACCATGTAGGTGGGCAGCTACTACAGCGTCGTCAGCTGAGTGGTGATCCGATAGCGGTTTTTGTCAATGAGATGAACAATTTGGGGCGTTCATTGGGGATGAACAGCACACGTTTTACTCTACCCTCTGGGGCTGACACTCAGAAAAGGAGCAATTACTCGACCGCTTCAGACATTGCGCGATTGAGTGTGGCTCTCTCGACGGACACGGCTTACGGATTTTACGCCAAACAAAAACAACGTTCACTGCGGGTAGTCAAACGCGATGGCAGAACGGCTCAGCTTACCGTGATCAATTCGAATAAGCTCCTATCATCCAAGTTAAAGATCAGTGGTTTGAAGGCTGGGTATAGTCCCATGGCTGCTCAATGCGCTAGTGTACTTGCGAATCGCCATGCCTATGTGGAGAAATTAGCTGATGGTGGGGAGCGCGTGACTCCAGTGCAATTAATTGTGGTTGTCTTGGGATCTGCCGACAGTGCTGCTTTTGTCGAACACGTGATTCCACAAGGGTGGAGTCACTATGAGGCTTGGCGCAATGGAGGCTATATGGCGACTCCAGATAGACGAGAATTCCTCAAGCTACCTCAAGCTCAATAATGTAAGCGTAATTTGTAAGAGCTTGCGGCATTCTAACAGGTTATGTTAGGGTGTAAGGATGAGGTATCGGCAATGGTTATGGGCAGGGTTTCTGATCTATGTGTGTGGGTTTGTGGAGGCTGACGAGGGATTGGAGAGGTCGATGGAGAAGTTGGCGGCGGGGATGTTGCGTGCATGTCCTGAGCTTAAGGGGGGGCAGCGCACGGTGGCGGCGCGAAGGAATTTAGTGGAGGAATTTGAGGCATTAGGGGCAGATAAGATATCTTTGGATTATTTGAAGAAGATTCGGCGAAGCAAGGTGGATTATGAGCGAGCGGATTGGTTGGAACTAGTGGCGAAGTTTGAGCGGGCTGGTTTTGTGAGGCCACGTGGTCAGTTTCTTATGGGGAAGGCCAGAGCGCAGAAGATGCGAGCTGAGGAATTTTATTTGGTGAAGCGGTTGATGGATGCGTATTATGATTTATGGATAGAGGAGAGGGAAGAAGAGGAAAGGCGGAGCATGCGGAGGGTAGGGAAGGCGTATAGTACGTATATTTCAGCTTATGGTGTGGCTCCAAAGTGTCTGGAGGATTTTTTGCCTGAGGAGGCGTGTTTTGCCACTGATCCGAGGACTAACCATGATTCACGCTGGGTGTATGTGGGTGGTGGCCCATGGGAATTACGAGGCGCAAATCGCTATCGGGTGGTAGCCTATGCCTCTTACCCATGTGGCAGGCAAGGCGTCTATAGGTGGGTTATTTACAAGGGTGGTTTAGTAGGAGAATGGAAGGAAGAAACGCTTGTCAAATCCATAGCTAAAGTTGAGAGAGACTACCAATTGTTGCAAATTGCTAAAAAAGCAGAGGCTACGGGGAGTGAGAGGGACGATCAGCGGGTAGCAAAGTCAACGACGCCTGGGCATGAGCGCGTGAAGGCTGTAGAAAAACCGTCTAAGAAGCCAAAGCTCAAGATCACCATCGTCGAGCTGTGGTAGAGATGAAAACTGATGGACTCATAGTTTAATTTCAGAAATGGGGGAGAGTCGTTAGTTTTGAGGTAGTTTCGCCAAATCGCACTTCCAAAGTGACAAATGATGATTTTTTGGGGATTGCGCTGCATTGGTTGGAGCACTGAGCCTAAAAAAAACTCGACTCTCTGGTGTGAGAGTCGAGTTTGGTAAGTTGAGTGATTCCTGAGCGTCTAGAGTGGCTTAGCTGAGTCGAGACGTGGATGACCGTTCTTGAGGTCTTCTCGGCGCATTCCTTTGCCACGGTTCATTTTATCCATAGCGCGGAAGGTGGCGACCATGCCATGGATCGCAGCGAGGACGTCAGCAGTGTGACCCGTTTCAGAAATTGTGTGCATGTTTCGGATAGGGAAGCCGATAGATGTGGCAGCAGAGTCAAAGCCTGCGAGCGCAGCGGCCATGGCGTCGGTGCCTGTGTCTCTACCGGCAAAGTCCATTTGGTAGGGGATTCCCTCTTTCATGCAGGCTTCTTCGATGATGGTGTTAAGCTGCTCACTGGTGATGGAGCCTTTAGTGATTGAGAAGCCTTTGCCCATGGTTAGTGGGTTCATGCGTTTTGCGCCGATTCCGGGGGCGGCATCGTAGTCGTGGTTGACGTCAGAGCCGATAAGGATATCGGGTTTAAACTCACCAGCGATGGCAGTAGCGCCGAAGCGTCCAATTTCCTCGTGCGTGGCAATCGTGTAGAGGACACGGATGTTCTTAAGTGGTGATTTAGCGAGGATTTTGGCAATTTCAGCGACGACGAAACAACCGAGACCGTTATCGAGGTAAGCGCCATAGAATGCGTCCTCAGAGAAGCCACGTTTGATTGGGCGGTTGAGGATGATTGGGTCACCAGGACGGATACCGAGTTTTTCGATGCGTTCTTTTCGTTTTTCGCCATGCATCTGAAGCTCGAGGTAGATCATTTCTGGCTTGAGGCCTTTGTCACCGGTGCGTTGGGCTGGCTCTGAGAAATGAATGGCACCTAGAGCTTCGAGGGTGCCGCCTTCGATTGAGCGATAGTTACCGGGTTTCTTAGGGTCTTGGCAGAAGAGGGTGACCTCATGGCCGATGAGTGTGCAGGGGAGGAAGGAATCCGTATTGACCCAGATTTTACCATCGGCATCGATTTTGCGGACTTGGAGGCGGATTTTATCGGCATGGCCGATGATCATCACGGAGGTCATGTCATCGCGACCTGGATGGGTGTCGAGCACAAGGCCTGCATTTCCTTTGAATTGGTGAATTGCCCATGACTTTGGCATCAACTTTTCGAATGCGGGTTTGAGGACGCCGTAGGACATGGCGGCTTCGAGGCCAATTGGGCTAGGGGCGGCGAGGACTTCGCGCATGAAGTCGAACTGGGCTTTTGGCATGGATTTTTCCCATGCAGCTTTTGTTTTTCTGGGCACGTTGTTTTATTTGGTTTTGTGAGTAAGAAGAAAGGAGCCTACACAGAGTGGCGTGTAGGCTCCTTAAAGAAATGCATGTAGGGGATTAGAGCATGTGATCCATGCGATCTTTTTTGGTTTGGAGGTATTTTTCGTTATGCTCGTTAGCGCATTGTTTGATGGGCAACTGCTCGACGATTTCGAGGCCATAGCCTTGGAGGCCGACCATCTTTTTTGGATTGTTGGTGAGCAAGCGGATTTGGCGCACTCCGAGGTCATGGAGGATTTGGGCGCCCATACCGTAGTCGCGGAGGTCGGCACCGTAGCCGAGTTTTTCATTGGCCTCGACGGTATCGTACCCTTGTTCTTGAAGTTTGTATGCGTGGATTTTTGCGGGGAGTCCGATGCCGCGGCCTTCTTGGCGAAGGTAGAGGAGGACACCACCTTCTTGAGAGATGTGCTCGAGAGCTTGGTGGAGTTGGCCCCCACAATCACAGCGGCGAGACATGAAGACATCACCGGTGAGGCATTCCGAATGGACCCGAACGATGACGGGCTTTGATGAGTCGATTTCGCCGCGTACGAGGGCGAGGTGATGGGAGTCATCGGTATCAATTTCGTAAAGGTGGCAGTCGAATTCGCCAAAATCTGTGGGGAGCTTAATGACCTCAGAGCGGTGCACTAGTTTTTCTGCTTTTCTGCGGTGTTCGATGAGTTGGGCGATTGTGCAGGCTTTGAGTCCGTGTTGTTGTTGGTATTCACCAAGGTCACCGACGCGCGCCATTTCACCGTCTTCATTCATGATTTCACAAATGACGCCAGCTGGTTCGAGGCCAGCAAGGCGAGCGAGGTCGACAGCAGCTTCGGTGTGGCCAGCGCGGCGCAGGACACCACCTTCGACGGCTTGGAGTGGAAAGACGTGTCCGGGTTTGACCAACATATCTGCTGAGCTATGAGGGTCGGCTAAGATTTGGAGTGCTTTTGCGCGGTCCGCAGCAGAGATTCCGGTGGTGATGCCTTCTGCGGCATCGACGGAGACTGTGAAGGCTGTCTTGAGCGCCTCGGTATTGCGTCGGCTCATTTGGGGAAGGTCGAGCCTGTCAGCCTGTTCTGCTGAGATGGGGGCACAGATAAGGCCTCTGCCGTGGGTGGCCATGAAGGCGACTTGTTCTTTGGTGACGAGGCTACCGGCACAAATGAGGTCGGCTTCGTTTTCGCGCGTGGGGTCATCGGCGCAGATGATAATTTTACCGGCGGCGATGTCTGCGATGATTTCTTCAATCGGGCTAAAGGTGAGTGCGCTCATGCTATTGGTGCCGCTAATGTGGGGCAGCTTTGTTAAAAAGGAAAATGATTTATGAGAAAATCGTCAGGATGCGGAGGAGCTGGAAGTGGCGAGTTTTGGCTTACTCGTTTTCTGCTTGTTGTTTTCGTTTTCGCACCCAGAGCAGGAATGCAACGGTGGTGCTGAACATGAAGACGAGGAGGCCGAATAGGTAAAGGGCCTTGTCTACATCATCATCGACATTCTCTGGGAGGGCGTCTGGTTGTTTGATTTTTGGGTCACTGACGATGGTCATGAGACCGGGGCTAAGTTGGACGGTGCTGAGTTTATGGAAGACTTTGGCGAGTTCTTCGTCATTGCGGTACTCGGTGAAAAGGAAGGTTGGGAACTCACGTGTCATTTTTGGGGGGACAGGGTTTCCTGTATCGGGTGAGATCTCGGTTACTGTAGGAAAGAGCGAACCCATGGCAATTTCAGGTTCGATAGTCATTGAGCCATTGAGGAAGCGTTCCCCTTCGAATCCGGCGCGGACCTCAAAACAGATATCGGCAATGATAGTTTGCTCGGTGATTTCGCGGATGCTCATCATCCCACGGAATGGCTTGAGCTTATCGTAGCGTGCGATGGCGAGGTTCATTTCCTCTGGGGTGAAGGTGATTTGTGTTTTATCACCATTTTTGACGGCACGTTCGAATGCCCCCATTTTGGCATCGAGGGCGGAGATAGCGGCTTTATCATCGAGAGAAGCGAGAGGGGTGGGCTTGGCTTCTTTTTGGGAGATATTGATGATTTCTGTTTTGTATTGTCCGTATTGGTACCAAGCAAAGATGGCAAGGAAGCTCACCATTCCGAGGATCACCAGAAAGATGGTGCAGCCGGCGATGGGCGTGGGCTTGCCAGTGGCTTCAGTATTTGGTTTGGACATGCAGTGGTGATGGGCTTGCTGGGCGGAACATGCAAGTTTAAACAATGTCGGGTTTGCATGTTCGCGAGATGTGTTCTACTGGTCGGCATGGCGAAGATTCTGGTAGGCCTCTCAGGGGGGGTAGATTCAAGTGTAGCAGCAGCTCTGATGGTAGAGCAAGGTCACGAAGTCGTGGGCGCGTACATGAAGAATTGGATCAACACGGACAATGTACCAGGTGATTGTCCATGGGAGAACGATGTGGAAGATGCGCACGCAGTGGCTAAGAAATTGGGCATTGAGTTTCGTGTCGTGGATTTGATTGACCAATATCAGGAGCGGATAGTTGATTATTTATTGGAAGGTTACCGGAGTGGCATCACGCCCAATCCAGATGTGTATTGTAACCGTGAGATGAAGTTTGGCGTCTTTTTGGATTATGCACTTTCTCAGGGTTTTGAATATGTGGCTACTGGCCATTATGCGCGGAAGCGTGAGCGTGCGGATGGAAGTGCGGATATTTTACGCGGTTCAGATACCAACAAGGACCAGAGTTATTTTTTAGCTCTGATGGAACAGCATCAGGCGAAGCACGCATTGTTTCCATGTGGAGAAATGCAAAAGCCAGAAGTGAGGGAAGTGGCGGAACGCTTTGATTTACCGACGGCAAAGAAGAAGGATAGCCAAGGGATTTGTTTTATTGGCAATGTGAAGATGAGTGATTTCTTGCGTCATTATGTGCCTGATCGTCCTGGAAATATCGTAGACACCGAGGGCAAACGTTTGGGGCGCCATCAGGGCTTGCACCTTTATACATTGGGCCAAAGGAAAGGGCATGGAGTGGCCTCACCAAGGGATGGGGTCGCTTATGTGGTTGTGGGGAAGAATTTGGAAAAGAACGAATTGATTGTTGGGTACAACGAGCAAGAGACTCCGGGCTTGTTTGCCAATAGGTCGGTTGTCGGGACGGTGTCTTGGGTCAACAAGCCAGTGACCAGCAGACGTAAAATTGAGGCACAACCACGCTACCGAGCCAAGGGTGAGCCAGTATGGGTGACACCACGAGAAGATGGGAAGTTAGATGTAGAATTTATCAGGCCGCAGCGTGCGCTCACGCCTGGGCAGATTTGTGCTTTTTACGAGAACGGTGTGCTTCTTGGCGGTGGGGTTTTTGAGTCCGTCGAGTGAGACTGGGTTCTTTGACAATCAAAGGTGTTATAGCATCTCTCGACACGGAATAGACGAATGGAGTGCTTCTAGTTGGTATGTGGCCTGTGTTGTGCCCATCTATGAGACGGGGATGTAGGTGTTAAGCTTAGTTGATAGAATCGTTGTAGTGACAGTGTTCGCAGGAATTTGATAGACGCTGGCGATGACGGCTGCGTAGCTCTCGAGCTGGGCTTTGTAGCGTGTTATTAATGTGTCAGCAGAATCAACAGAATCGGTTTTAAAGTCTAGGATTTCTACTGAGCTGACTTGATTAGTTTCATCACGGTGGACGAGGGCTCTGTCGATGACACCCGAGAACCATGTTCCATTCGAATCGATGGCTTCAATTGCTTGTTCGCGGAGGATTTCGGTTTGCGGGGCTGGGGCGAACCAATGTTGTGATTCAGGGAGGAGGATCGCTTGGCGAACGGCATTTGCAGCATCTGAATCGGGAAGTGTTAGGGCGTCATCGGCATGATTGATAGACTCGAAAAGTGCATGAACTTGATTGCCGAAGTCCATACCGGCTTGGTTTTTCCTAGAATTTCTCAGTTGGATCGATGTGGATTTTTCCTTTGAAGCCGTACGTCTACCTAAACGAGGGGTAGCAGGTGGGAGCAGCAATGGAGCGGCGTGTGGGTCAGTTGCTAGGTCCTGGATAGGGTAATCTGATAGCCAAGTGTCTGACCCTCGCTGATAGAGTAGGTGACCTGAAATCGAGTCGGCGATGGTATGCTCTGTTGTTTCGATATCTCCGATGGTCGAGCGAATCCAGCTAGCATCATTGAGCGGAGTGGTTGAGCGTGGAGGTGGTTTTAGGAAAAGGTAGAGTGAGCGAGCAGCACGTGTGAGTGCGACATAGAGGTTACATGCGCGCTCGTAGCAATTATTGGCTACCCAGTCATTGTATTGGAGGTTGAGTGTTTCGTCATTAGCTATGATTTCTTTGGCTGGTTTGTTGAGGAAATGAATTGGGAGGTGCTGATCATTTTCTTTGGTGAGCATGTCCATTCGGCTGACGGTGTCGTAGCTATTGCCGTCGAGTTCGGGGAGGAAAACGAGGTCGAATTCAAGGCCTTTTGATTTATGGATGGTCATGACCTGGATCGCTCCTTTGCCACTCTCTTCTCGGTGGGTTTGATTTACTAACATCCTGAGCCATTCTTCGAGAGTGCCGCCTTGGGAGTCGAATGAGCGGGCGGTATTGAGAATTTGTTCAAGGCGCATGGTCTGGAACTCACCGAGGACGAGATCGCGGGGGAGGTTTTGGTGTAATGCAATGATATGGGCAGCGACACCCTCTGAGCTTATCTGTTGTCTAGCAGTAGTAAATTGAAGCTCGGGTGAGTCACCAAATTGAGCAAGAGAGTGTGCGAGTGGAGAAGTGTCTACGTGTCTTCTCGCGAAAGCATCTGCTGGGTGAGTGAGGTAACGGAACCAATCTAACAATGCTAAACCAAATGGAGAGTCGGAGGCGATACTGACGGCGGCTTCTGCCTCGACAGGGAGGCCGGTGGATTCTCTTAAGAGGCTAGTGTAGTGTTGGACTTGTTTATTGGAGGTGACTAGGATGGCACAGCTGAGTCCACGTTGGATTGGGCTGAGTCGTTTCAATTCTTCAACGATGGCAAGTTCTTTTGGGCTATGTTGGTCTTCGGCTTTATCGCTAAATTGGTAGACGCGGACTTCGCCGTGGAGTTGCTTTGCGGCATGGTGGGTTTGGAATTTCCAACGTTGTTGGGTGGCATTGGGAAATGCAGTCATGCCAGGACTATCAGGAGAACAGATGAGGTTCACAAAATCTAGGACGACTTGGCTTGAGCGCCAGGAGTGGGACATGGTCCATTGCTTGAGTCGAGACCAGTCTTCTCGTAAGGTCATTTCGCGGAAGAGTCGGGGTTCTCCACCACGCCAGCCGTAGATTGATTGTTTGGTGTCTCCCACAACAAAGAGGCTACGGTCACCTTCATGGTCTGTGACGGACTCATTGATGACGGGTTCAATGACTTCCCACTGACGTCTGCTGGTATCTTGAAATTCGTCTAACATCCAATGTTTGAATTGGGAATCGAGTCGATAGGCGAGTTCATTAAAGCCAGTTTTTCTGGCTAGCACGGCATGTTGTTGGAGGAGGAGGGTGAGGTCAGCGAAGCTCACTCTACCTTGGGAGCGGCATTGTTTATTGTATTGGTTTTCGAAGGCTTTTACGACGGCCCAAATTCCTTGTGTACGTTTGAGAAACACATGAATTTCGCTATAGCGGATGAGTCGTTCGAGAGAGAGAAGGAGTTGTGTGAGCCTTTGTGGGAAGGTGATTTCTTTACGCGAATAGGTAAATGAGATTTCGAGAGTATTGGGGGGAAGGTTTTGTGTCCACTTGAAGAGGTTCTTTTTGATGGGATCAGGAAGTGGCGTGCCGGGTTGGTAGTCTGTGATAGAGGCTGCAAATGTTTGGAAAGTTTTGTTGAGGGTGGCGTGGCCGAGGCTTTCGGGAGTGGCGCTGAGGATATCTTGTTGGAGAGCAGCGAGCTTTGCAGGTGAAAATTTTGGCCAGGACTCTGAGTCATGCCATAGTGCTGGAGCATTTCCCCATGACTCGGGTGAGGGGCACTGAAGCAGTCTCTCATGGTGCTTGTTGACGAAATCTAGAATGGAGTCTCTGACTTTGGCTTCTTCATTTCCATAGTTTGCGACTGCGAATGCACTGAGGAAAAGGTCTCTTTGGCGTTGGTTCAGAGCACCACCATTCAGAACTTGCTGAAGAGTTTCTTCGCGTGCGAGAGCAAAACGATCTTCATCTAACATCTCAAAGCCGGCAAGGCCGAGTTCTGGGCCAAAGCTACTGACGAGGCGCGTAAAAAAGCTATCTAGTGTGCTGAGTTGGAGGCGGTCTAGCGAGTCGACGAGTTTAGCGAGAAGCTCACGGAAACGCTCCATATTGAGAGCTGGGAGCACGGGTGGGATGGTGAGTTCTGGCTGTTGTGAAGAGGGGTCTCCGAGGAGTGTGGGAGTGATTTCCTGAGAAAGTTTATGGGCTTCATTTTCTGAGGTGGCTGCGAGTGCCAAGCGGTTGAGGATGCGACGGGTGAATTCACCGGCAGCTTTACGAGTAAAGGTTAGGGCGATAAGGTCAGCTGGTTCCTCTCCGAGTGCGAGCAGGGCGATGAAGCGGTTAGAGAGCTGGAATGTTTTACCTGAGCCAGCAGAGGCTTCGATGAGAAGGCTAGAGAACATATGAATGTGAGTTGTAAGTTATAGATCAAATGCGTGCTCTAAGCCTTCTGGTGATAGGGCGGCGAAGTCATCCCAGCTGGTTTGGGCGCTGGTGAGTTGGCGGATTGGGAATTGATTATTCTGAATGGCTAGAATGGCATTATGTGTCCATTCCATGGCTGAAGCATGGAGGGTATCATCGTATTGGTTCCAGACTTGGAGTCCCGTGGAGGCAGCGGCTGCTGGGAAAGCGACATAGGCGAGTTCGGGTAATTCTGTCAGGGCAAAGTGTTGTTTAACGAATTCGGCGTAGAGTGGGAGCTGTAGGTTTCGCCAGCGTCGTTCACTTCGGGCGCGTTTGGAAGCGGGAGGCAGGAGCTCGCCGTAGTTATGGTTAGGATGGTCGAAAGTTCTGGCGTTTTCGAAATGTTCTTCGCTAGGTTTTTTTAGCTTCTTGGAGGTTTTATAATCGATGACGCGCCACTTGCCGGATTCTTCATGGACATCGATGCGGTCGACACGCATACGGACGGGGGTATTGGCGACTTGCCATGGGATTTCGTTATCAGAAGTACCGACAGCGAGTTCGACGTGATGGATTTTCCAGCCCTCGCGGCGCATGGCAGCTTGTTGGGCTGCGAAGGCGTGGAGGCGTTGTTGAGCGCTTTCTTTTTGAATGCTGAGTGGGAGGCTGGTTTGTGAGCCGTATGTTTTATTGAAGGTGTCTTCGAGTAAGGTATCGAAGGCGTGTATCACGTCTATTTCCTCGGAGAGGTCGCGCATTGAGGGGTCGAGGCCGAATCGTTCTAAGACATCGTGAATGAGGTTACCAAATTGTGCGGCATCGAGCTCTTGTGCATCGAATGTCTCACGTTGGAAACCCTCGATTTGTTTGAGGTAGAAGCGGAATGGGCAGTGGAGGAAGTCACGGAGGCGGCTGGGGCTTATGGTAAGGGTTTTATTTTCAGGCCATGCGGGTGGGTGGGGGAGAGAAAGTTTCCAGGAGCCAGGGTGGTATGCGGGCAAGAGTGATTTTGATTCGAGCGATTCATTGAAGCAATGTTGGACGCGAGCGGGAAGTTCGTGAGACGGGCAGCGCATGAGGAGACGGCTGGCTTGGCGTTCTTCACCCGATGGGGAGGTTTGGCACAAGAAGACTTTGGTGGAGCCTGAATCTGCTCTAGAACTTAGCATATTGCTGAGAAGGTAGGCGTCACGAGACTCTAACTGCTTTCGGCTGTAGAGGCCAATGTGTTGGCGTAGTGACTCGGGGAGAAAGCCGTCATCGTGTGGCCTCTCGGGTACATGTCCTTCGTGGAGCCCTAGAATGCGGAGGTTTGGTTCTTGGCTAAAGGGGATTTCTAGCCAACCGAGTTGATCGATGGCTGAACCAGATCGGTCATTTTGAATTTTGACTCCTTCGGAAGCGTTAAGAACGAGGTCGAGTGCGTGGTGGGTGCTGAGAGACTGTTTATGGAGCTCTAAGTTTTTGATGGCGGTAATGGCTTCTAAGAATGTTGGGACCCATTCGTCGGGGAAGCTGTGCGCATTTTCAATTTTATCAAAGAGGGCTTCTAGCGCGATGGACGCGGGGGCGTTTTGAGCATTGACGAGTTGGGCTTGAAGTTCGGTTAGAACCTCTTTTAGTTCTCCGTTAGCACAGCGGATAGCGTGGCTTAAATTTTGTGGGAGAAAGTGTTTGTTGAGAGAATCAACACTTTGGGAAATGGTCGCGTGGTTTTTGAGGCTGGTGAGGATGCTGCTGGACTCGGGAGCTTTAAGCAAGCTGGGGATGGGGAGGAAATTATTAGAGTTTGCGAGGGCTCTGCGGTAGAGGTTAAGGAATGCCCAAAGTCCTGTGTGGCTGAGGGGGGTACCATCTGGGTCAAAGCTAGGCCAACCGGCCGAGGCTATTTTATCACTGAGAAGTGGCGAGAGAGCGGAATCTGTTACTGCTAGAGTGATAGAGTCTGAGCTATGCGATGTTAGCTCTGAGAGAAGGCTGTCCACGGCTTCTAGGCTTGTTGCACTTACAGAGATGTGCTCAGCGGCGGGTTGGGGAATGTGAATAGGGCATTGGGCCCAATACTCAGGAGTCGGCACTCCCCAGAGCGAAAAGGTTTCTGCTAGAGACTCATCAGCTTGGATTAAGATTTCTACTGGGATAGATGATTGGCTAAGTGCGAGCTGAGCGAGAACGGGAAGATCGGGGACTCCGAGGATAATGATAGAGGAGACTCCTTGGGGGGGCTGCCAATGAAGTGCGGCTTGGCGTTTGGCGTCTGCTGGGCAGGATAGGTTTCGGTTGGAGAGTAATTCAATGACCTGTTGGTCGAGTTCTGCGAGTTGTTTCCAACGGTCAGGTTCTTCGCTCGCTTCAGCAACTTGGGTGAGGGAGTGGTTGACGTTGGTGATTTCGGTTTTGAGTTTAGTGAAGCGTGTTACGGCTTTCAGAGCCCAGTTGAAATCACGGTCTACATTATCGAGTTGGGGGAAGAGTGCGTCGAGGTGTTCGAGTGGGTGGCGCATGAGCACTTCCGCCCAGGCATGCCACCATTCGATTTTTGTGGCAGCGTTAGCCTGTGCTAGGGGACGGAAGAGGACATCTGGGGTTACGACTGAAGGGGCTAGGATGGCTCTGCCTGCGTGTTCGGGAAGTGATTGGCGAAGTTGGCGTCCTGAGTGAGCTGTAGGTACGAGGACCATGCTGTCTTTAAGATCTTCCCCTTTTGAAAGGAGGTATCTAGCGGCTGATACTAACAAGGGAGTAGCAGGATCTAGAAGTCGGCGGGTGCAGATGGCGGGAGTAGGGATGAGCTCAGGCATTAAAGTGGCTAGTGGGTGGTCATCTCACGATGTTCGTCGCAGGTTAGGACAAAGTCTGGTGTGGATGCAATTGTGAATCAGGCTGGCAATTTTAATAGCTAGGGCCTAGAAGCGACGCATGTCTATTGAACGTCAAGAAATCAAGCAGAGGATGAGTCGGATTGTGAAG
This sequence comes from Rubritalea tangerina, assembly GCF_042683245.1. Lineage (NCBI taxonomy): Bacteria > Pseudomonadati > Verrucomicrobiota > Verrucomicrobiia > Verrucomicrobiales > Rubritaleaceae > Rubritalea > Rubritalea tangerina. Next base: position 32,029 of record NZ_JBHUJB010000043.1, read on the forward strand.
CACAATGGTACGATTTATCTCTGTGGGCAGGTTTGTGCTGATGCTAGTAAGGGGATTGAGGAGCAAACTCAAACAATGTTAGACAAGGTGGATGCTTTGTTATTACAGGCGGGTTCAGATCGCGAGCATATGTTATCTGCCACGGTGTACATCAGAGACATGAAGGATTTTGCGGCAATGAATGCGGTTTGGGATGCTTGGGTGCCAGAGGGGCACGCTCCGGCGCGTGCTTGTGTAGAGGCGCGAATGGCGCGACCTGAGCTGCTGGTAGAGGTCTCGGTGATTGCGGCTGAGAAGTGAAACGCTATGGAGCTCAAAAAAAAGCGCATTAGTCGAATGACCAATGCGCTTTTTTTAAAATTGAACGATGATGGGAGTGATTAGCTCTTTTTCTGTTCTGGTGTGATTTTGAAGCCAGCTTTAGTGATGGTTTCTTTGACTTGGTCGGCAGTAGCACCATCGCTGAGAACGACATCAACGCAGCCCGACTTGTGGCAAACTTTCTTCACCTTCACGCCTTTGACAGCAGCAAGAGCGGTAGTGAGCTTTTTGGAGCAACCTCCGCAAGTCATGCCGGAGACATTAAAGTGTGTGGTATTTGCTGCGACAGCCTTTTCGCTATCGCACTTATCGGCGCATTCAGTTTCACACTTTTCCTCACAAGCCGCGGCTTTTTGGGAGTCGCATGCAGTTTTGCACTTTTTGGAAGTTGCGCATTGTTCCGCTTGAGCGATGCCGGCAAAGCTAACCATGGCTGATGCGGCGAGTAGGGTCATTTTGATCTTCATAATATGTGTCTTTCGATTTTCATTGAGGTGCGCACTGCATATTTAGCAGGCACACATACTAGGAGGGTGCGGATCGTATGCTTATTCCGAGAAGATGTAAAAAAAATATTTCTAATGGGATGGGGGCAAATACGATTATATCGATGATAGCATCAGAAGAATCGATTTTCAACGGGGCTTTAATTGACTAAGCTACGATGGTAATGAAGAGAGAGAGGAATCGGGATGCATTTCCATGGGAGCAACTAGGGGTGTTGAGAATGCCCATGCCGTGGCACAAAGCAGAGCTGAGAGGGGATGGTCGGGAGTTGGTAATTTGTTTACATGGTTTATGGAGGAGCAAGTGGGCGATGGAGCCTATTGCACGACAATGCATCAAATCTGGTTTTAGTTGTCTCAACGTTCCCTATCCTTCATTTAAGGAATCATTGGGTGAGATGGTTGAGCGTCTTGATGGGATTGTTAGAAAAGAAGGTGCTGGTTATGAAAAGGTACATCTAGTGACTCATTCTTTGGGGGGCGTAATTGCGAGGCGGTATTTAGAGACGTGTGAGCACAGTCGATGTGAAAAGGTGTTGATGATAGCGCCACCACTGCACGGGAGTAAGATTATTGATTGGTTAAGTGGTTCACCTCTGAGAAAAGTGTTAGGTCCTGCTGGTGAGTTTCTCTCAACAGAATCGATGGCCCACGAGTCTGGTGTCATTGCGCACGATGTGAATGCTGCGGTGATCATGGGAGATCGGGTGAAGATTCCTTTATTACATCACGTGATTGATGAGGAGAGTGACGGTATTGTACGAGTGGATGCGGGGAGAGTTGGAGGTTTAAGCGACTTTAAGGTCGTGCATGCCGATCACACCTTCATCACATCGCACCCAGATGTGTTAGAGTCGGTAGACTGTTTTCTCAGGCGTGGGAAGCTATAGGCGGTGTGCTTATGATTGTTTACCGTGGGCTTTATCGCGTTGGCGTCTGAGGTATTCCATGTAGCGTCTTTTAGCGATGAGGTCGCGGTCCATGGAGGGATTGATAAAGGGGTTGTTATCTCCGAATTTCGACCAAGGTCCTTTGGGGACATTTTCGAAGTCGATAAAGCGCCAGTGGACTTTGCCACCAGATTTTAGTCCGAGGTAGTCGCGGACAGCGGGTGAGACATCGATGCCGGCGCCATTATTTTTTTTATTTTTGGGGCGGGCGTTTCCGAAGACGTAACGCCAGTCGTCGGTACAAAAGGGGCCGCAGTCTTCCCATTGGGCGTAGCAGACTTTCCGGCCGTGGACGATTTGGAGCCAGCGGCCTTTGAGGACAGTTTTTCCTGGTTTTGGTTGGTATTTATGGAACCAGGGGATGACTTTGGAGGCTTCTGGTTTGTGACGGCGCCAGTCGATGCGGTCGTTGTATGGGAGGGCGATGTAGAAGGGGTTTTGTTTTGGGCGGAAGGCTATGGGGCGGTATCCGTAGGTACGTGCCGCGGGATTGGGGTCGTCGAAGCCACCGTAGTTTTTTTCCCACTTTGTGTCCCAGGAACTGGCGTGGTTGGGGGTGGGGTTTTTGGCAGTGGGTTCTTCGCCAATCCAGAAGATCGTGGCAGTGATATTTTTTTTCCACGGGTAGCTTTGTTTTTGGAAAGGGTCGCGTGCAGCAGTGGGTGAGCTCAGTCTCTGCGCATGTGCGGCGCCGAGCAAAAGACTGGCCATGAGGAAGATGCGTAGTAATTGGAGCGGTTGATTCATAGGGTGTGGCAAGCGATTAAATCAATGATTGCGAGGTGAAGATAAATTATGGTGATAGTTAGATCAATATCAAATCCGAGCTGGGTAGATTCCACTGTCAAATGGGAAGATCTGACTTATAAGCGGTCATGGATTTGGGAGAAGTCAAAGCTTACGTACATGCGCACATCCCGATCACTGCGTGTTTAGAAGCGGATTTTACTGAATATTCTGGGGACGCCTTGGTTGTGGAGGCTCCCCTGGAGGCGAATATCAACCATCGTCATTCGGCTTTTGGTGGGAGCATGTCAGCGATAGGAATTTTATCTGGCTGGGGACTGCTATTTATCAAGCTTCGTGAATTAGGAATGGAGAATACATTGGTGATTCAGAGTTCGAGTTTTGAATTTGGCAAGCCAGCAGTGGCGTCTTTTCAGGCGGTAGCGAAGATTCCGAGTCCTGAGAAATTCGAACGATTTGTTAAGATGTTGAAGCGCAAGGGGCGAGCACGCTTAGGGGTTGAGTCGGAGATCTTCTGTGAAGGCGAGAAAGTGGGGGTACACAGAGGGGAGTATGTGGCGCTTTTGCTTGATCAATCTTGATAATAAAGCAGGAGGGGATGTGGTAGGCAAAAAAGGCATAGGCCTAGCATTAGGCGGCGTGATGGGTTTTTGAGTATACTCAGAAGTGGAGGGTGGGGCATGATGTTGGGCAATCATTTTATGCCTATGAAAGTGTTATTAGTTGCTACATTATTGTCGGGATCTGTGTTGGCTGGCAGTACGCGGATCGATGGGGATGGGGAGCGTGAGACGAATGTGTCGATTGACCAATCCTTTGGTGATTTTATTTCAGCGGAGCAGAGTGGTTTCAAGGTGACTGATGGAGGGACCCCTAACATTGGATTAAGTTGGGCTGGTGGGAGTTGGGAATATCACAAATGGGGTGGGTCTCCGTATGCAAAGGGGGCGGTGATGCAGATTGAGGGCGCCACGGTGGGGGCGCAGCACGTGTTACGTTTTGAGGTAAATGCCAGTGATTGTCAGCTCACCATTCATGGTTTCAATTTTATTGGGGATACGGAAGGGGATAGCTATGCCTACGATGTTGCCATAGTAAGGTCGAGTGACCGTGAGGTGGTTCACAGTCAGAAGTTTGGAGAATGGGTGACGGACCACGGCAAGGCATTTAGTGGCGCACCTCAGGTTGTGTTAGGTTTTGTAGGTGAGCCTGGCCAGAGTTATGAGCTGGTGTTGAAGCGCACTGGTGGTGAGGGGAACGCGCACAATTTAGCGATTGATAACATTCTCTATTCTCAGGAGCGAAAGAAGCTTTTCAAGGGGGAAGCGCTAGTAGGTATAGGCGGGATTACGGTGGGTACACGTACGAAGTGATTCCTAGTGTGATGTTGATAAGGAATGAGAGGGGATTGAAGCTTTTGGGGGCAGTACCCAGATGAGAAGGTCACCGTTGCACCCATAAAAAACGCCCACCAGCATTGAGCTAAGTGGGCGTTTTGTGAAATCGAGAGGTGCGATTAGCTGACGCCGTCTTTGACGGAAGCGAGGAGGTAGTCGCGGTTGAGTTTAGCGATATTATCGACGCTAATTTCTTTAGGGCAGACTGCTTCGCACTCGTACTGGTTGGTGCAATTACCGAAGCCTTCTTCGTCCATTTGTTTGACCATAGCGAGAGTGCGCTTGGTTTTTTCAGGTTGGCCTTGGGGAAGTTTATTGAGGTGTGCGGCCTTGGCTGAGACGAAGAGCATAGCGGATGCATTCTTACAAGCTGCGACACAAGCACCACAGCCGATGCAGGCAGCAGCGTCAAATGCTTCATCAGCGATCTTTTTCTCGATCGGCATGGAGTTGGCGTCCGGAGCAGATCCAGTACGCACGTCGATGAAGCCACCTGCAGACATAATGCGGTCGAAAGCACCACGGTCGGTGACGAGGTCTTTCACTACAGGGAATGCTTTGGCGCGGAATGGTTCGATCCAGATGGTTTCACCGCTCTTGAACTTACGCATGTGGAGCTGGCATGTAGTGATGCCTTGCTCTTTTGAGTGTGGGACGCCGTTGATTGTGAGCGAGCACATTCCGCAGATTCCCTCACGACAGTCGTGGTCGAAGTGGATGGGGTTGCCGCCTTCATTGATAACGCGCTCATTGACGATATCGAGCATTTCGAGGAAGGATGCTTCTTCAGGGATATCTTTAGCCTCGTAGGTTTCGATATGTCCGCGGTCGTTAGCGTTTTTTTGACGCCAGACTTTGAGTGTAAGATTGAGGTTGGCCATGTGTCTGTGTGTTTCTCAAGTGGGAATCTGAGCTCACCGACTTGAGGGGTTGTGTTTGAATTTGAGTAAAGAGGTGGTTGGACCGAATGCTTTCTGGCCTTCTATAAGGTGATAATGGGCTGAAAGAAAAGCCGGAAAGCACGGATTGATTAATTAATTTTGTGTGATGCTAACGATCGCCGACGTGGCGTGTTTATGCATCTGATTTTTTGGTATTTTTAAGTTGGATGGGTTTGCGCTTTGGCAGCTCGATTTTGACGGGTTTATCACTCTTGACGGGCTTGAGGGCGACGTCTTGTGAGGTCAGGACCTGAGCGAGGTTTGCGTCTGAGAGCTGTGGGACTTCGGGTTCATTGAGGTCCTGCGGCATGCTTTGGAGGAATTGCTCGAATTGGTCGAGGCTAGCAGTGGATCTAAAGAGGTTGTTGAGTGCATCCGCTTTGATGGAATCCATGAGTGTTTCGAAGAGTGCGTAGGCTTCATTCTTGTATTCGACCAAGGGATCTTTCTGGCCTTGAGCACGGAGGTGGACGCCTTCACGGAGGGCATCCATATTATAGAGGTGCTGTTGCCAGAGTCGGTCGATGGCGGTGAGGATGATTTGGCGCTCGAGGTGATCGAGGTACTCAGCGGGTTGGTCGGCGACTTTGAGTTCGTATGCTTTTTTGACTTCAGTGATGAGCCATTCGGCATTGTCATCGGCATTGCGGTCTTGGATGCCGCTCTCTTCCATGGAGAGGCCAAGAGGGAAGGTTGTGTTGATCCAGCCGAGGAGCTCGGTGTAGTCAGGGGCACCTTCGTCACGGTTTTCCATGTAGTCATAGACGGTGGCAGCGATCATTTCATCGATGATCTCAGTGAGCAGCTCACGTGGATCCTCTGAGGAGAGTACTTCGTTACGGTAACCGTAGACAACTTCGCGCTGCATGTTCATGACGTCATCGAAGTCGAGGACGCGCTTACGCCACTGGTAGTCGCGTTGTTCAACTCGTCTTTGTGCAGTTTCGATGGAGCGGTTGAGCCATTTGTGTTCGAGGGCTTCACCTTCCTCCATGCCGAAGCGTTCCATCATGGTAGTCATGCGGTCTGCGGCGGCGAAGTTACGCATGAGGTCATCTTCGAATGAGATGAAGAATTGTGAGAGACCAGGATCTCCCTGACGCGCACAGCGACCACGGAGCTGTCTGTCCACGCGGCGTGATGGGTAGCGTTCGCAGCCAATGACGTAGAGACCGCCCAGTTCAGGGACTCCTTCGCCGAGCTTAATATCGGTACCACGGCCAGCCATGTTTGTAGAGACGGTGACGGCACCTTTTTGGCCAGCACTTGCAATAATTTCAGCTTCCTGCTCGTGGAATTTGGCGTTGAGGACCTGGTGTTTGATCTTATTACGCTTGAGGAGGCGAGAGAGAGTTTCAGATGCGTCTACGGAAGCGGTACCAACGAGGACGGGTTGTCCGCGCTCCTGAGCTTCGGCGATTTTTTTGACGACTGCGTTGTATTTTTCGCGGCGGGTCTTGAAGACTTGGTCGTTATCATCGATGCGGGTATTTGGGCGGTTGGTGGGAATTGGCAGGACATCGAGGTGGTAGATGTCGTGGAATTCTGCGGCATCGGTTTCAGCGGTGCCGGTCATACCTGCAAGTTTTTCGTAGAGGCGGAAGTAGTTTTGGATGGTGATGGTGGCGTAGGTTTGTGTTTCACGTTCTACGGTCACATTTTCTTTCGCTTCGATTGCTTGGTGGAGGCCATCGGACCATCTGCGTCCGGCCATTTTTCGGCCGGTTTGTTCATCGACGATGACGACTTTATTTTCTTCGATGACGTACTCGACATCTTTCTCGTAGATACAATAGGCCTTGAGAAGCTGTGAGATGGAGTGCATTTTTTCGCCTTGTTGGTCGAGGCGAGTTTGGAGTGATTCTTTACGGGCGGCTTTATCTTCGTCGCTGAGGCCGGCATCGGCGTCGATGTCGACGTATTCTTCTGCGAGGTCGGGAAGGACGAAGGATTCGCTATCGTTCGGGTCGAGGAAGTTACGGCCGAGGTCCATGAGGTCGGCGTCGTGGCCTTTTTCATCGATGGTGTAGAAGAGTTCTTCCTTGATGGCGTAGAGGTCTTTTTTCTGCGCATCTTGGTACATGTCGAGCTCGGTTTTCTCGATCAAGCGGCGGGTGTCAGGCTCTTGCATGAAGCGAGCGAGTTGCTTGGAGCGTGGCTGGCCGAGTTTGATTTTGAAGAGTGCGCGACCGGCGGCTTCATCATCGCCATTTTCGAGAGCTTTTTTGGCTTCTTCGGCGAGTTCGTTACAGAGCACATTTTGTTTTTTAACGAGTGCTTCGATCCCACCTTTGTAGACATTGTACTGCTCAGTATTTGAGATGGTGGATGGGCCTGAAATGATCAATGGGGTACGGGCTTCATCGATCAGAATGGAATCGACCTCATCGATGATGGCGAAGTAGTGGCTGCGCTGGACTTGTTCGTCACGGGAGGAGGACATGCCGTTATCGCGCAGGTAGTCGAATCCGAATTCAGAGTTGGTACCGTATGTGATGTCGCATTCGTATTGAGCGCGGCGGTACTGAGGCGGTTGTTGGTTTTGGATACAGCCGACAGTGAGCCCTAGGTAGGAATAGAGGGCGCCCATCCATTCGGAGTCACGCTGGGCGAGGTAGTCGTTTACAGTGACGACGTGTACACCGAGACCAGTAAGGGCATTGAGAAAGACGGGGAGCGTACCGACGAGGGTTTTACCTTCACCCGTTTGCATCTCAGCGATCATGCCATTGTGGAGGGCGATACCGCCGATCAACTGGACATCGAAGTGGACCATGTTCCACTCGATTTGGTTGCCACCGAGGTTAATGCTACGACCGCACATACGGCGTGCGGCATTTTTTACGACGGCATAAGCTTCGGGAAGGATTTGCTTGAGGTAGGTGTCGCGCTTGGCGGTGAAATCGTCTTCGATGTCTGAGAAAGCGGCTTTTGCGGCTTCGATAGATTCGGGTGATGCTTCAACAGTAGGGAGCGAAGGGTATTCGTTGCGTAGGGCTGAGAGGCGAGTTTCAAGGACTTCAGCGAGGCTGCTGAGGGCATCTTGGTCGAGAGATTCGACAGTACGCTTGGTTGGGGCGTCGAGTGGGAGGTAGCGGTGGAGGTGGTGTTGCCATGCGGTAACTTTGGCAAGCACAGTGGCTTCTGACTCGTTTTGCAGTGCCTCCTCGATTTCGTTGATTTTGGCAACGATTGGGTTCATGCGCTTAATCTCGCGCTGGTTCTTATTGCCGACGATTTTTTGGAGAATCCATTTAAGCATAGCTATCTGCCCGGATTTGAATGATGGGCGGGAAGCTGCATACACCCGTTAGCCTCGATAGGCAAGGGACTTTGTGTCTCAGGGAGGCTTAAATTTTCTTTCTCAGGCGCGTGAGGAGCTCGTGGTTGGACTTGAGCTCATCGACGAGTGCGGTGATGACGCCGAGGGTGGCTTTGGAAACGTGGTGTTCCATGCCTTCGACATCGGCGTAGATGGTCTCTTCATCGATATCGAAGAGGCGGAGGAATTCGGTGAGTGCAGCGTGTCGCTCGATGATGGCGTTTGCGATTTCGTGGCCTTTATCGGTGAGGATGGTGCCGCGGTATTTCTCGTGTTTGACGAGGCCCTCGGAATCGAGTCGGCGCAACATGTTGGTGACGGAGGCTTGAGAGATGCCGAGATTTTTTGAGATATCGATGGGGCGGGCGTAGCCTTTTTCCTCGATGAGGTTGAGGATTTGTTCGAGGTAGTCGTCCATGGCGACTGAGCCAGAGGTGCGATTGGAGCTCACGGTAATTGGGTCTAGGAATTGAGAAAAGGAGATTAGTAGTCTTCGACGGGGCTGCGTGAATTTGCGATCGAGTCATGTTGGTCACGGGCAGCCTCTTCACCGAGTGTTTCGATGCGCAGCTCCATGATTTCGTCATTGAGTTTGTCCCAGCGATCGCGGCTGAAAGCAATGGTTTTTGCGAGCTTTTTTTTCAATTTACGGATACGTTTGAGTGAGTCATCGATGGCATAGGGGGAGAGTTCTTGGAGGGATGCGAGGGCTTGTTCAGCTGTATCTGTTTGATGGCAAATCATTGCCATGTCGTTACCGGCTTCGATTGCCATTTTCACATCAGGTCCACGGCCGTAGGTATTGATGATTGCTCCCATATCGAGGTCGTCGGTCATGACGACACCTTTATAGCCGAGTTGGTCCCGTAGGAGTCGGGTCACGACGTTGCGGGAGAGGGAGGCCGGGAGGCCTGGGGTATCTGGGTCAAGCTCGGAGAAATGGGTGTGGCAGGTGAGGATGGCACTGAGTTCGCTGCCAAGGGCTGTGTAGGGGAGGAGGTCGCTTTGGAGCATTTCTTCCTTGGTTTTATTCGAAGTAGGGAGTTTATGGTGTGGGTCGACATCGGCGAGTCCGCAGGAAGGAAAGTGTTTACCGCAGCCATGTACTTTAGTGCGGATGAGGTTGCGGTTATAGACCCCGGCATTGTTAATGACTTCTTGTGCGTCGCGGCCGTAGCAACGGCCTCGTAGCGCATTGTCGGCATCTGGCATATAGCTGATGTCGAGGACGGGGGCTAGGTTCATGTTGATCCCGAGCTGGGTGAGGACGAGGCCGGTGAGGATACCGTGCCAGGCGATGAGGTCGGGTTTACCGGATTGTGCAAGTTGTTCGGCTGAGGGTGGGGTGTTGCCGATTTCTTTGGTTCGGGTGACGCGGCCCCCTTCTTGGTCGATAGCGATGATGGGGGGGATATCGCAGAGGTCTCGCAATGAATCGGTGAGAGCGCGGACCTGCTCTGGTGAGTGGATATTACGACCGAAGAGCACGAAGCCGCCGGGCTGGATCTTACTTAGGTAGTGGATTTCATTGCTAGAGAGTTCGTATCCTTTGATGCCGAGGAGCAGGAGTTGGCCGTGCATGGGCGCAGATTGGAGTGTCTGGAGACAAGAGGCAAGAGGCAAGTAGGGGATTTACAGTTCCCAGTTGCCAGCAGGGCGTAATGAATTTATAAGCCGCGTCTATGGCCAAGAAACCAGTAGTACTTATTATCCGTGATGGCTGGGGTGTGAACCCTGGTGGTCAGGAAACTGCCGAACAGGATGGCAATTCAACATTGCTAGCGAATACCCCATTTCATGACAGCTTATTAAGCACTTACCCGAAGGGCTTCGTGAGTGCCTCAGGCATGGATGTGGGTCTGCCTGATGGGCAGATGGGCAATTCTGAAGTTGGGCATCTTAACTTGGGAGCGGGCCGCATTGTATACCAGAGTCTCACGCGTATCAACAAATCCATCGATGATGGTGAGATGCCAAATATTGAGGCATTGAAGCGAGCTTTTGAAAAAGCAAAGGGTGGCACGTTGCACTTTATGGGGTTGGTATCGGATGGAGGGGTGCACAGTCACCAAGATCATCTAGCAGCTTTTGTTAAGGCCGCTGCTGAGGCTGGAGTGAAGAACATCTCGATCCACGCAATCACTGATGGACGCGACACGTCTCCAACTGGTGGGGTAGACTACCTTAAGAAATTAGAGGCAGATATTGAGGGGACTGGAGCGAGAATTGTGACTGTAGTGGGACGCTATTATGCGATGGACCGCGACACGCGATGGGAGCGTAACAAGTTGGCCTGGGATGCTATTGTGTTAGGTCGAGGTAAACAATTTGATGGCAAAGCGAGTGAGGCACTTGCTGCGGAATATGAGGCGGGCGAGACTGACGAATTTATCAAGCCTATCATTTTGGGCGATGCGGACCAACAGCGCGTGGATGATGAGGATGTTGTCTTTTGGTTTAACTTCCGTGCGGACCGTGCGCGTCAGTTGTGTAATGCATTTTTAAATGGGGAGGCTTTTGTCGCTTTTGACAAGGAAGTGCATCCCAAGCCGCATTTCCTCACGCTCACTGAATACGATGAGACATATGAGTGCGACGTAGTCTATCCGTCCTCGAGCATGAAGAATGTGTTAGGTGAGGTGGTTGCTGATGCGGGATTGAGTCAATTGCGCATTGCTGAGACTGAGAAGTACCCGCATGTGACCTATTTTTTCAATGGTGGTGCTGAGACGCCATTTATGGATGAAGACCGCCAGATTGTGGCCTCTCCGGCGGTTGCGACTTATGACCTTCAGCCTGAGATGAGTGCTCCGGAGGTGACTGAGACATTGGTGAAGCGTCTGAAGGATTACGACATGGTTATCCTAAACTTTGCGAATCCAGACATGGTGGGGCATACAGGCATCGTGGAAGCCTGTAAGAAGGCATGTGAGACGATCGACCAAGGGGTGCAGGCAGTGGTTGAGGAGACCTTAAATCTCGGAGGTAAGGTGCTCATTACGGCTGACCACGGTAACTGTGAGAAGTTGATCAATGCTGACGGATCTCCTCATACGGCGCATACGACGAATTTGGTGCATGCTATTTATGTGGCCGATGACCATGAGGCTGTGAAGGTCAAGGATGGGATCCTTGCGGACGTTGCGCCTACCTTGCTTGACATGTTAGGGGTGGAGAAACCTGAAGAAATGACAGGTTCGACCTTACTTGAAAGGTAGGGAGGATAGTTATTCAAGTAAGCCCAGTTGTGAGAGTTCGCAACTGGGCTTATTTTTTATGCCCGCCTGGCGGTAGTTGGCGGTGGCTCTTTCAAGACTTTTTCATTTTATCTGACTCAGGGTTTCTGAGGCTATCTTCAAGGATCATGTACCATGGTGAGGTGGGGGTGTCTCTGCTGTAGAAGAGCATGAGTTCTCTGGTGATGATATTTTCTTGAGCGAGGAGCTTTACTTTGACTCGCATTTTGACGCGTCCGCGCAGCTTGCTTGAGTCTAACTTAGCGAAGACGGGTTCGTATTCCATGATATCCATGGCCTCAGGTTTGACTTTGAAGAGGCGGTGGATAAGGAAGGGGATGTCGACAGTGGACTGGAGCTCAGGGTGGTGGTAGCTAGCAGCATTCTGATAGTCTTTGAACTCGATATCTTCCATGAACTTCATCGAAATCGAGCGCAATTTTTCTTTGTCACCTCCGAGTTTGAGAAACGCTGGAGCGGGGAAAGCCCCACCGGAGAGGTGCACGGCCGCAAAGTAACTCGCAGTGAGCCCTAGCAGAGCTAGGAGGAGTAGAAGCTTTTTTTTCATGGAGTTCAGGGTCAGGTCGATTTTGTAAATTTTAGGCTGAGCAATGAGAGTAAACCTAGTGCTATGGGGAAGGTTGTTAGGGCGACGAGGTTGGTGGCAACTGTGAACCAGGAGGTAGTGGGGGCGGCGAGTTGGAGAAATGAATCGTATGCCCAACGCACGGGCATGAGTTTTTCTGCAATCGCCATGGTTTTTCCGAAAAGGTGTGAGGGGACAGCGATTTCTGAGAAGAGTATTTGTGGGATGATCAGTATAGGGACGGAGAGGACGGCTCGTTCTTGGTTTCCAGCAAATGAGGAGATGGTGAGGCCTAAGCCAACCCCAGCAATAGAGCAGAACCAGAGAGTGATGATTTGGATGACGAAGGGGCCAGGGAGGGCTAGTTGCCATTCAACAGCCATTAAGAGGAGGCTCACTTGGCAGAGTGCTAGGATGGAGAGAACTTGAAACTTTGAAAGCAAGTAGGCGAGAGAGGATAGCCCGAAGAGGCTTTCACGTTGTAGGATAGCACGTTCTTTGACGATTTCACGGCAGGCGTTAACTGCACCGAACCAGACAGAGCTGAGGCACAGGACGAAGTAGAGCATTGGGGATACTGAGCCCAGCGAGCCCCAGACGACGGTGCACAGCCAGCCTATCAGAGGGGCTTGAAGAATAAGGAGTAGGACGCTTTTGAAGTCGCCGAGCAGACAATCCCAATAGCGTTCGGTGAGGATGCGTTTTTGTCTTTTTGTTTCGGGACTGATCATGGGGACGGAGGCCATTGTTTACTCCAGTGTGAGACGGGGTGTTTATCGAGAGCTTTAAAAATGTCGACGAATTCGTTTTGTTGGAAGTGATCGAGTGTTTTTTGAGGTGAGCCTGAGAAGATGAGGTGGCCTTGCATCAGCATGACGACTTGGTCGCAGAGCATGATACTCTCCATGGCATGTGTGGCTACGATGATGGTGCGTTTCTTTTCTGTGAGTTGTGCGAAGAAATGCATCATTTTGGACTCAAGGTTAGGGTCCAAGCCACTGGTGGGTTCATCAAGGATTAGGAGTTCAGGGTTTGTTAGAAGTTCTAGCGCCAGTGAAACTCGTTTTCTCTGGCCGCCTGAAAGTTTGTTGATTTTGAGGTTCTTTCGCTCTGTTAGGTCAACTTTTTGGAGGATGTCTTGTATTATTTGTTGCCTTTGGTCCTGTGAGTCATTGGGGAGTCTGAGTTGAGCGGCGTAGTCTAGTTCTCGTTCGACTGTGAGGTGTTGGTGGAGTTGGTCGTGTTGTGGTACGTAGCCAAGTGGGCCGGCTTGACTGGGTGGTTTAGCATTGAATGTGATAGAGCCGCGGCTTGGGGATTTGAGGCCAAGGATGCAGCGCATGAGGGTGCTCTTGCCAGCACCTGAGGGGCCGATGAGAGCGACGAGTTGGCCGGGGTCGAGGTCTAGGCTAATTTGTGAGAGAATGCGGGAGTTGCCGATGGTGACTGAGACTGACTGTAACTTGAGTCCATTTTTGTGGGTGTCAGCTATATCGGGCATAGGTGGAGAGTGTGTGGGATTAAACTATCTGGCTACGACAAAATTGGGGAGGGATTATAGTGGGGTATAAAAAAGGCCTAGCAGCTGGAGCTGCTAGGCGCAATAGAATGGGAGGGGATGAGAGGGGGCCAGTTACTTCGTTTCGAGAAGCTTGAGGCCTTCTTTCATTTGTTCTTCAATATTTTTGACATTACGCTCTGAAAGGAGGATGCCGTTAGCGTCTGTGGAGATGACTTGGGCCATACCGGTTTGCACTTTATTGAGCTGTGCAAGAGCGAGGTCAATCTGTTCATTTGCTTCATCACCAGCTTCGTCGAGCATGCCTTTGGTTTTGAGTTCACCGAGGGCATTGAAGAGGAAGTTAGCGAAGCCTTTGGAGACGTAGGTCATGGAGACACCGTCTTTAGGTAGGCCTTCCATTGTTTTCTTATAGTCTTCGCTTTGAGCGAGAGTATTTTGTCCGCTACTGCTTTTCTTGAGGAATTCTGGGGAGCTAGCAACCCAGATTTGGTCTTTATTTTTATCCACTGAAATCACAGGTGAGTATCCCATGAAGTTAGCGCTCATTTCGGCAGGCAATGTGTAGGTGGTGACGCCGTTGGCTTCAGCTTTTTGGAATGGAAGGCCGGTGCCGCCGATGGCTTGAGCTCCAACTTTTGCCCATGTCCAGGCTGCGCCGTCGATGCGGCCGACGATATGTGGTTTATTGAACTCACCGACTGGGGTAGGGAGTTTTTCATTTTCGTCGAGGTCGATGACGAGGTTGAGGCGGAGGTCGAGTTTTTGGAGTAGCTCGGAGGTAGTCATTTCCATCATTGGGACGGGGCTTTCCATTTGAGCTTTGAAGTCTGCTTTGTCTTCATCAGTAGCGGCTTTAGCCATGACACTGCTGACAAGAGGCTCTAGGTTAGAGAGGTTCAAGCTGAGCTGGAGGGCGAGATCGGATCCAGCTGGAGCCATGTTAGGGACTGATAGGCCCTTATGTTTGGTATCAAGAAGGAGCTTGAGGGCGCCTTGGTTGTCACCGCCATTGTTGAGGTGGATTTTGTTGATCCATTCAGTTCCTTGAGGGGTAGAGGATTGAGCGTACTTAGAAATGTTACCGAGGCCGAGAGCGTTGAAGAGGTCCTGTGCTTTGACATCTTCTGGGAGGTCGTCGGCATTTGCTTCGATGGCTTTTTCGGCAAGTTCGAGGTAATCGGTGAATTTGCCTTCTTTGAAGTTGGCCGCTTTAGTATCGACGCCGTTGTCTTGGGCCATCAGTGGGCTGAGAGCAACAAGGCTGATGGTTGGTAGGAGGTAGATGTTTTGTGTTTTCATTGAGTTTGGTTACTTGATTATAGTATTTTTCAGACGACCAGAGTGCGTGTAGGCGACACCAGATGTAGAAGAATAATACTTGTTATAGTCTTCTGAATGTCCCTGATCTCAAGCAGAAAATGAGGCATGCTTTTGGCTGGATTGTGGGATAGGTGTGGGTGCCGGTGCATGTGGATGGTAGTGGGTTGATAGAGAATGAGTTTAGTGTGTGTGTGTGGAACTGAGATATTGGAGACTGGTCAATAAAGTTAGGATGGGGTATGAGTGAGAGTGTGGATTTAGCTGAGATGATAGAATATTGTATGGGTTTACCTGAGGTGGAGGAGGTGACGCCATTTGGGCCTGATGCCTTGGTGTATAAGGTCGCTGGGAAAATGTTTGCGGTGACGGATCCGGGGAGGCATCCGGTGAGCATGAATTTGAAGTGTGATCCCGATTGGGCGCTGGAGTTGCGGGATGCGCATGATGCTGTTGAGCCTGGATGGCATATGAACAAGCGGCATTGGAATACGGTTGTGTTGGATGGCTCACTGGAGGTGGCATTGTTACAGCGCATGATTGAGCATTCCTATGAGCTGGTGGTACAAGGTTTAAAGAAGGCGGACCGGGAGCGGGTGCTGGCGAAGTGGAGGAAATGAGAAGAATGAGGCTGCTTTGGCTTGCTTGCTAGGGGAAGCTGGAGACAATCGCGAACTTCAGACAAGAATTTCCCATGAGTAACAGTACCTTTTCAGAAATCGCCCAAGCTCTCCGTGAGCATGCATCTTTCATCATCATGAGTCACGTACGGCCTGACGGTGATGCTATTGGCTCTCAATTAGCATTAGGGCACGCATTGGAGGAAATGGGCAAGACTGTCTATTACTACAACGAGGATGGCTTGCCTGAGAATTTAGCGTTTCTTCCGCATTCTGAGCGTATTACGCAGCCGCAGGGAGAGGTGTTGGATGTCGATGTGGCGATTGCGTTAGACTGTGCCAATAAGCCTCGATTAGGTGACAATGCCCTCAAAGCTGCGTCACAGGCTAAGTTGTGGATCAATATGGACCACCACAAATCGAACCCTGGGTATGGTGATTTGAATTACATTGATTCGGGTTCGCCGGCGACTGGACAGATTTTGTATGATTTCATTACTGCTGAGGGATTGCCTTTGAGTGAGGTGACGCGTGATGCGATCTATGTGGCGGTTTCCACAGACACAGGGTCATTCCAATACAGTGGCACGACCGTAGCAACCTATGAGATGGCAGCTGATCTGGTACGTCGTGGTCTCAATGTGGGGGAGATCAATGCCAAGACCTATGATTCTCACCCGTATCGCCGCGTTGAATTGACTCGTCGTTTATTGAATACCTTGGTGATGGCTGAGGATGGACGGATTGCGGATTGGCAACTTGTGTATGCGACGAAGGAAGAATTGCAATTGAAGCCAGAGGATAGTGAGGGCTTGATTGATATGATTCGTGCGATTGAGGGGGTTGAAGTTGCTGTATTTTTTGAGGAACTGAAGGATGGAACGATTCGTGTGAGCATGCGTTCAAAGAATCCTTCGATTGACGTGTGTGAGGTGGCCAAGTTGTTTGGTGGTGGTGGGCACACACTGGCTGCGGGCATCCGAGCTGAAGGGACGCTAGACGGTATTCGCGATGCGGTTCTTGCTGAGTTACGCAAGAGAGTGGACGCTTGTTAGTGAGAATAAATCAATGGAAGCGATGATTGAAGAAGTTCCCAGCGGGGTGTTGGTGGTGGATAAGGATTCAGGGATGACTTCGCATGATCTGGTAGCGATCACGCGACGCCAACTGAATTTCAAGAAGATTGGTCACTGTGGGACATTGGATCCTATGGCGACTGGTGTGATGATGTTAGTGATTGGCAAAGCGACAAAGTTGCAAGACCGATTGATGTCTGAAGATAAGGTCTATGATGGATCGCTCAAATTAGGTGAGACGACAGGGTCTCAGGATAAGGAGAGTGACATCGAGGAGGTGCGTGAGGTTCCCGCATATAGTGATGTTGAGATTAAAGAAGGATTTGAGCATTTCGTGGGAGATTTTGAACAGATTCCGCCGATGGTCTCAGCTATTAAAAAGAATGGTGTGCCACTGTATAAGCTGGCACGGCAGGGCAAGACGGTGGAGCGTAAGCCACGCGCAGTACGTGTGATGGACTATCAAATCCATCGGGTTGGATTGCCTGAAGTGGATTTCACTGTGCATTGTACAAAGGGTTTTTACGTGCGCACTTATGCGCATGACATTGGCCAGCAATTAGGATGTGGGGCACACTTGATCGCATTGCGACGCACACGTTCTGGGAAGTTTGACTTGAGTCGGGCGATTAAGACTGAGGATCTCAAGGTGGCCTCGCGGCAGGAGATTATTGATAAGATGATCAAGCTCGACGAAATTGCCGAGATGTTAAGTTAGATCGAGAGGAGAAGCATGATTGTCTATCATCAACTTTCAGAGTTAGCGGAGTTAGGTGCTCCCGTGCATTTAGCGCTGGGAGTTTTTGATGGGGTTCATGTGGGGCATCAAGAGGTAATTCGGCACGCGGTGGAAGGTGTGCGGCGTGAGGGTGGCTTAGCTGGTGTGGTGACATTTGAGCCACATCCGATAAGAGTGCTTGCGCCCGAGCGTGCACCGAGGAGGATTTTGGCCTCAATTGAGCACAAGGCACGTTTACTGGCTGATTTGGGGGTGGATTTTCTCTGTGTGCAGGAATTTACGTTAGATTTTGCGAAGCGAGAGGCCTTTGATTTTATTCAAGACTTAGCTGATTCTACGGGGGCGCTCAAACGCATAGCAGTCGGTGAGGATTGGGTTTTTGGAAAAGCACGTGGTGGCAATGTCCAAAGGCTGAGGGAATGGGGGGAGTCATTAGGTTTTGTTGTCGATGCGGCACCGCCTGTGATGGTAGCGGGTGAGAGAGTCAGCAGCACACGGATCAGGCAGGCAGTGAGGGATGGCAATCTCGATGCCGCGCGTGAAATGTTAGGGAGAGATTACACGGTTGAAGGGACTGTCGAGCGTGGTCGCCAGTTGGCACGTCAACTCGGGTACCCTACCGCCAATGTCGTGGCTCACAATGAGCAGTTACCGCCAGATGGAGTGTGGGAGCTGGAAGCTATCATTGAGGGGAAGCGATATAGAGCTATTGGCAACCTCGGGAGGCGTCCTACTGTGGAATATGAGGGGGCGAGAAGGCTACTAGAGGTGCATGTGTTTCATTATGACGGGGATTTGTATGATCAAGTCATTGAAGCACGATTTGTGAGGTTTATTCGTACTGAGCAAAAGTTTCATTCTGTGGAGGAATTGAAGGCTCAGATCGAAGCGGATGTGCAGAAGGTCTTGAGTGGTGCTTAGTCGATTGCATGGGGTGACTAGAGCTTTGATGGGGGGGCTGATGCTGTCCTTGCTTGTTTGTACTCTATCTTGTTCGCAATCAAAAAAATCAGAGGTGGAGGCATTGCTTGTCTCAGGAGTTGTGAGTGCATGCTTTCAGCCCAGTGAGGTAGATGTATCCCTATATGTTTCGAAACGAGACGGCATCGATTGTTTGAGAGAGGTTTCAGTTGAAAATCTTGTTATAGCGACGAATGGGGGGATTTTTGACGGAAACCATCACCCACTTGGTTTGTGCTACGATGGTGAACTAGTTACGCCATTGAATCTCGACGAAGGTGAGGGAAATTTTTATCTCAAGCCGAATGGAGTATTTTATCTCGAGGGTGGAAATGCGTTCATTGTTGAGAGTAGCCAATTTACGAGAGATCTAGCGTCGCTTAATTTAGCGATTCAATCGGGCCCTCTATTGTTGGATCGAGGTCAAATCCATCCTTCATTTCGAGTTTCATCAAAGAATGCCTTCACCAGGAATGCGATCGGCGTGAAGTCGAATGGTGCTGTTTGTGTGGCTTACTTTTCTGAACCGCTTAACTTGTATCGAACCGCTATGTATATGCGCGATACCCTAGGCTGTGAGTCGGCCCTCTATCTAGACGGGGCGATTTCAGGGGTGTTGACTCCTGTGGCTGGGGATAGGCTGGACCAGAGCTTTGCGTCGATATTGGTAGTGCGGGATTTTGGGGAAAAGGGGGAAGCAAAGGCGAGAAGCGAATCGCCTTGACGCTTGGGCTTGGCTTGTTGAGATTAAGTGATCTTAATTAATTTATGAGTCAGGATGAAATGCCAGCAGAGGTGAGTTTACGGGACATGTACTCGGATTATTTCCTAGATTACGCGAGTTACGTGATCTTGGAGCGTGCGGTACCGTATGTGGAAGATGGGTTAAAGCCTGTGCAGCGCAGGATTTTACATTCACTCAATGAGTTGGATGACGGGCGCTATAACAAGGTGGCCAATGTGGTAGGGAATACGATGAAGTATCACCCACATGGTGATGCATCGATTGGTGACGCCATGGTTGGTTTGGGCCAGAAGGATTTATTGATTGATACCCAAGGTAACTGGGGGAATGTGTTGACGGGGGATAGGGCTGCGGCACCACGATACATTGAGGCACGCCTAACACCCTTTGCGAAGGAGATTACCTTCAATCCTAAGACGACGGAATGGACACCGAGTTATGATGGTCGTAACCAGGAGCCTGTATTTTTGCCGGTAAAGTTCCCATTGCTCTTAGCGCAGGGGGTAGAGGGGATTGCGGTTGGTTTGGCATGTAAGATCTTGCCGCACAACTTCAACGAGTTGTTGGATGCATGTATTGCAGTGCTTCGCAAGGAGGCGATAGAGATCTTTCCTGATTTTTTAACGGGGGGCATCATGGATGCGAGTGATTACCGTGAAGGTTTGCGTGGTGGTAAGGTTCGAGTACGGGCTAGGGTAGAGATTGAGAGCAAGAAGTTGTTGCGAATTACTGAGGTACCTTATGGTACGACAACGGGTGGTTTGATGGACAACATTGTTGCTGCCAACGAGAAGGGGAAGATTAAGATCGCGAAGGTGGTGGATAACACGGCAGCTCATGCCGAGATTTTGGTGCATCTACCAACTGGAGCAGATCCGGAGATTGTGCGTGATGCTCTGTATGCATTCACGGATTGTGAAGTGAGCATTTCTGGCAATGCCTGTGTGATTGTTGATGGGAAGCCACAGTTCATGGGGGTACATGATATCCTCAAGCATAGTGCGTTCCACACCAAGGATTTGATTCAGCAGGAGCTTGAAATCAAGTTAGGTGAGCTCAACGATAAGTGGCATTTCAGCTCGTTAGAGAAGATCTTCATTGAGAATGAGATCTATCTGAAGATGAAAGATTGTAAGAGCATGGAGGAGGTGATCAAGGTGATTGATAAGGGGTTGACTCCATTCAAGAAATTGCTTCAGCGAGAAGTGGTGGAAGATGACATTGTTAAACTCTCTAAGTTGCCATTTTTGCGCATGACGAAGTTTGACAGTGCGAAGGCAGATGAGGCGCTCAAGGCGCTGGAGGACTCCATTGCTGAGGTCGAGAAGAACCTTCGTAATTTGACGCGCTACACGATTTCTTACTTCAAGAATTTACAGAAGAAGTATGGTAAGGGACGCGAGCGCAAGACCGAGATCTCAAGCTTCGAGAAAGTGGACCGTACGCAAGTGGTGGTGGCTAATGAGACCTTGTACATTGACCGCAAGAATGGTTTTGCTGGATACGGCCTGAAGAAAGAAGAGGCCTTGGAGAAGTGTTCAGAGCTCGATGATATCATTGTGATCGGCACTGATGGTAAGATGAAGGTCATGAAGGTTGCTGAGAAGCTCTTCGTTGGCAAGCGTCCTCAGCACATTGCTGTGTTCCGTAAGGATGAGGTAAAAATCTACTCTATCATTTATCGTGAAGGGCGAGACGGTCCCGTGAGGGCGAAGCGCTTTAAGATAGGAGGAGTCACTCGCGATAAGGAATACGATCTAGCAACGGCTACTAAGGGCACACGCATTTTGTATTTTGCGATTCACGATTCAGAAGCTGAATCCAATGACAATGTTGTGCTGGTACATTTGAAGGCTCAATTGCGTCTGCGCAACTTAGCTCGACCGTTCAAGTTTGAGGACATTGCCATCAAGGGGCGTGGGGTCCGCGGTAACTTGGTGACGAAGCATGCGGTTGACCGAGTGGTTCGAGCACCGAAAAACCAAGAATTAGATTTGGGCGACGCTTAATACCAAGCATTTAAAACGAGAAAACCAGAGCGTGTTAGAATGCGCTCTGGTTTTTGTGTTTTAAGGGGCTGAAAAATGGTGCTCACGGCTTTATCGCCGAGCTATGTAGGTAAATTTCGTGCTTTGAGGCTGATTTGGCAACTCACTGCCTTGGTAATTGCGTCATCCCGCGCGTGCGGGACTTCTCACTCACCGCCTGGCCAGTTCTGAAGTCATCTCTCATCTCCTAACGAATCAATGTGTCCACACCGCCTAGAGTAGAGGGATCACTTGATTGTGATTTTGCGGCCTCGATTCTCGCGCCACGCTTTGCTGACGGATTTGTAGATTTCCTTGAGGTCGGCTTTATCGACGACACGGAATTCGACAGTTTTGGCGTGGGTTGTGATTGGGTATTCTTTGGTGACGGTAGTGTCTGGATCGACACCTGCTTTTTCCCCGGCTTCACGGCCGATATCTTTCGCGCGGTCGATGAGGTTAGAGGCAACATTGGATCCATTGCTTTCACCGGCGACTTCGATGGCGTAGAAGCGTGCGAGTGCGGAGCCCATGGTTTCGATATCGACTTCGTGGACGACCATGCCTTTGACGTGGTACGTGCTCATGCTGATTGAGGAGATACGAGCGAGTGAGACCATGTATTGGCCACCGGGCAGATTGGCTTCCCAGAAGCGGGGAGCTGAAGATTGGTCGGTGACGTTATCGTTGCGGTTGTTATTATTCTGAGCGTGGATATGGCTCAGAGGTGTAAGTGCGAAAACGCCGAGAGTGAGGATTGGTAGGATGCTTTTCATGTTGGGTGCTTTTCTACAAGGTACTAAGTGGATATGGCAATATTGGTTACAGGAGAATTGGCTAAAATGAGCGTTTACATTTCATGAGGATACTGAGAGAACATGCGCGATGCCAAAGTACCGCGACAATGTAGCTGCGATTATCCTGAATCGGGAGGGAGAAATTCTGATTTGTGAGCGCAAGAACAATGCGCGTGCGTGGCAATTTCCGCAAGGGGGAGTGGATAAAGGGGAGAGCTTTATAGAGGCATTGCATCGTGAAGTGTGGGAGGAAGTTGGGTTAGAGTCCAAGTATTATAAGGTGATCGACCAAAAGGATGGCTACAAGTACCTGTACCCACCGAAGGTGCGGCAGAAAAAGAAGCACGATGGGCAGAAGCAGACGTATTTTTTGTGTAAGCTAAAGAAGTCAGCACCGGAGGTAGATCTAGGTGATAATAACCCTGAGTTCAGTGACTATGACTGGGTGAGGCCTGAGGAATTTGATGAAGAGTGGTTGCCTGACTTTAAGTTAGATGTCTACCGACAAGTCATGCGTGACTTTTTTGGAACAGAGATAGTTTCTGTCTAGCAGAGTGCTCAGTGGGATGAGGTAGCATGGAGGAGGGCAAAGTCACGGATCAAGGCAATGTAGGTATTTGTTTCATCGAGGTCTCTCCCCACGATGTCGTTGTGACCACGTGCATGAAGGATCTCTAGTTGTGTTTCTCCGGGGTGGGCAGCGGCCAGAGCCATGCCATGATCGGGAGTCACGATTGTGTCGGCTTCTCCGTGAATGACCATGAGTGGGGAATGGATATGTTTGATGCGATCAATATTGGGGAAGCGATCGCGAGGGAAGGGGCGAAAGCCAAAGGCAACTCGGTAGATGCTAGAAATGGGGGAGATCAAGATGAGGCCGGCGGTTTGCTGCTTTTCGGCAATGTAGCAGGAGGGGCCAGAGCCGACTGATTGGCCAACAATAATGATGGATGAAGGTGGGACTTTAAGGTCATCGGTAAGTTTTTGGTAGGCTCTTTCAATTGCTTGGTAGCAGGAGCGGTCACTCGTGTTTCCTGGGCTCAACCCATACCCTGGGTAGTCGTATGTGAGTATGCCGAGTCCTTGATTATGGAGGATATCGAGGAGCGGGCGGATGCTGCCTATGTCTTCAGCATTGCCATGTGACCAGAGCAAGGTTGGCATGTTAGGTTTAGCTGGAAGATGATAGTAAGCTATCGCTTCGCTGTCTTCGGTGGGTGGGAGAAGCTTTAGATGAGGTAGGGTGTCGTCATACTGTGGGCGAGGAGATGGGAAGATGAGGAAATCTCCAAGGCTGACGGCCAGTATGAGTAGGATGACGTAAATTGAGATGATTGACTTTAGGAGTCGTTTCAAGGTGAAGTCACCGAGTGCCCATTTTTTCCAATCTGCCACAAGCGTTATTCTGTAAGAGTTTCAGGGAAGCGTTGCTTCCACTGGACAAGGGCTTGGCGAATATCATCCGCTGAGCGTGTGGGGCTGAGTTCCCAAGTGTAGGGCATCTCTGGGGTAAAGTACTGGAGGAGTTGATCGAAATCGATTTCTCCGGTGAGTGGTACGCGGTGGTCGCGGTCTGGCCAATAGACGTCATGCACATGTGCGCCTATGAGGTATGGCTGCATGCTCGCGAGCCATTCATCGTGCTTGAGCAAGTGGATGTTATGTTTGAGTTGGACGTGGCCGAAGTCGTGCCAATACCCGATGATGGGGTTGTCTTTGAAATGTTCTTGGAGGGCGAGCATTTCAGTCTCTGTGGGCATGTCTTCGTAGCGTGAGCGCGACTCGACGGCGAGTTTGACTCCAAGTTCAGTTGCTTTTTCGGCAATTTCTTCGAGTGCTTCGATGGCACGTGAGTAATAGGTGGTGCCGACTTTAGCGCGTTTTTTGATAAACTTTTCTTTACGGCGCAGGAAGCGTTTTTCCTCGTGCTTTTCTTGTTTGACGAAGTCGGTGAGTTTGTTTGTCCAACGTTTTGGGTTCATGGGGACTGAGCCCATGTGTAGGACCATATAATCGGCTTCAAAGCGGGATGCCATTTCCAGGGATTTAAGGGTGAGATCCATGGCACGTTTGCGGTCGAAGGGCCTGTGAGAGGTGTATTCGTAGGCGTCGGGGGCGTCGATCATGACTTCGACCGGCGAGGGGAAGTAGTTATGCACGCCACAGCAATTAAATTTACCTTTCTTGTAGGCTTCGAGAATCCCGGGCAACTTTGTGATCATCATGCCGTGGCTGAGCTCGATGTTGCGGAAGCCGAGTTCGACGATTTCATCGATAACTTTTTCTCCACATTGGTGGCGAGCATTATTCCAGCATGTAGAAAAGCTAAGCATGAATGAGGGAATCAGGCGCTAGGGGCGATGAGGAGAACGATTTCGCCTTTCGCCTTGTGCGTGGAAAAATGCGCAAAGAGTTCGCTGGATGATCCACGGTGGTAGGTTTCAAACTTCTTGGTGAGTTCGCGGGCGACACAGAGTCGTTGATCCGGGGCTTGGTTATTGAGGATTTCGAGGGTAGAGAGGAGTCGGTGAGGGGACTCGAAGAAGATGGAGGTGTGTGGAGCCTCGCAGGATTCTAACAAGGCCTTTGCACGCTTCCCTTTTTTAACTGGGAGGAAGCCACCAAAAAAGAAGGCATGGAGTGGGAAGCCGGAGCCGACGAGGGCTGTGAGCACGGCAGAGGGGCCGGGTAGGACGGTGTAATCGAGTTCATGCTCGATGCAGGCCTGCATGAGTCGGTATCCAGGGTCAGAGATAGCTGGCATCCCAGCATCAGAGATGACGGCAATTTTTGTACCTAGTTTGGCTTTTTCTACGAGCTCAGGGGTTTTCTGGGCTTCGTTATGATCGTGGAGTGCCATCAGTGGCTTAGAGACACCTAGGTGTTCTAAGAGCGGCCGAGAGTGGCGTGTGTCTTCACAGGTAATGAGGTCGGCTTCTTGGAGGACTTCCACTGCTCTTCGAGTGATATCGCCTCGGTTACCAATAGGTGTTGGGACAAAGCTAACCATTGTTAGAATCCGTTGGCGATCCGTTGCATAATGAGTTCAGTAGTCGCTTTAGCAGCATCAGGGAAGGCGTTAGCACGTGATGTTTGTTGGTTTGCCTCGATGGTGAAGTTCGTGCGACCCGATGCTTGTCCTGAGGCGAGGATTTCATTTTGTGGTCCGACGAGTTTCCAGTCGACGACGATGTACATGTACATTTCTGAGGCTCGTAGGGAATCGAACCGGTCGAATCTGCGCTCATTATAGCGCACGGTATTGATAGTTCCGAGGAGGGTGGCATCGGCCTGTTGGGCGTCGGTGACACGGTATGTGCCATCTCGACCGATGGTGTCGACCATGGAGTTGGTTACGAGGCTGGCGAGGCGCTGTTCTTGGGTTTTATTTTTAAAGAGAGGAACTGCGATAGTGTTTATAGTGCTGAGTTCACTGGGTTTAGAATTCCCAAGTTTATAGCCAGCACACGAGGTGAGAGCGAAGGTGCTGATGAGAGCTGCTAGGAGAAACCGTATCATCTATCTAACTACTGTGAGATTGCAGCGAGGCGCTGTTTGGCCTGATTATGAAGTTGGGAGCCGGATTTTGTATTACGGATGACTTCGTTGTAATAGAAAGCGGCTGAGGGGTATTGTTTTTTATTCTCGTAGAATTCGGCGATACTGAAGCTTCTCTGGACGTCAGCTTGTGCAATTTGCTTGAGTTTTTGTTTAGCGCTTTTTGCTTGTTTTGTGTTTGGGTAGAGCAAGGTGAGGTCGGTAAATGTGGTATTAGCGGTATCGAGGTTACCACGGTTTCTGTTACCTTTTTCGGTTTGGTTGAGTAAGAGGTTACCGACTCGGTAGAGTGCTTCAGGGGCGTATTTTGATTTCGGGTATTTTACGTAGAGATCTTCGTAGGCTTTAATTGCCTTGGCGGTATTTTTGTCGCGTTCCCACATTTCACCGAGGCCGAATTGGGCGCGTGGGGCGGTGGGGCCGAATGGTGCGTTATCGCGCACTTGGATGAACATTTTTTCGACTTTGGTACGTGGGATATCTGATTTGAGTCCGATAAAGCTATTGGTGATTTGGCCGGTGGAGGCGGCGTGAGCGACTTCTGCTTGTCGGACGATGGCTTTATCGTACTGGGAAGTACCGCGGTATTGGGTGATAAAGTATTGGTATTTTTCGAATGCCTGCATGAGTTCACCCTGGGAGTAGAGGAGTTCAGCTTCACGGATGCGGGCATCGGCAGCTTCGTTAGCCATTGGGTAATCTCCGGCGAGGTTACCGTAGGTTTTGATCGCTTTTTTGATATTGCCTTGGTTTTCGTAGGCGCGCGCTTGGCTGTAGAGTTGGGCGGTGAGTTCTGGGTTAGCTCTACCGACTTGGCCGGAGGCGAGTTGGATTTTCTCGTTCGGGTTGCTACAGGATGTGAAGCCCACACAGATGGCTGTGATGGTGGCGAGGGAAAGAGCGACTGCATTTTGCATGCCGTTAAGCTAACGCTTTCCGTAGGAATGCCAACACTGAATTTAGGGTGTTTGGAGTGTTAAAGGAGTATAATAGTGGTGGGATTTAGGCGAGGGCGAGTTTATCGGCTCTAAAGATGCGCTGCTCACGGCGCAGGTGGCAGAAGCCACTGACATAGGCATGTGGGGACTTCCGGGTGCGGAAGATGTTTTCGACAGTGATTTTACGAAGTTGTCTGGGGCTGGATCCACCGAAATAGTAGAAGGCTACGGATTGGTCATTTTGTTTGGCTTGGATTAGTTCTGATAGGGTGGGGTCGATGGTTTCTTGGATTGGGAGACGTGGGTCATCGAGCCATTGTTTGATTTGTTTTTTTGAGGGTGCGGTGTGGGCAGCAAGTGAGGCTTTTTCTTCAGGGAGGAGTTTGATGATAAAGTTGGCGATGTGTTGTGTTTTGATCATGCATTTAAAGATGGAGTGAGGGGTGGGACATTTTGTGTGCCACCCTTTAAAATTTCTTTGTGAGTGAGTTGGAGGCATGGCTGTGGTAGGGGAATAGGCATGAGTAGTTTCGGAGGCGGCAGGACGGCAACGATACGGATGATGAAGATTTTTGAGGCGGTGAAGGCGGGGCGTTATCCGAATTGTCGGAGTCTAGCAGAAGAATTCGAAGTGCAGCCTAAGACGGTTCAGAGGGACATTACGTACATGCGTGATCAAATGGGGATAGAGTTGCATTACAACCAGAGGCTGCATGGGTATGAGTTTCAGGGAGAGGTGGAACAATTTCCCTTAGTGGATTTACAAGTTGAGGATCTAGCGGCTTTATTTTTGGCACGCAGTGCTATGGGGGGGATGCAGGGCACGAAGCTCGCAGAGGTGTTGCAGCCGGCGTTTGAGAAGTTAAGTCGGCAGTTGGATGGGAAGGTCAGCATGCGTTGGGATGCCATTGAGGAGGCATTTACGGTGAGGAATGGGGGAGTAGTGGAGGCTGATTTGACTCTTTTTGGTCGTTTAGCTGAGGCTGTTATCCAGCAAAATGAGGTGAGTTTTCGGTATCGCAGCCTTAAGGACAAGACGTCTCAGTCGCGGAGGATGCGCCCCTATCATGTCGGTGAGATTAGTGGTGGGTGGTATGTGATTGGCTACGACATTGAGAGAGAGGGCTTAAGGACCTTTGCTTTGCAGCGGATGGTGGGGGTGAGGGTGCTGAAAGCTCAGTTTGAGAGACCGGCTGACTTCAATGTGGGGGACTATCTAGGGGGGAGTCTAGGAGTTTGGGGGAATGGATCCTCAGGAAAAGCGGCGGAGGGGGTGGTCATTCATGTTGATGGATGGGTGGCTCGCTTGGTGCAGGAGAGGCTTTGGCACCCAAGCCAAAAGGTAAAATGGCTTGATGTTGATGGAGGTGTGGTGGAGGTCACGATGCAATTGGAAAATTTAAAGGAGGTCACGCAATTGATGTTGAGTTGGGGGAGTAAAGCGAAGGCCGTATCTCCTGCGCATTGGGTAAATGCGGTACGGAGGGAGTTAGCTGAGAGCTTGGAGCGCTATTGATGTGTGTGGGGGGCTAGTGTGGTGTCAGCTAAGTTCTAGACATCTTTGTTTGGTATTAGGTTGAGGAATTGGCTTCTGTTAGTCGTTCCATTCACGAGGCTCGTGTTATTTTCTGATCAACTTTGTTCTTCGGCAGTCCGGAATGCCTATTCAGCACTGCCTCTAGCCATATTGATCAGGAAAATGACCTTTCGCAATCATGTCCATTACTTAGCTGACACCACACAAGGTATTGATTGGACAGGTGGCGATTTCTTTGCCTTGTTGTCGTATGTTCGATCGATTGAAGCACTGGCTGGCTGGCAAGCTGAGGTATATTATGGTGCCGCTTATTGGAAGAATGAGTGTGTGTGCGGTGCTGGCTGAGGGGGCTCAGGAACGTGAGGTTGCGGAGGTTTTTTTAAGGGAGCACATGCCAGCGGGCGATCGTAGTCGAGTCGAGGACGCCAAATTTCAGAAGCTTTGGAAGGAGAACATAGACTATGCTTTGAGGGCGCGTGCTGAGTTTTCGTGGGCACAGCGGGTGCCTGAGGAGCTATTTTTGAATGATGTGTTGCCTTATGCGATTTTAGACGAGACGCGAGAGTCGTGGAGGCCAGACTTTTACGCTCGCTTCAAAGCTGTGGTTGGGGAAGCCAAGACCCAGAGGGAGGCAATTTTACTGATTAACCGAGCGATTAAAGACAATGTTGGTGTTGTTTATAGCACGAAGAGGAAGAAGCCGAACCAGAGCCCAAGCGAATCGATGGAGAGTGGGTTGGCAAGCTGCACGGGCTTATCCATTTTGTTGGTAGATGCCTTTCGCTCTGTTGGCATCCCAGCACGTGTGGCTGGCATCCCAGCGTGGACGACTAAACGAGGAAACCACAACTGGGTAGAGGTATGGTTAGAGGATGACCAGCAATGGCATTACACTGAGTATTATCTTGATAGTAAGGGCTTGGACCACGCTTGGTTCGCTGCAGATGCGGCATTGGCTGATTCTACGAAGCCAGAGCACAGCATCTATGCGAGTTCTTGGAAGAAAACTGGTAAGGCATTTCCCATGGTCTGGAACATAGATTCGAGAGACGTTCCGGCAGTTCTAGTCACTGAGCGTTACGCAAAAGAGCAAGCTGTGGAGGCGGGGACAGAAGTGAGGGTAGAGGCACGATCCGGAGAGGATCGTGTGGCAACCAAGGTAGAATTTTATATGGATGGCAAGATGTTCTTTTCAGGGACGACACCCAAGCCGACGGACGATAATAACGCGTATTTAACTTTCCACAGTGAGTTAGAAGGTGCCGTGGAAATGGTGTGGAAAGGGCTTGATGGCGAGCAGAAGAAAAAATCTGTCTTATTCAAGAAGCAAGAAGACCCGCATGTGATCCGCATTTCGTTAGGGGCGGAATAATACCCTATAGCCGAGTGGGAGCATTGGCTGCACTAATGCTGATGGGGAATACCTTTTGCGCATTTAGCACAATGTGGCCAGGCTGTGGAACCGTCGGTGTAATGCTCTTTCTTCCAGATTGGGACACGTGCTTTTGTCTGATCGATGATGTAGCGGCATGCTTCGAATGCTGCGTCACGGTGGGCTGCTGACACGGCTACATAGACGGCCATTTCGCCAATTTTGAGGTGACCTACGCGGTGCTGGCAGTGCGCATGAACGATGGGAAACTTACCCAGAGCTTCTTCAATAATTCTGTTCCCTTCTTTTTCTGCGAGCGTGTTATATGCCGAGTATTCTAGAGAATCGACGGATTTTCCTTCATGGTGGTTTCTGACCCACCCCTCGAAACTGCAGAAGCCGCCAGCTGTGGGATCTAGAGTGTTAGAACGAAGGGCGTTGTGGTCAATGGTAGAATCTGTGATTTGGAACATGCGTATTTACCAAGGGTAGAATGTGAGTGACTTGGGTGGGATTCCATTGTTTGGGGGGAATTCCATGACTCCATGGCAGCCGGCAATGGCTGAGTAGTCACCAGAATTGTTAGGTGCGGCAGGGTAGAGGATTCCGTCCTCTCTTCGGCTCGCGATCAATTGAGTGAGGTGGAAGTCGTTTAACTTCCCGGCGTAGGAGAGTATGCTAGTGCCGAGTGGGGCGCCCAGAGTAATACGTAGGGCTGGTAGAATGTATCGTGCGAGGCAAGCCATGACGGAGAGTGGGTTACCGGGGAGAGCAAACACGGGGAGGGGGCTAGCGTGGTAAGCGAATGGTTTACCGGGACGTTGGCTTACGCCGTGGAAGATTGGTGGGCCACAGAGGGTGCGTAATGCGGGTGCGACGTAATCTAGTTTCCCTTTGGAGACCCCACCAGTAAGAATGATGAGATCGCTTTGCTTGAGTGCGCGTTCGATGGCGGACTCGGTGGCGTCAGAGTCATCATCGAGGTGATGGTGCGTGACTGTTCCGAGATGGTGTTGGTGTATCGCGTGTGTGATGGCGATTGGGTGGCTGCTCCGGATTTGGAAGGGGGAAGGAGTTTGAGATGGGGGTACGAGTTCGTCTCCGGTCGTGAGCAAGGTGATCTTGGGGAGTTTGGAGACTCGAATGTGGGTGTGTCCGACGCTGGCGGCGACCGCGAGCTCTGGGGCACCGAGAACCACCCCTGAATCTAGCAGTGCATTTCCTTTGTTTTGGTCACTAGATTTAAAGTGGATGAAGTCCCCACCTTTGAAGGTGTAATCGGCAGCGACGTGGGCCTGACCATTAAGGATGTTGACTTGTTCGATGGGGATCACGCAATCACAGCCAGTGGGGAGGACTGCGCCGGTCATAATTTCGTAGCAAAGTTCTGGGGATGGAAGGGCTTGGGCTGGCATGCCTGCTGCTTGGGTGCCGATGACGGCGAATTCGCGGGTGGTGTGGGTGGCGCAGATAGCGATTCCATCCATCATGGCACGATCGAAGGGGGGGACGGGTCTGTCAGCGCGGATTGGTTCACGCAAGACGCGGCTCGAGGCTTGAGAGAGCGGAATAGACTCGACAGGAGTCTGCGGGAGGGTGCTGAGAATCAGATCGAATGCTTCTTGCGGTGATATCAGTGGCTGCATATAGGGATCGTGCTGGAAAGAAAGATGAACGCATGACAGAGTCTGCCAATAGCAAAATGGGATTTTGCTTTTGTTTCTGCTAAAATCGCGACTAGCGTGGAGGAAGATGAGCGTGGAGGACAGATACCAACGGCCTTTGAGAGATTTGAGAATCTCGGTGACTGATCGTTGTAACTTTCGATGTCGCTATTGTATGCCGGCTGAGATTTTTGGTGCAGACTATCGTTTTTTACCACGCGAGGAGATCTTGCGTTTTGGTGAGATCGAGTTGATAGCGAGGGCATTGGTGGGATTGGGGGTACGCAAGTTGCGACTGACTGGTGGTGAGCCATTGGTTCGGAGGGATTTGTCGATATTGGTGGAGAAGCTAGCAAGCATAGCTGGTGTGGAGGACATAGCAATGACGACGAACGCGTCCTTGTTAGGTCGGCATGCCCAGCGGCTGAAGGAGGCTGGTCTTCACCGAGTGACTGTGTCATTGGATGCGCTTGACGAGGCAATTTTTGGTCAGATGAACGGGGTTGGGGCGCGTGCCCAGCGGGTGATTGAGGGGATTGATACTGCCTTGGAATGCGGATTGGGCGTGAAGGTCAATGCTGTGATTCAGAAGGGGGTGAATGACCAAGAGGTTTTGGCCTTGGCTGAATTTGCGCGAACGCGCAAGATTCCCATACGATATATTGAGTTCATGGATACCGGGAACACCAACGGCTGGAAACATGAGCAAGTGGTGCCCTCATACCAAGTATTGGAATCACTGAGAGAGGTGATGGCTTTGGAAGCCGTCTCGAAGCCCTTGTTAGGCGAGACTGCAGAACGCTATACTCTTTCAGGTGGAGATGGTTTTGAAGTAGGTTTTATCAGCTCTGTGAGTAAGCCGTTTTGTCGCGACTGCAACAGACTACGCTTATCTGCTGAGGGGCAATTATACACCTGCTTGTTTGCCGCTTCTGGGCACGATCTGAAAACTCTTGTCAGGGAGGGTAATGGTGAGGCATCTCTGAGGCAATTTGTGACGCAAATCTGGTCTCAGCGCGAGGATCGGTATTCAGAGCTACGGAGTGAAGGCATGGCTCCCATTGCCAAAAAGGAAATGTCCTATCTCGGTGGTTAGAGCGTTATTTATGAAATAGCCATTTTGGAATGCCAAGCCAGAGCTGGTTTGAGGGAGGATAGTCATTGACTTTGAACGGAATATTCTATTTTCTGTTAGGTGATTGTTGTGGATAAACCCCAACAGAGGAGAGATGCATTTTTTTGTCAAACAAGCGGTGCGCACGCGTTTCAAGTTTACGCGCAAGGGGCAAGCGGTTGAGCAGATTTTGGCTGCTCAGGACATTTATTTGAAATTAGCGGACCGGATGACGACGAGTGCTGGCAAGCGCTCTGTGACTGTGCCGAGGATGCTAGGGATTGATGAGGACATGCGGCATTGGTCGTACTTCATGCTGTTAGACCACAATTTGATTGTGAACAAGAGTATCACAGCGAGGATTCGCCAGTTAGTGTTAGGTGAAGAATGTCGGGCTTTAGAACGCTTTGATATCAAGCGTGATGTGATGCCATCTGATCAGGCGGATAGATGTGTAGTACGCTCATTTCAATGTTCGATTGTGGATCACATTCGGACAGTGGAGTCGATGGAGACGCTACGAGGGACAGCGCGGACTGAGCACCCGCTATTTGGGGCATTTGATGCGCATATGTGGCATTGTATGTTTGCCTTCCACTTACAGATTCATGTGAAGCAAGCGGAGCGCATTGCTGAGAGCGTTCGCATCTTTATGTGAACTGTGGTGTCAGAGAAGTCCTCAGCATCATTGTTTGATATTAGGTTGAGGAAATGGGTGTTGTTAGTCGCATCTTGCATGAGACTCGGGATATTTTCTAATCAACATTGTTCTTCGGCAGTCAGGAATGTCTATTCAGGAATGTTTCTAAACCTATTGATCAGGAAAATTACCGATCGCAATTATGCCCATTATATATGGTGACACCCCATTAGTAGCGTGGGACAAGGGGATCAATGTGGAGTGACCACTGATCGATTCCGCCAGCCATTGAGAAAGTATGCGTGTAGCCTTGGTCGCGGAGGTAGAAGACGGCATTGAGTGATCTGACGCCGTGGTGGCAGTAGATTATTGCTGGAGTGTTTCGTGCCTCAAATTCAGCTTCACAGAGGCTGGCAAACTGAGAGAGAGGCACGAGTGTTGCGCCTTCGATACGGCAATACGCGTATTCATTTGCTTCGCGGCAGTCAATGAGCAGGGGGGGCTTTGGGGATTGAAGGAGGGCACGACAGCTTGTTACATCGAGCTCGTTAGTATGTGTGGGATCTGGGAGCATTACTCTACGATCACCGGTGTGCCGAGCGGGGTGTTATGGAAGAAGACCTTAGCCATGTGGTCAGGCATGCGGACGCAGCCATGAGAGGCTGGGTAGCCAGGTAAGAAGCCTGCGTGCATGCCAATGGCTCCATTGAAGCGCATGAAATGTGGCATCGGGGCGTTGACAAAGACTTGTCCTTTTTTGGCGCGGTGGCGTCGTGTGTCAGCATCGCTGATAATGGTTTGGCCGGTTTCGACATCTTTGATGACGCCATAGAGAGAAGACTTATGGTCTACTTCTTTTTGTGTGACTTTGAATCTCCCGCGTGGGGTGCCATGGCCGTCCGTACCCGTTGAGATGGGAGTGACACCTACGAGAGTGCTGCCCTTGTAGTAGTAGGCGCGCTGGTCGTCGAGGTTGATGCGAATTTTGGGTGAGCCGGTGACGCCGTCTCCATCCCAATATCCGCGTGGTGCATTTTGTCCATTGTGGGTAATGGGTGCTTGGCCTGGTTGGGTTTGGTCGAAGCCTGATAGGTAGCTGTCACCTCCGTACTTGGAAGTACCTTGGTAATATGGGTCAGTGGGATAGCAAGAGGAGAGTACTACGAGAAAAGCGATTCCGATGAGAGCTAAGAGAGATTTCATATGCTTCGAGTTGTTAGGAGTATAAATTGGGGGCTCTTGGGGTCAAGAAGCCTCTCAATATAATAGATTTGATAGATAAGTGCAACAGGATAAGGATGATAGATGGGCGTCGGGAATCTTTTGTGGTTGATGCGTGACAGCTGATATAATCTCTATTAATGAAAGGTATAGTTTTATGATGAATCATTTCTTACGCCCGATTGGGAAATCTCTTTCAGTACTGACCATTGCCATTGGCTTGGCGAGTTGTGCCAACAAAGATGGCAAAGATGAGGCAGCAGCATCGGCTGCATTGGGGAAGAACCCAGGGTATGGGAATGTGAGCGCACGCGGGCCAGTACCACAGAATCCCGACATGCGTCTTTCATCTGACATATCAGGCTCATCGCGTGTGACGGTGACACATGGATCGCGTTCTCAGAAATTGATAGCCTTGACCTTTGATGATGGGCCGAATCCTGCGCATACGCCGAGGTTGTTGGATATGTTGCGTCGCCGCAACGTGAAAGCGACCTTTTACGTGATTGGTGAGCGTGCTGCCAACCATCCTGACATCATCCGACGGATAGTGAATGAGGGCCATGAGATCGGCAACCATACCTGGACACATAGGAATTTGAAGACCCTGAGCGACTCGCAAGTCCGCTGGGAATTTGACAAGACAAGGGATGCGATTGTCAGGGCATCTGGGGTTCAGCCACGGACGATGCGTCCGCCGTATGGATCGATGCACCAATCCCAGCGTGAATGGGTATTTCGTGAGTATGGTTATCCTACGGTGATGTGGGATGTGGACCCATTGGATTGGAAGAAACCTGGACCGAGTGTGGTGGCGAACCGTTTGGTGAAGGGGACACGGAATGGGTCGATATTATTGGTACATGATTTGCATGGAAGTTCTGTAGATGCGATGCCTCAGGCGATCGACACGCTCTTGCGGCAAGGGTATCAATTTGTGACGGTTTCTCAATTGATTGCGCAAAAATCTGTGGCTGCACGTTAAGTTTGAATGCTGGGGGAGGACTACTTAGAGACGCGCGATGCGTTGATTGATTTGATTCGCCTGACGCGGGCTTTGGCGAAGCGTTCCAAGACGGCTATTGATGAGTCTGAGGAGAGCATGGAGGAGAGCTTGAAGCGGCCGTATCGCTTTGTTGTGATTGGTGAGACGGCGGCAGGGAAGACGCGATTTTTAGAGAAGCTCACTGGCGTGGGGCTTTCTCATCTTGAGCAAGGGTCTCCCTCGGTGGCGATTATTCGGGATTCAGGTTATCGGGTTTTTGATAAAGCTGAGGACCCTTGTGAGAAGCACTATACGACCCGGCTCAAGGGGTTTGAGCTCGTTGAGGTACATGGTTATAGTAGGCTGAGTGAGGATCAGCTGGCAGCGATGCGCTATCTAATGGATGGGGCCGATTTTGTATTTTGGTTATTTCCTGCAGAAAACCCGTGGTCTGCCTCTACGTGGGATTCGGTTGAGCGCGATTATGCGCATGCGGCGATGAAGTCGGCATTATTGCTTCATCAAGCTGACCGGCGCGACGATGCGGATACGCCGATGTTGATGGGGCATATGAAGGAACTGTGTGAGAAGCGGGTGGAGAGGACGCTCCCGATCTTTGCGACAAGCATCCATGCGGATGAAGGCATGCAGGCGTGTTTTGAATATGTGAACCTGACCTTGAACCGTTCGGTGGACAGGCGGCGTGAGTTACGCAATGTGTACAAGCAATGCTATGCTTTGTTAGGTAGGACGGAAGAGAATATTGATGACCGCTCACGAAGTTTAGCTGGAGATCAGGAATTTTTGCAATCGATTGAGGCTCAGATTGACCGCATGCGCGAGGAAGAGGTGAGGCATGTGATTCAGAATATGAGCCAGCTCAGCAAGTTACTCGCTAGCCAAGTGAAGCGCATTGTGCGCTTCACGAGTTTGAGGACTGGGGTGGTAGCGAGTCACTTTGCTATTTTTGGGAGTGGTGACACAGCCAGCAAATGCGAACGATATATGATTGATCGTGTGCGAGCTGAGGCTGAGGAATATGCGCGGAAAGAATCGGGCAAGATGCGTCAGCAATGTAGGGAGAAGTGGCAGGAGATGCGGCCACATTTAGAAGATAGGCTCACGATCGATGTGGGGGATTTTAGCGAAGAGAGTTTTGACATACAGGAGGAGGCATTTGTGGAGGGGATGTCAAAGGCGGTAGGGCAGTCCCTGCTGCATCTTAAGCTCAGGAGGTTTTTGGACGTGTTAGTGATGCGCAGGTACCACGTGATGCGCAAGTGTGTGAAGTGGGCTCTCTTTTTTATTAGTTTGGGAGCGCTGTTAGGTTACCTAGGGAGTGAGCCGCTGGGCGTGCTGCCCTTGTGCGTTGTAGGGCTTGGAACCGGTCTGTTAGTGATGAGTGTTATCTACAGCAGAAAGACTGGGTGGCAGTTAAGGCGCAGTTTTGCAGAATCGCTGGAGGATGCAGTTCCGGCGCTACGGAAGGCATTGCGCGAGGGCTACATTGACAGGGTGCGGGCTTATTACAACGGTTACACGCCGATGTTCGAGAGCATGCGAAGGTTAATTTCAGATGCCAAAACCGAGCTGGTTCCCCAGCAAAAAATTGCTGGCCAGCTTTTCTTACGTTTGAAGTCGTTAGAGCAGGAAATATAGAATGGGGCTATGCTTCGGGTAAGTCAGGGAGTGCGTTGAGGAGTTCCTGATAACGTAGTTCGTCGAAGTTTCGTTTGTCGATGAACATGCGATTGGACTCATCAGCGAGGCAGAGAGCGATCATGCGCAGCGCGAGAGCATCGTCGATATCATCAAGCTTGAGCAAGCGTTGGTAGGTTTTACGGACGTAGGTGGTGTCTTTTGATTGGAGTTGTTCCTCGACGGCGGGCACGAGTGAGTCAACGAGTTCTGTTTCTTCCATGATAGTAAAAAGGTTTAAACGATGCGGTTATTGGGGCTACCAGCGACAAAGGAATCAATATTCTTTGTGACTCCGGCGAGCAAGCGCGTGCGGGCTTCGATGGTACTCCAGGCGGTGTGTGGGGTGATACTGAGTTGAGGGTGTTTGCAGAGAATGAGGGGGTTGTCTGCAGCTGGGGGTTCGGTGGAAAGAACATCGAGTCCGGCACCGGCGATTTGACCTGAGTTGAGTGCCTCAGCGAGGTCGGCTTCATG
Organism: Rubritalea tangerina; assembly: GCF_042683245.1. Lineage (NCBI taxonomy): Bacteria > Pseudomonadati > Verrucomicrobiota > Verrucomicrobiia > Verrucomicrobiales > Rubritaleaceae > Rubritalea > Rubritalea tangerina. Next base: position 69,042 of record NZ_JBHUJB010000043.1, read on the forward strand.
GATAAGGGGGCCACGGCCAGTATTCACGAGGAAGGCAGTGGGTTTCATAAGGCTGAGGGATTCTTTATTGATCATTCCCTCGGTAGCTGGGGTGAGTGGGCAGTGAAGCGAAACAAAGTCCGAGCTGCTGAAGAAGAGAGCGTGTTCAAGTCTGGGAAGTTCTGGGAGGGTTTGGTTGCTAGAGCCTTCGCGGGCGAGCACCTGTACGTGCATGCCAAAGGATTGCGCAATTTTTGCGGTGGCGGCGCCAATTTCACCGAGTCCTGCAATTCCGAGTGTCTTTCCGCTGAGGTCGAAGCATGGGTGTGCGAGGCTCGTGAAGGTGGGGAAGTTTGGCCAGTTGCGGGATTCGGCATTAAATTGGGGGATTTGGGTCGCAAAGTTGAGGATGAATGTGAAGACGTGCTGGGCGACTGAGGGTGTTGAATAGCCTGCGACATTGGATACGACGACTTGGTGGCTTTTAGCGGCATCGAGATCGATTTGGTTGACGCCTGTGGCGCAGGAGACAATGAGTTTGAGCTTGGGAGCATGGGCAATTGTTTCAGCGCTCATGAGTGCTTTATTGGTGATGACGATGTCGGCATCATGGATGCGTTGTGCGACTTGGTCGGGCGGGGTGACTGGGTAGGTCGTGAGCGTCCCATGGCGCTGGAGGGGGCTGAGATCGAGTTCACCGCTGTGCAATGTAGAGGCGTCGAGGAAGACAATATGCATGGGCGGGAGTTTGTTGGACAATAGAGGATCAAACAAGACAAAGTATCACTTGTGCAGTCAATATTGCTGGGCTATGGCTGCAGCATGAGCACCTTTCAGAAAGTGGCACTTGCGGCATTGGTATTCACTTTATTTTTGATGTTTGTGGGGGCGATTGTGCGAGCGACTGGCGCGGGAATGGGATGTCCAGATTGGCCTAAGTGCTGGGGGCAATATATTCCTCCGACTTCGGTTGAGGAGATTGATGCGGATTCACTTCCGATTGAGCGTTACAAGGAGAAAGCTGAACGTTACGGGCGGAATCCTGATGAAGTGACGCGTGAGAATGTGTTGGCGGAGTTTAACCCAACCCACACGTGGACTGAGTTCATCAACCGTCTGTGTTCATTACCGATTGGGCTTTTTACGTTGCTGACACTGGTGCTGTCATTCAAGTTTGTGAAGAAGAGGCCACTGATTCCTATTTTGGCGGTTGTAGCCACATTTTTAGTGGGATTGAATGCTTGGATGGGAGCCAGGATTGTTTATTCAGGTTTGAAGCCTGGAACCATCACCACGCATATGGCACTGGCAGTTTTGTTGATTTGTGTGCAAGTCGGCATTGTGTGGTTAGGGCGTGAGGAAACGTGGAAGCTCAAGGTGACGCAGCTTGGAAGAAAGCTGAAGTGGGTGGGGCTGGTAGCCTTTTTATTCATCATTTTAGAGGGCATTATGGGGTCACAGGTTAGAGAAATGACCGATGCCTTAAAGAAGTCCCACGGCGACGCGCCGCGGATTGAGTGGTCAGCTGAGCTCGAGCAGACATGGATGTATTTGGTTCATCGCAGTTTTTCTTGGGCAGTTTTGGTCACGAGCATTTTATTTTACATCGCGAGCCGCAATTTCAGGGTTGGGGGTGCTGGTTGGCATGAGAAGGTGATTTTGGGCATTGTGATTGCTCAGATGGTATTAGGTTTGGTGCTTTCGCAAGTGGGCGTGCTACCAGTTGTTCAGGTATTGCACATTGGTCTTTCATCCTTATTGGTAGCGGTATTTTTCCATTGGTTACTGGCAGCATTTGCTAGAGTGCCGAGTATTCGCGTATGAGTGAGGAAGTCGCAGAAAAGAACTGGAAGCGCACCTTTAGCCTCGACCTATTGCGCTCGGTGCCGATGGGCATCTCCGAGACGGTAGCGAGCACCTTTGCCATGTTTGTGGCGGTCGGCTTGCTCGACGTGGGCACGCTGTCGAAGTCGATTATCATAGCGGGTCCTGCACTGGGCATGATCCTGAGCATGTTTTCGGTTGCGATGGTGCGGCGGGTGGGGCTTTCAGCGAATGTTGCGGCGGCCCTTGGCTGGGTGGTTTCAGCTATCAGCTATGGGGTGGTGGCTATGCATGCGCAGAACCAAGTGCTGTTTGTGGTTTGCATGGTGGTTTCGAGTTTATCCCACACGCTAGCTTTGCCACTGCAGGCGCAGATTTACCGACAGCATTACCCGAGTCGCGTGCGGGGACGCCTTTTCTCTACCGTTGGGATGATCAGAGCGGCTGTAGCTGCCAGCTTTGGCTATTTTGCGGGGCTTTGGTTACTGGACCAGGGTGTGGATTACGCTCCACTTTTCTGGGTTTTTAGCGTGGCTAACCTCGGCAAGGCTGGATGTACCCTGGCTATGAATAGGGTGTATTTACGCAAGTCGCAAAAGCTCTCGTTGTTGGATGCCTTTGGCCACCTGCGCGATGACCTTGTGTTTCGCAAGTTGATCGTATCGTGGATGATTCTTGGGTTTGGAAACCTGCTGTGTATGGCATTATTCGTGGAGTATATCACCAATCCGAGCTACGGCTTTGGTTATGGGGCTGAGAAGGTGAGTTTGATCACAACAACGGTGCCGATGTCGATTTTCATTGTGTCGATTTTTGCGTGGGGGGCGATTTACGACAAGATGGAGTTTTATCGGCTTCGAGTGCTTACGAATGTCTTCTTTTTCCTTGGCTTGTTAGTGTATTTTTTAGTGCCAAGTTTTTGGGGCTTAGTGATCGGGATTTCGCTGCACGGGATTGGCAAAGCTGGGGGGAATGTGTTGTGGAGTTTGTGGACGACGAAGTTTGCACCAGCAGAGAAGGTGGGGGAATACATGAGCGTGCATACTTTTTTTACAGGTGTGCGTGGAGTGATCTCAGCTTTCTTGGCATTTGCGATAGCCAAGACACTGGGACCACAGGTGGTTGCCTATATCGGTGCAAGTTGCATTTTGATTGCTTCCCTCATGTTGCTGCCTGAGTTGAAGGCGAACTGGAAGAAGTAGGGGACGGTAGTGAATGGCACGTAGTTAAGCGGCACTTCGCTTGGCTCCTCGATGTGAAATTTCTCTGAATGTGTGT
>NZ_JBHUJB010000044.1:0-54126 GCF_042683245.1 Rubritalea tangerina
GATGGATCGAAGAAGTCGTAAGTCGCTGATGGATAAACTACAGCTCCTTAAGTGAACGCGCATGGGGCGTTAGGGACCCAAGGTTTTCGCCTCCGGCTCGACCTTGGGCTAGGGGAGGAATCCCGTTGGGATTATGTGAAGTGAGGAGTGTTGAGTGTGGGAGTGTGGGAGATTTGGGGTTTTTTTGAGGGGGGGCGCGTAGAGGGTGTGTGGTGGTATTACTTTGCGCGTTGGAAGTGTGGGGCTGTTAGCTTTTGTTCCTTTTGGTTAGGGGCGGTGATGAAGGCGTCTAGGACTTCGGCGCCACCAGCCTCGAGGTAGCCGAGTTCGATTGGGTAGGTACCAGGCTTGAGGTGGATGGTGCCGGATTTTGGTGAGTAGCCGTGTTTACCATCGTGGTCGACGACTTTGGCGCCGGCGACTTTGAGGTAGGAGCCGTCATCTGAGGCGAGGGTGAAGGTATGGATTCCTTCGTTCTCGATGGTGAGGAAGCCCTCGAAGAGGATCGAGAAGTTGTCATTGCGTTTCCGGATGCCGAGGCTGAGGTCGCTGACTTTATGTTTTGTGGTGTTGGTAAGTTTTGAGAAGTCTGGGACTTTATTCCATTTGCCTTCGGCGTAGGTGGCGGTGAGGCCGGGTTCGAGGGCGGTGGTGTTAGGTTGTTGGTATTTGACGCAATCGATGGTGGCAATGGCTTCGCTGGAGCGGGCACCATTGAAGTACTTAGCTTTGACGGTGAGAGTTTCATCGACGGTGAAGGGCTCGGAGTAGAGTGGGCTTTGGGCGTTGACTGGTGAGCCATCGGTGGTGAAGCGGATCTCGAAGCCAGCAGGAGCGGGGTGGAAGGCGGCTTGGGCGGAGGATTCGAAGATCATAGCGGACTGGATGGGGCGTGGTGAGGGGATGCGGTAGTTGTAGCCCATGGCATCGAGGCGTGGGTAGTAGGCATCGAGTCTGGTGAGGAAGTTGGCGAGGTCTTTTTTCTCACGCTTGGTCCAGAGGTTTTCTGAGAGGGCGAGCATGCGTGGGAGGGTCATGAATTCGACACGAGCGTAGTCTTCCATCCATTCGGTCCAGATATTGCCTTGTGAGCCGAGGAATTGTTTTTCGCGCGGGGTGCCAATCCATTGTTCCGGCACGAGTTCCCATTGGTAGACTTTTTCGGTGGAGTTATTTTTGTAGGCGAAGTCGAAGTAGCATGGGCCCATGGGGGTCATGATGATATCGTGGCCGAGTTCTGCCGTTTTGTTCACGGCGCCCATACCGATCCAGAACATGACGGTGGCATTGGGGGTGAGGCCGCCGTGGGTGATTTCGTCCCAGCCGATGAGTTTTTTACCATTGGCATTGAGGAATTTTTCCATGCGTTGGACGAGGTAGGACTGGAGTTCGTTTTCATTTTTGAGTCCTTCGGCTTTTTTCTTAGCTTGGCAGTGTGGGCATTGGGCCCAGAATTCTTTGATGACTTCATCGCCACCGATGTGGACGTATTCGTCAGGGAAGAGGGTGAAGACTTCCTTGAGGACATTTTCGAGGAAGGTGTAGGTGGATTCTTTTCCAGCGCAGTAGGAGTTTTGGGTTGAGGGGGTCCAGCCTTGGCTATCGGAGACGAGGTCCCCTCCGCATTTGAGCTCTGGGTAGTTGCTGATGGCGGGGAGGGAATGGCCGGGCATTTCAATTTCAGGAATGACGCGGACGTGGCGAGCTGCGGCGTAGGCGACAATTTCTTTGATATCTTCTTGGGTGTGGTAGCCACCGTACCAATCACCGGATTGGAAGTCTTCTGGGGAGGTCGCGACTTCGAGTTGGTTGACTTTCCAGCCTTTGGAGGTGCCTTTTCGGTAGCCACCGAGTTGGGTGAGTTTGGGGTATTGTTTGATTTCGAGGCGCCAGCCACCGTCGTCGATGAGGTGCCAGTGGAAGACGTTCATTTTATGGGCTGCGAGGGTATCGATATAGCGTTTGACCCAGGTTTTTCCGAAGAAGTGGCGGGATTCGTCGAGGTGCATACCGCGCCATGGGAATGCGGGTTTATCGGTGATGGAGCAATCTTTGAAGGCATAGTTGCTGCGTTTGATATCGGAGCCGGCGGTTTCCGCGGGGAGGAGTTGTAGGAGGGTTTGGGTACCGTAGAAGACGCCTGCGGGGTCACCACCTTTGATGGTGATTTGTGAGCCTGAGGAATTGAGGGTATAGGAGGAGGCTTCGGCGTCATGGAGGTCGAGGATGATGGCGGCGGCTGGGGTGTCCTTAGATTCGGGGACGAGGGGGAGGAGGCAGCCGGTGGTGGTGCGGAGCTTTTCAGCGAGGAGTTTGGCTTCCGAAGCGAGTTTGGCATCGTGGACGATGACAGTGGCTGGGGTGATTTGTGTGGTTCCGGCGCCTTCGGTGTAGGACTGAGGGGCAGGGATGAGAGTGGGCTGCGCAAAGGCGACGCCGGCGGTCAGTGTGGTAGCAATGATGGATTTCATGTGGTGATAAATCTGCTCAATAACTTCCGCAGGGGGGAAATCTTACAGGATTTTTGAGAGGAAGCTGGCAGGATACGTCTGGGCATGGGTGTGGGACTGAGGGGTTGCAAGGTGTAAAAAAGCGGGCAAAGTGGGTAAGGTTTTTGAGCCGATGGGCTTATATCAGTGACGGAAGATGAAGTTATTTTCACCCAAGCCTGCGAGTGCGCAGGAAATGCAGGAGTTCGTGAGTTTACTCACCGAGCACCAGGACACTATTCGTTTGTACATTCGTTCCTTGGTGCCGAGTCATGTGGATCCGCGCGACATATTGCAGGAGGTGAACATCATGTTGTGGCAGAAGATGCATGATTTTAAATTGGGGACGAACTTTGGGGCGTGGGCCTGTACGGTGGCGTACTATGCGGTATTGAACCACCGCAAGAAGATGAAGCGGGAAGGGTTTATGATTTTTAATGATGAGTTGAGCAGCGTCTTGCTCAATCAGATGAGCGAGCAGGAGGTGGAATCTCCACGCGAGCAGATGCAGGCGCTGACGCGTTGCTTGCAGGAGGTGAGCCCGGACAATCTGAAATTACTGCAGGCGCGTTATGACAAGAATGGGCCGAGTGTGGAGGATCTATCCAAGGAGACTGGGAGGAGCCTCAATACGCTTTATGTGGGGTTGTCACGGTTGCGTGTGTCGCTGAAGAATTGCATTCAAGGGCGCTTGGCTGAGGAAGGAGGGCAGGCGTGAAGAAAGCGGAGTTTGAGAGTTTACTGAGCAAGTTAGTTGATGAGCGTCTCAGTGCGGAAGAGTTTGGACGGTTGGAGCAATGCTTGTTGCGTTCTAAGAAAGCGCGGGAGCAATATTTTCAATTTATTGCGACTCACGATGCTTTAGATAGCGAGTTGCAGAGCATTGTGCCGGGGAGTGTGGGGGCGGCGCCGATTGTGCCGATCGATGAGATTGTAAGGCGTCAGCACCGGAGGAATTTGAATGTGGCATTGGGGGTGGCTGCGGCGGTGGTTTTGGTAAGTATTTTTACGATGCGCGCGTGGTTGTTAGACGAGAGTGTGGAGCCAGCATTGACGTACCGGGTGGCGCCGAGTTCGAGCTATACGGTGGCGGACAGGAAGCAGGGTGACCAGGTCTACCAGCTAGAGAAGGGAGCTCGCGTGAGCATTGAGCAGGGGAGCATGGAGTTATCTTTTAGGAATGGTGTGCGCTCGGTGGTGAATGGGCCTGCGCAGTTCACCTTAGTTGAGGAAGACAAGTTAGAGTTAAGTGAGGGAGTGGCGTGGTTTCAAGTACCGGCGCAAGCGGTGGGTTTCACGGTGCGCACGGAATCTATGGAGGTGGTGGATTTGGGGACGGAGTTTGGGGTGATTGCGGGTGAGGGGGTACTTGACGAGGTGCATGTGTTGAAAGGCTCGGTGACGGGGAGAGCGATTGGCAGTGGGGAGGTCGCGAGCACCTTGTATGCTGGGCAGGCACGGATGGTGAATCGGGCGGGAAGATTGGAAGAGATAGACCTACAGCCGAATGCGTTTTTGGACCAGTTGCCAGATACTTTACCGTATTTGCATTGGTCGTTTGACAAGAAGATGGGCGATCCGTTCATGGCGATGGGCAATGATCCGATCAGCAATGATTTGGCGCATGGGGTGTATCCCTCGAGCAATGGTGAGGGTGTGGTGAGCGTGACGGGTTACTTTGGTGATGCGATTAGTCCGATCAAGGAAGCGGGTTTGGCGACAGACTGGTATGGTATTTCTGGGAATGCGCCGCGGAGTGCTTCGTTCTGGATGAAGATGCCATCCCAGTACCCAGGATTATTGACCTTATTTGGTTGGGGTGCGCAGAAAAATGGCAGCGATCCGACATGTCGGGCATTTTATACCTTCAGTAACTTTGGGTATTTTGGGCTTTCATTAGGTGGGTATTGGGTGAAATCACAGACACGGATTGACGACTCTGAGTGGCATCATGTGGTGATTGTTTACACTGGGAAGTCATTGAGTAATGGGGATCCGGAGGTGCGTTTTTATCTGGATGGAAAAGCGGAGGACTTTGAAGTCATGAAGCGCAGGAATGTGCAGCGGCGTCCAGATGGCACTGTGATTGTGGATACAGCAGGAAAGCACAACGGTGGGGCACCCTTCTCTATTTTCCGTCACAACTATAATGCTTGGCCGAATGCAGACCAGACTGGGTTAAGCATTGATGAGCTCTTTATTTTCAAGGGGGCGCTGAGTGCTCAAGAGGTGGATAGCCTGTACCATTATAATACGAATTTGCTGCAGGCGTATTAGGCATAAGGAGCTAGATTATTTTCAAGCCTGAAGTCTTTCAGACTTCTAGACGGTTTTTGCAAGTCCCCAGAGTTGGCTTTGCCACTCTGGGCTTGGTGCCGAAACCTCGATGAGGTTTTTCAACAGTCTGATGCGATCTCTCGACACGAAGTAGACGAATGGAGGGTGGTTAGGTCTTGTGATGTTCTCGCTTTGATTTTCGTGGGGGTACGTTCGTTGTCACAAAATATTTCTGCCGAATTTATTCAAAAATTAAAGGTGTGTGTACAAGACCATTGGTGGGTAGATAGGTTTTGCTAGTATACGAAAAATTAATTGATGATGAATAGATTAGAAGACATGAAGAAATATGCGTTAGGGGTATTAGCGGGGATGTTAGGTGTGGTGGGGATGGAGGCGAAGCCGATGAATGTGTTGGTATTGTATGCAGATGATTTGGGTTATGGTGATTTAGGTTGTTATGACCATGCGAGCAAGATTCCGACGCCGCACTTGGATAAGTTAGCTGGTGAGGGGATGCGTTTTACGGATGGGCATTCATCGTCGGGGATCTGCACGCCATCGAGGTATGCCTTATTGACTGGGCGTCACCACTGGAGGGATTTTCATGGGATTGTGAATGCGATGGGCAGGTCGGTATTTAAGCCTGAGCGATTGACCTTACCTGAGATGTTGCAGGAGAAGGGGTATACGACTGGGGCGATTGGGAAGTGGCATTTGGGTTGGGACTGGAATGCGATTCGCAAGGAGGGGGCTGCTAAGGGGCACCATTTCAGCGCATATGATTGGACGCAGTCGATTCCCGATGGGCCGCTTGCGCATGGCTTTGATTATTATTTCGGCGACACGGTGATTAACTTTCCGCCCTACACGTGGATTGAGAATGACAAGGTGGTGAAAGCTCCGGACACAATGTTAGATACGAAGTCCTTCAAGAAGATTAAGGAGGGGGGATGGGAGATGCGTAAGGGGCCGATGGTGAAGGGATGGGATCCTTATGAGAACATTCCAGTTACGACTGCGAAGGGGGTGGAGTGGATCAAGAAGCAGGCGGCAAGTGAGAAGCCATTCTTTTTGTATTTTGCCTATCCATCACCTCATGCGCCGATCATCCCGAATGACGCATTTGATGGGAGCTCGAAAGCGGGGCCTTATGGTGATTTTGTGGTAGAGACTGATGCATCGGTTGGGGAGTTACTCAAGGCGGTAAAGGACTCTGGACAGGAAGAGAATACGATAGTGATTTTTTCTGCGGACAATGGCCCTGAGAAGTACGCTTACAAGAGGGATGAGAAGTTTCAGCATTGGTCTGCGGCGCCGCTACGTGGTTTGAAGCGTGACATTTATGAGGGTGGGCACAGGGTGCCATTTCTGATTAAGTACCCAGGGGTGACCAAGCCGGGTTCTGTCAGTGATAGTTTGGTTTCTCAGATCGACATCATGGCAACCTTGGCAAGGGTGGTGGATTACCGTTTGCCCGATGAGGGAGCTGCTGAAGATTCGTATGATCTGACACCTATTTTAAAGGACGCTAAGGTGTCGGTGCGAGACGAGCATGTGCACAATACTTTTGCGAAAGCGTATGCGATGCGTCAGGGGGACTGGGTGCTGGTGACAGCAAAGAGTGGGTACCATTCAGGGCGCAATGCGGGCTGGGAGAAGAAGCGAGGTTATGCCCCCGACGACAAGGGAGAAGTGGAGCTTTATAACCTGAGAGAAGACTTAGGGCAGAAGGTGAATTTGGCGGCAAAGCATCCGGAGAAGGTGAAGGTCATGTTAGATAGATTGAAGGAGATTCAAGACCAAGGCTATAGTGCGCCACGATTGGGGGGAGCAAAAAACTAGGAAGGTATTGAGTGATGCGGGTATTAGTTTGCTGGATGTTAGGTTTAGTTGGCTGGGTGTGTGCACAGCCGAATGTGGTCTTCGTGATTACGGATGATCAGGGTTATGGGGACATCGCCTGTCACGGGCATCCGTATGTGAAGACGCCGCATCTAGACAAGCTAGTGAGTGAGTCTGTGAATTTGGATGACTACCATGTATTTCCGACGTGTTCACCGAGTAGGGCATCGATATTGACGGGGCATTGGGCGAATCGGACGGGGGTATGGCACACGATCAATGGGCGGTCTTTACTGAGGGAGGGTGAGGTGACGGTGGCTGAGATGTTTAAGGAAGCGGGGTATGCGACGGGGATATTTGGGAAGTGGCATTTAGGTGATGCGTATCCCTTTCGTCCTCAGGACAGGGGTTTTAGCGAAGTGTATGTGCATGGAGCTGGGGGGGTAGGGCAGACGCCAGATGTGTGGGACAATGCGTATTTTGGTGGTGGGTATTACCACAATGGGAAGAAGGTGCGAGCGGAGGGGTTTTGTACGGATGTGTTTTTTGCAGAGGGCAGGCGGTTTATTCGGGAGTGTGTGAAGGAGGAGCGGCCCTTTTTTGCGTACATCAGCACGAATGCACCTCACGGTCCGTTGCATTGTCCTGAAAAGTATCTCGATCTTTATCAGGGGAAGCCGGCGAGGCAGGCGGCTTTCTATGGGATGATTAGTAACATTGATGAGAATGTTGGGAGTTTGCGGGCTGAGTTGAAGAGCTTGGCGGTGGAGAGGGATACGATTTTTATTTTCACGACTGACAATGGTACTGCGACGGGTGAGTCGGTATTTAATGCGGGGATGCGTGGTAAGAAGAATAGTGAGTATGACGGTGGCCACAGGGTGCCCTTTATCATCCACTGGCCAGGTGGGGAGATGCAGAGTCGGCGTCATGTGAGGACGTTGACGCATGCAGTTGATGTCACGCCTACATTGCTAGACCTCTGTGGTGTGAGGGGGAGTGAAGGGGTGAAGTTTGATGGGGTATCGGTCAAAGACTTGATGTTAGGCAAGGATGAGGGATGGCCTGAGAGGTATTTGATCACGGACTCGCAGAGGGTAGTGGATCCAGTGAAGTGGAGGAAGTCAGCGGTGATGACTCAGGGGTGGAGGTTAGTGAATGGAAAGGAATTATATGCGATAGAGGAGGACCCTGGTCAGAGGAATGATGTGGCTGGGCAGCATCCAGAGCGGGTTGCGGCGATGCGGGAGGCGTATGAGTCGTGGTGGGCGGAGCTAGAGCCGAGTTACAAGAACAGCGCAGCTTTTGTGTTAGGTGATGCGAAAGCGAGTGAAGTGTTATTGACTGCACACGATTGGATCAGTGAGAGAATGCCGCCGTGGAATCAGGCGGGGGTGCGAGGCTTAGAGAAGTGGGTGTGCGACAAGGTGGATGCGTATTGGTATGTGGATGTGAAAGTAGCTGGGGTGTACGAGTTAGAGTTAAGGAGGTGGCCGCAAGAAACACAGTTAGCGATAGGTGCTGGCATGGCCGCAGGAGCGGGTGTGCCTGGGGCGTCTAGGGCTTTTCGTGAGACGAAGGGGGCGGCTATACCAGTGGTGGGAGCGCAGCTGTTAGTGAATGGTGTTTCCGTGGCAGATTTTGAGGTGAACGCAGAAGATGACTGCGTGAGAAAGCGGGTGCATTTAGCTGAGGGCAAGCAGAAGTTGGGTGGGGTCTTCAAGCTGGCTTCAGGAAAGCAGGTGGGGGTGTGTTATCTGACTGTGCGCAAGGTGGAGCAATGAGGCGGAGGGGGGAGTGAAGTGCCAAATTGTTGACTTGGTAGTCTAGCTCAGGATCGACATTAAATCGACATGGATTGGAATCCTCCGTCGACGATCATTTCGTGGCCGGTGATGAAGCTACCGGCAGTGTTAGAGGCGAGAAGGAGGGTGGCGCCGATGAGTTCATCAGGGGTGCCGAAGCGATCCATGGGGGTGTGATTCATGATGGAGGCAACGCGTGAGCTATCGAGGACGGCTTTATTTTGTTCAGCGGGGAAGAAGCCGGGGACGAGGGTGTTGACTCGAATTTTTTGGTTTGCCCATTCTCTGGCGAGGTTTTTGCTGAGGTTGTGAACGGCGGCTTTGGACGCGGAGTAGGAAAAGACGCGTGAGAGTGGGTTGAGTCCGGAGATGGAGCCGAGGTTGATGATAGAACCCTGAGCTTGATTTTCTAGCCAATGCTTGGCGAATACTTGGCAGGCGTGGAGGGTTGCGGTGAGGTTCACATCGAGAATGCGTTGGAATTCCTCGGTGGTGATATCGAGGACGGGAGTGGGTGAGTTGATGCCTGCGCCATTAATGAGGATATCGACTTGTCCGAAGTGTGAGAGGCTTTGGTCGAGGACATCCTGGATGGATTCTTTGTTAGAGACATCTGCGGCGATGAAGTGAGCGGCAGCTCCGGTGGAATGGATGGCGTCGATACGTTGTTGGGCCTTGGTTTTTGATCGGCCAACGAGGATGATATTGGCACCGGCTTGGGCGAGGCCGTGAGCCATGTGGCCACAGAGTTCACCGGTACCGCCGATGACGACGGCAGTTTGTCCTTTGAGTGAGAAGAGGTGTTCAAGGAAGTGCATAGTATTACTTATTGGAGCTTAAAGGATTGGGTGTTGTTGGTCGAGCCATCGACGGAGTGATGGGTGAAGGTGGCAGTGGGCGAGCCATTGGTTTCCTTCACGGTGACGGAGAGGAAGCCGCCACAAATTTTGAGGTAGGTGTGTTCTGGGGTACGCTCTTTGAGGCTGTATCCAGAGGCATGGATGTCACTGGCGGGGCCGCATCCGAACTCGTGTAGTTTGGTAGTGGAGTGGATGGATGCGTATTGCCAGTGGCGGTCGCCGCAGATGACGTAGGTGTTAGGAGAAGCACTGAGGAGGGCGCGGACTTTATCACCTTCGACGCGGTGGCTTGCATTAGCGTGGTTATCGGATTTTCCTTTGGTACGGTCTGGTCCGACGATGGGAGTGGCGGAGACGACAAATTTGAAGGAGGCATCTGAAGCGGCGAGTGAGTTGGCGAGCCATTGGATTTGTTGGTCGCCCCAAATTTTGCGTTGATTGGGGTCTGGGAGGTTATTGGGAGTTCTGAAGTCGCGGGTTTCCATGAACCAGATTTGGGCATGTTTTCCCCAGCGTCGGGTTCGGTAGGGATGGTTTTGTGGGAAGGGGGTTTGTTCACTGAAGATATTGAGGCCATCTTGGAAGCTGATTTTGCCGTAGTGTTGTCCGGGCCAAGCGTCGTTTTTGATGACATCGTGATCGTCTTTTTGATAGTAGCATGAGACTTGGCGGTGGAAGTTTTTGAGGTGAGGGAGGGCGTAGATTCGGTTCCACTTATAGCGTGCGAGTGGGATTGTTTTGGCGAAGGGTTGGGGTTTATCGTAGTAGAGAACGTCCCCGGTGTGTGCGAGAAAGGAGGGTTTTAGCTCTAACATAGACTGATAGATCATGTGTCCATCAGGGGTATCACGGCGGTGGAAGCCTTGGCAGGTGGTGACACAGAAGGTGAGTGGGTCAGTGGAGACGGAGCTAGGTGCGGTGAGAAAGGACCCTGTGAAGGTACTTGGGTGGGTGTCGGCATCCGCTTTGCGGGCTTCGAGTTTGAGTTGGTAGGTTGTGGCTGGGAGTAAGTTTTTTAAGTGGAATTTGTGGCAGAAGTCGGTAGTGGCATTGACTTGGACCCAGGGAGATGTGTGAGGTTTGTTAGGTTGTTGTTGTGGCCAATAGGTGATGCGAACTTGTCCGGGTGTTCCAGGTACTTGCCAGGGCAGTGGGTCGAGTTTTTTTTCTTTTTTGGGGTAGAAGTTATGGGTGTTATTTTGGTGGATAGCCTTTGGGTGGGTGGTGAGTCGGGTCCAGACGACGGCGGAGGAGTGATCGACTTCCCCAATCTTAATACCATTGGCAAAGTGTGCTGCGGAGCAAGTGAGGAGGCTCGTGAGGAGGAGGCTGAGGATGTATGGAAGTCGGTGCATCATGGGGATTACCAGGCGAAGTAGGTATTTGGGTTATGGTAGCAGAGGTTGGCTACGAGTTGCTCAAGGTAGTCTGCTTGGTTAGGGATTTCACCGGCTTCGGCAGCTTTTCCGAGGTATTGGCAGAGGAGTCGTCTGTAGTATTCGTGGCGGACGTAGGAGGTAAATGAGCGTGAGTCGGTGAGCATGCCGATGGAGGTACCGAGAGCACCGAGAGATGCGAGGATATCTAACTGCTCGCGGATGCCACGGACATGGTCACAGTGCCACCAGGCGGGGCCGTACTGGATGCGTCCTTTAGCTGAGTGGTTTTGGAAGTTTTGGAGTGCGCAGCAGATGGCTTCTGACTCCATGGGGTTGAGGTTGTAGACGATGGTTTTCGAGAGGGAATTTGCGTTAGCGAGTGTGTCTAGGAAGTCGATGAGTTTAGCGGTTTGGGGCATGGAACCCATGGTATCGAAGCCACTATCATTGCCAGTTTGGATATGCATGAGTGAGTTGACATTGCGCTGTGGTCCGAGGTGGAGCTGCATGGTCCAGTCCTTTTGGGTATTCCATTGTGCGACATGCTTGAGGAGGGCAGTGGCAAATTTTTCCCACTCGATTGCGGAGGCTGGGGCACCTGATAGAGTTTGTTGGAAGATGGACTCTAGCTCGGCTGGGCTGGCCTCTGCGGCAGGGGAAAATGGGAGGCCGTGGTCGGAGAGGCGGCAGCCATGTGAGTGGAAGAAGTCATGGCGTTGATGGAGGGCGGTGACGAGTGTTTGGAAGTTTTCGATATTTTGGCCATAGCAATGGGAGAGTGCGTGGATCCACTTACGAAACTCAGTGGGTTGTTGGACGTTGTGGGCATTGTCTGGGCGGAATGTGGGGAGGACGCGGAGTTCGCTATAGGTTTGAGCGAGAGTTTTATGAGCGGCGAGGTCGTGTGTGGGATCATCGGTGGTGCAGACGAGCTCGACTTTGAATTTTGAGAGCAATCCTCGTGCGCTGAGTGATGGGTCGTCAGCGAGTTTGGCATTTGCCTCGTTCCAGACTTCTTCAGCGGTCTGGGGGGTGAGGGTGGTATGGATATTGAAGACGCGTTGGAGTTCGAGGTGTGCCCAGTGGTGGACGGGGTTACCTGGTGCGAGTGGGAGGCAGCTGGCGAATGCGGCGAACTTTTCCCAGGGTGAGGCATTTCCAGTGATTTGGTCTTCTGGGATCCCGCAGGCGCGCATGAGTCGCCATTTGTAGTGGTCGTGTTTGAGCCAGAGTTCCCAGAGGTTTTCGAAGCGATGGTTAGAGAGGATTTGGTCTTGTGGGAGGTGGGTATGGAAGTCGACGACGGGGAGGTGGGCAGCGGTATTGTGGAAGAGGCTGCGTGCCGTTTGGGTGTCTAGGAAGACGTCTTTGTGAAGGTAGGAATCCATCGTGTTAGGGTGCTGGGACTTTGGCAAATTCTGGGAAGTCGAGTGTGCGGGCGATGGTGTTGAGTTCATCGATTTCTGCGGCTGAGAAGAGGAGACCTCCAGCGGCTTCGGAGCGTTGGGCGGCTTGGGCTTCGAGTTGTCCAGGCAGGATGCTTTTTTCATTTCCTTGGGTGAGGATATTTTCGACGACGGCTTTGAGGTTTTCTTGTTGGGAGCGTTGGCAGGCGAAGGCTTGTCCGGAGAGTGCTTCTGGGTGAATGATTTGGAAGAAGAAGGCGGTGGTGGATTTTTCGTCTTTGGATGGAGGGGTGTGGCCTCGGTGGAGTGGGAGTGAGCCGCCGATGTAGGCGGCAGTGAGCTCGTTAATGAGTGAGAGGCCATAGCCTTTGTGGGCGCCGAAGGGGAGGAGTGCATGGACCTTGTTAGGGTCGGTGGTTGGTTGGCCATCGGTATCTACGGCGGCGAGAGGAGGGAGTGTGCCGCCCTCGCGTTTGAGTTGTTGGACGCGTCCCATCGCGCAGGTGGAAGTGGCCCAGTCGATAGCGATGGGGAAGCCTAGGATATCGGTGGTGGGGAAGCCCCAGGAGTGGGGGTTGGTACCCAGGGTGGGTGTTTTACCCATGAAGGGGACGACTTCTGCTAGAGTGGAGGTGCAATTGGTATAGGCGATGTAGCCACGTTTGGCGGCTTCGATGACATAGCCACCGCCCCAGAGGTAGTGGAAGGCATTATCGACGGAGACGATTCCTACTCCGTAGGTTTCAGCGAGTTCGATGGCGCGGTCGAAGGCGCGTTTAGCGACTGACTGGCCGAGTTTTTTATTAGCATTCCAGACTTCGGTGGCTTTGAAGCGGGAGGGGATAAGTTCGATGGGAGCGTTAGGGACGCAGCCACCGATGGCGGAGCCGAAGAGTTCATCGAGGTGGAGGGCTTTGAGGGCGTTGTGGGTACGGTTGCCGTGCCAGGTAGCGGCGGCGGCCATGGCGGCTGCTTCATCGGCTTCATCTTTAGCGAAGCCACGCGCTTGGTAGGCGGCGGAGACGAGGGTGTTATGTTTGTCTTGGTCGACGAGGTAGAAGGATTCAGGCATGGTGAGCGAGGTGGCTGAGAGCTTGTTGGACGATGGAGTGTGGGGGGGACTGGATTGAGAGGGCGAAGGCATCGGGTTCAGAGCCGATATCTTCTAGGGTTGTGAGTTGGCTTTGGAGCAGGCTACTGGGCATAAAATGGTCAGTGGTGGCGCTGCGTTCGGTGAGGCGATCGAGGAGGAGCTGGTGTGAACCCTCGAGGAGGATAAAGTGGAGGGGGCCAGCGGAGCGCAGGGTGTCGCGGTAGGAGCGCTTTAGTGCTGAGCAGGCTAGGACACAGCCGTTAGAATGTTGTTGGAGTTGCTGAGCGAGAGTTTCTAGCCAGGGATGGCGGTCGGCATCGGTGAGTGGGATGCCCTCGCTCATTTTTTGTCGATTGGCATCGGGGTGGAAGTCGTCGCCATCGAGGAAGGGGACATTGAGTTGGGATGCGAGGAGCGAGCCGACTGTGGACTTACCGCAGCCGGAGACACCCATGATGACGATGCGTGGAGGCATAGGTTTAGCGGTTGACGATATTGGGGCAGGCATCTGGGCCTTGTTCGAGGATGGTGATACAGTTTTGGGCAGCGGTGGCGGCCATGGCAGCATTTGACTCTTCGGTGTTGGAGCCGATGTGCGGCGTCATGAGGATATTGGGGAGGGTTCGGAGGTCTTTGTCTGGTGATTGTGGGGAGTAGGGTTCGGCCTCGAAGACATCGAGGGCGGCAGCTGCGATGTGTTTTTGTTCGAGTGCATCGTAGAGGTCATTTTCGCAGACGAGGGCGCCGCGGGCGGAATTTACGAGGACGGCACTGGATTTCATTTTTTGGAAGAAATCGGCATTGGCGATATGTTTAGTAGCGGGGACGACAGCCATGAGGAGGACGACGAAATCGGCCTCTGCGAGGGCAGCGTCACGGTCGGTTGTGTAGTGTGAGAAACCGACTGATTCTTTGAGTGGGGCGAACTGGTCTTCGGGTAAGATATCGACGCCGGTGACTTGCATGCCGAAGCCGAAGCTGAGTTTTTGGCAGAGGTTTTGGCCAATTCTTCCGAAGCCGAGGATGGCAACTTTGCGGCCACGGAGTTCGACACCGCCTTTGGGTTGCCAGTGGCCTGAGGTCGTGGAGGCGTGGGCGGAATGGAGGTGGCGGGCGGAGGCGCCGATCATCCAGCAGGCGTGTTCTGCGACGGCGTTATCGAGCACACCTGGGGTATTGGCCACGTGGATGCCTTTGGAGCTGGCGAGGGTCTTATCGATACTATCGTGGCCGACGCCGTAGCGTGCGATGATGCCACCTGCGGGAAGTGCGTCGTAGAGGGCGCCATTGTAGGGAAAGATGTCGGCGATGAAGGCCTTGATGCCATTGTTGCTGATGGCGGAGGCAAGAGCGTTTTCCTCTTCGGCGACTGGGGTGAAAGTGTAGTCGGTTTCGGCACTGAGGCGTTCGAAAGTCGACTGTGCTTTGTGGTAAGAAATTTCTGAAACGTAGATCGTCATGTGCCCTCTACCATGCGGGTTCTGGGGCACAGCAACAATCTCACATTGCGACACTTTCGTTTATAATATGTGACGCAATCTGCAAAGTTGTTGGTTCAGATTGTAAGTTAGAGTGTCAATGGGTCAGGCAGACGGAGACATTACCGAAGGAGATGAGGGCGGCGTTGGTGGTGGGTTTTGGGGTGACTTTTGGAGGGGTGGGAGTATGGCTCGAGGTTTGGGCGAGCGCGTTAGGTTCTGGGACGACCGTGGCGGTGGTGATGCCATCTCGTTCGACAATTTCTAATTTCCCACCTGAGTGCCGCAGTGGGAGGTAGCGATCGCGGGATTCGTGGGCTTTGATGAGTTTATAGGCGGGGCCCCACGAGCCATGCCATTGGATGGAGCTACCTGGGCCTTGGAGGGTGATAAAGCTCCCTTTCATACCTCGGAAGAGGGCATTTTTGTTTCCTTTGACGACGAGTTTGGTGCCATTTTTGATGGTGAGGTAAGCGACTTCGGAGGCTTCATTTTGTCCGAGTCGCATGGCGAAGGGGCGGGTGTGGTCGATGGCGAGGGTGCCACCTCCGTCGAGGACAAAGTGCGCGCAGTCTTTATTTTTTCCTTGGATTGAGCCGATGAAGAAGCGTCCGCCTGTGACGGTGACATGGGGTTGGATGGTCCATTGGGCTTGTTGTTTCTCACTTTCTAGGAAGAAGTCGACTTGGCCGAGTTGGGTATTTTTTGAGAAATTGCGTGAGTTGAGTTTTTTAATGGTGGGGTTTGCAGCAGCTGAGAGGCCGAGCACGAGCAGGGTAGGGATGCAGTATTTCATAAGTGATTGAGGTATCTAAGAGAGGGAAGGGCACGGGAGGGGAAATGCTGACGAAAATCTGCAAAAAATCTATAATACAGTTGGAGGTAATATGCATTAGGTGGGCATGAGATTAGCGATTGTGTTAGTGATGATTGGGTGTTTGGGGAAACTGTGTGCGGGAGGGCCGAGTGTGGTGATGGTGTTAGTGGACGACATGGGTAAGGGGGAGATAGGGGTGAATGGGAATGGGGTGATAGAGACACCGCATTTAGATGCATTGGCGGGGAGGTCGTTGCGGTTTGGGAACTTTCATGTGGCTCCGACATGTGCACCGAGCAGGGCGCAATTGATGAGTGGGCGGCATGAATTTTTTGTGGGGGTGACGCACACGACGGTGGGGCGCAACAAGTTACGCGATGATGTGAAGCTATTGCCTGAGTACCTCAGGGAGGCGGGGTATGCGACGGGGATGTTTGGCAAGTGGCACTTGGGTGAGGGGAAGGGTTTGAGTGGGAGATCGTTAGATCCACATGAGAGAGGTTTTGGTGTGGCGTATTATACGCAGAATCAATTATTGCCGAGGTTTGGGCCGCAGATGATGCGCAATGGGGTGCGGGAGCAGGCTGAGGGATATTGTGTGGATGTGGTATTTCGGGAGGCGATGGACTGGATGGAGAGGCAGGAGGGGAAGTTTTTTGCGTATATTGCGACGAGTGCACCGCACACGCCATTGGCGGCACCGAAGGAATTGGTGGAGATCTATGAGGGGAAGGGGCTGAGTCGGTCACAAATGACTTACTACGCTATGGTATCGAGCATAGATCGTCAGATGGGCAAGTTGATCGAGTGGGTGGATGCACGGGAGGAAGGAGTGTTAGTGATTTTCATGAGTGACAATGGGCACGCGATTAGTGGTGCTAGGGGGGCGGGTCACGGGCTGGATGGAAAAGTGTTAGATGGAGGTTTATACAATGCGGGGATGCGTGGAGCGAAGGGGCAGACGTGGCAGGGGGCGACTTGTGTTCCTGCGTGGTGGTATTGGCCGGGGAAGGTAAAGCCTAGGGTAGAGGGTGAGGCATTAGTGAGTGGGATGGATGTTTTGCCGACATTGGTATCTTTGGCAGGGGGGGAGTTAGAGGAAGGGGTTCAGGGGGTGGATTTAGGTTATTATCTGACTGGTGAGGGTAAGGAGGTGTCAGGAGAGAGGGTGTTATTTGCGCATTTGGGGAGGTGGGCGAGCTCTGATGAGCTTGCTAGATACGAGAGGGTGTACACGAGTGTGTTTGATGGGGAGTACCGACTGGCGTGGAACTTGGGTCAGTACGCTGGATTGTACCGCTATTTGGAAGACCGAGGTGAGGGAGATGATTTGTCTGGTAGTGAGGCGGAGCGGGTTGCTCGTATGGGTGCGCTGCACGCAGCGTGGTGGAGGGAAGCGTGTGAGCAGATGGTGAATGATCAGGAGCAGGTGCGCAGCGGCAAGTTGCAGCGCAGGGAGGGGGCTTTGTTCAAGGTGCGCCCTGAGGAATGGCGCGAGAGGCTCAAGGGGGAGGCTCCGTAAGTGGTGTTACCAGGCCCAGGAATGTTTATTCCAGAAGGAGCGCATTTGGCTTTCACTGCCATTGAAGCCACTGCGTTCGACGGGGCGGTCGAGGTTACCGAAGTAGGCTGGGGTATTCCATGAGCCACCTTGGTAGTGGTAGATTTTTGACCGGCCACCGCGCCAGAAGACGCCGCCGTATTGCCACATGGCCCAGTCGTGCCAGACGCCGGATGCGTGTGCGAGTTGTCGTGGGGTTTCGAGCCCTGGGTTTTCGTTAGAGTAGAGTGCGATCCAATAGGGGCAGCGGCTGAGGTGTTTTTTATAGGTGGCGGGGGCGTAGCGCAGGGTATTGCGGATGGTGGAGCTATTTTCTAGGTAGACGACTGGGGTGACGCCGGTGCGTTTTTGGATTTCGGTGACGAAGTTTGCCATGAGAGCGGCACTGCAATGGGTATCGAAGTCGGCGACTAGGAGGACTTTAGGGGTGCGGAGCGCACGGCTTTGTTTGATTGTACGGAGTCGGTTGAGGTAGCGGGAGGCTTGGGTACTAGCGGACTCACCGGGGAGGACGTAATAGTAGGTACCAAGAAGCATGCCTTGGCGTTCGGCGCCGGCGAGGAAGTCTGCGCATTTGGTATCGATATAGCTTCCTTTTGCGCAGCGAGCGATGAGGGCTTTCGCGCCATTGGCTTTGAGGGCGGATTGGTTAGAGGGTGAATAGCTTCTACCGGAGCGTTGTTTTTCTTTGGGGTCCCAGTCTGAGACATTGATAATTTTGGGGGCGCTGGCGTAGCTTACATTACCGTATTCGTTGTTGCTACAGGAGCTGAGGATGGGGAGCAGAAGGAGGAGTGGGAGCAGAAGGAGGAGTGGGAGAAAGCGGAGCATAACAGCTTCGCATGATAAGCGATTGGTAATGAATAGGGAAGTTAGAACTCAGAGAACTTGTTTTCCCAGGGCCAGATGCCGAGGTGCCAGTTAGGGGCGTGTCCGGCGGCACGTTCTTGGAGTTGTTGGATAGCGGCTTTCATATCGAGTCCTTCGCGCATTCGCACTTGTTGTTGGCTGATAGAGCCATCGTCATGATTGGTGAGTTGCCAGATAAAGGGGGTGACTTTAAGTGGTGGGTCATGTTTAAAGTTTTGAATTTCGCCGAAGCGCATATCGACGAAGTAGATAGAATTTGGGTTTGTGGGGTGTGGGAAGACTTTCCACCATCCTTTACTGAACCAGTCGAGGGTATTGAAGGTTTTGGTATTTTGGTAGGGGTCAGCGAGTTGGGGGGATCTTGGGATAGTATCGATATGGATGGGTCGTTTAGGGTCATCCCAGACTGACCAATAGGAGACGTAGTAATGGTTGGGGTCTCGGGCGACCATTCTCCAGAGGAAGATATTGCTGAGTGTGGGGGAGACGAGCATCTCACTGGTAGCGATATTTGAGCGTTGGAGTTTTTGTTGGAATTGGGATTTAGCCCAGAGAAGGAGGGAGACGCTGGCGAGGGCGTAGAGGCTGATCCAAGTGGTGGTGGTCCATGTGATAATGCTGCGGGCTTTTCCTTCGCGAGCACAGAAGAGGCAGAGGAAGTTTCCGAGGAGCATGGGGAGGGTGAAGAAGAGGTCGGCGATGGCCATATTGCCGAAGGCGACTCGGTAGTTGGAGAAGGGTTCGAGGACTTGGGTGCCGTAGCTATTGAAGCAATCGATGAGGACATGGGTAGCCCAGGTGAGGAGGACGAAGCTGGTGGCGCGGCGGATGCTGAGGTGTTTGTGGAGGCGGGCGAGGAGCCAGCCGAACATGGGGCTCATGAGCAGCATGAGGAAGAGGGAGTGCGAGAGGCTGCGGTGGTTTCGCAGGCTTTCCATATCGTCGAGCCAGGGTGACATGAAGATGTCGAGGTCGGGGAGGGTACCGAAGAAGACGCCCCAGAGTGCGCCCTTCCAGCCGAGCTGTTTGCGTAGGACGAGCTCGCCGCAGAGGCCTCCGAGGGCTGCTTGGGTAATGGAATCCACGGGATGACGCTACACGGGAATGGGGATCTGTCAAAGCAGGGGAGAATACGCGTGACAGTGAGGGAGGAGGTGTGGATCTTAAGCGGGTATGAGTGAGCGACGATCCCACCCGAATGACCCGATGCACGGGGTGACACTGGCAGTGATGTTAGAGACCTTAGTTGATTATTATGGTTGGGAGGATATGGCGTGTCGGATTCGGATTAATTGTTTTGCGAATGATCCGAGTTTAAAATCGAGCTTAAAGTTTTTACGTAAGACTCCGTGGGCGCGTCAGAAGGTGGAGACGCTCTACCGGCATTATTTGAAGGTTGAGCTGGGTGGTGAGGGTTAGTGGTTCCCTGTAGTGGGGAGGCGGCCGCCGATTTTGGCATGGCGGTCATGGGCGACGATACTCCCAGTGACGGCGACATTGAGGCTAAAGGCGCCGGGTAGGCTGATGAGGTCGTGGCATTCGTTGATGATTTCAGGTGGGATGCCGGTATTTTCTGCACCGAGGAGGTAGACGGCGCGTTGTGGGTGGGCGAAGTCCTTGAGTTCGGTGGCTTGGTCGGTTAGTTCTACTCCGATGAGTTTGGTGGAGAAGGGGAGGTGGTTTTTGAAGTCCTCGAAGCTGGAGTAGTGGAAGAGGGGAATTTTGCTCCAGGACTTGGTGACGTCACTGGATTGTTTTTTGTATTTGTGGTCGATGGTAAAGATGAAGGAGGCACCGAGGATGTAGGCGGAGCGCCAGAGGGTTCCGACGTTGTAGGCGTCTTGGGAGTAGAGGACACCGATGCCATAGAAGCCTTCGGACTCATAGTTATTTTTCAGGCGAGCCATAGTGTGGGTGCTGCTCCTATGTGGCAATGGGGGAGTTTTGTGGGGGGATCAGGGGTTCACTTTTTTGACAAATTTGGCTTTGAGGCCGATGGAGAATCCGTCCATTTTGCAGGAGATTTCGTGGTCGCCGTGTTCTTGGATACGGATGGGTTTGGATTTGGTTCCGCACTTGAGGACTTTAGAGGTACCGGTGAGTTTTTTATCTTTGATCATTTGGACGATGTCGCCGTCTTGGAGGGTATTGCCGAAGGCGTCTTTGACGACACGGGGGCCGGTCTCTTCAGCATCCTCATCAGTGGGGCTGGGTTTGGGCCACTCGTGGCCACAGACCATGCATTCGAAGATTTGCTTATGCTCGGCGACGTCATCCATGGTGCAGAGTGGGCAAGTGATATTAGACATGTGAGTAGCTAGAGCTGAGCCCAGTGAAGATACAAGTCTGAAGTGGAGCTACTCAGCAGGGATACCGAAGAGTGCGACGATGAGGCAGAGGAGAGCGCTCAGGCTGAAGGCCAGGGTGCGGGGGTGATTTTTTTCTCTATTGGCGAGAAGGGCTGCGACGGTGCACTGGAGGAGGTAGTACACGGCGAAGGCGCGAGAGGCGATGGAGATGACTTCGGTGACCGAGGTGATCCAGGTGAGGCTGACGGAGACGATCATCACGAGGAGATAGGCGCGCTTGGTCGGGACTTTGAAGACATCTTCGAGGAGGCCTCCGGCAGCGGCTTCGTCTGCCACGGATGCAGAGAACTGGCTCCCGACGGCAGCGACAGTGAGCAGGATGGGGAGGACGGCAGCGACGGGGGCGGTGAGCTGGATGACTTCCGTGACATCTGAGCCGAGTCCGGGGTGGAAGAGTACGGTCATGAGGCTGATGAAGATGATGTAGATAGCCGATGAAATCCACTGGGCGCGGCGCATGGTGGTGATGCGTTCTTGGGGGCTGTGTTCGGCACCGAGGTAGCGTGAGGTTTCGAAGCCTTGTACGACGATGAGGAGACCGAGGATGACTCGAATATCGGTGGTGTCGAAATGTGATTTACTGAGTGGGAGCTGCCAGGTGTTGTTTTGGAAGAGCTGGATGTTATGGCAGAGGAGGGCAAAGAGGAGGGCGCAGATCATGCCAAGGTTCAAGCTGATCGCATATTTCTCGAGGCGTTCCATGGAGCTGAGTCCGTGGGTGATACCGACGATGGAGATGGCAATGAGGATGGTGGAGCTGAGGGCCTTTGCTGCGATGGAGTTATCGATGCCGAAGATGCTGAGGACAAAGACTGCGAGCAGCTGGAGGTAGTAGGCGACGGAGATGAAATAGGCGATGGCTAAGACCATGCGCGAGGCGAGGGCGACACGCTGGACGGTGCCGTGTTGGGCATTTTCGATAGGTTCGAAATGGCGGATGTTGAAGCGAATGCATGCGCCGACAGCGTAGGCTACGAGCAGTAGGCCGATCATGAAGAAAAGTGACCAAGGGCCTGCAATGCCGCCGATTAGTGGGGCACAGACGAGAAAGCCACTGCCCATGATAGAGGCGAGAGGCGTGAGGGTGGCGCGCCAGGCGCTGGAGGTGTTGAGCTTTTTTGAAAAAGCTAGAAATCCAGCGACGCTGAGGGCGATAGCGATGATGAGGATATTCATCATACTCGCTAGGGTATGAATGTCTGCAGACTCTAACGATGAAAAAAGTGAAAAAATGTTCTAAGGATCTGTTTGGTGCTGTGTCGTAATAGATAGAACTCGATGTCACAAATGACTGAGCCAGTGCCAATGAAGTTAATGGGAAATCCAAAGCAAGCCACTCGTAGCGCGGCAGAGCATTCGTTAGAGGAATGTTTTCGCGATGAGGAGTCGCCACTCTTACGGTATGCGTATGCGTTGGTGAGGCGGCGTGAGGTGGCTGAGGAATTGGTGCAGGAGGCATTCATGAGGGCGCACCAGCACTGGGGGCAAATGGAGCAACCGCGGGCATGGCTTTACCGTGCGGTAAGGAACTTGGCATTGAACTATTTACGGAAGCACCGGCGTGAATCGATCGGGGATGAGGAAGCAGGAGAGTCGAATGACGAGCGTCCTGACAGGTGCACCGATAAGTTAGAGACGGCAGCAAAACTGAGAGCTTTGATGTCTGAGATGTCTGAGAGTGATCAGGAGCTGATACGGCTGAAGTACGAAGAAGAGCTTTCGTATGCAGGCATAGCAGAGAAGTTAGAGATTGGGGTAGGCAATGTGGGGTATCGATTGCACCACATTTTAAAGAGTTTAGGTGAGGGGCTGAAGCGAGTGGGAGTGGAGGGAACTGAATAAGGAAAGGAGACCAAGATAATGAGTGATGACAGCATAGGAGTATGGCACGACCCAGAGGTGGAGGTTCGCATTGTGGCGCTTGTGTTAGGTGAAGCGAGTGATTTTGAGAGGGCTGAATTGGAGCGATTGATGGCTGAGGATGTAGGCTTGAGGCAATTTTACGAGGAGATGCAGGAAGTGCATGGAGGATTGGTAGGTGCAGTGCGTAAAGAAGGTGATGATGGGTGGAAGTTAAGTGCTGAGCGCCGAGCCAAGGTATTGGGGGCAATGGCTGTCGAGGATGAGGAGGCAGATGGGGGTGCTGAGGAATCCGTGAGTGTGCGGCATTTTCACTGGCGGAGCGTGATGAATGTGGCTGCGTGTTTGTTAGTGACCTTAGTAGCGATGGCCTTATTGATTCCGAATAGGGTGTATCAGAGGCTGAAGTCGGCAGCGCCTATGGCCAAGGTTGAGCAGGTTGAGCTTTTATCTCTGTCCCCGGATGCAATTGTGTTGGAAGAAGAGGAGATAGAGGGGGCAGATTTTTCTTTTCTAGATAAAGGGGGCATGCCCGATGATGGTCCTGTGGCAGCGGGGGAAATGGAGGGCGGCAGGGGACGTCATGCGGAAGCGTCTGAAGTGGGCAATGTGGTTGATCGTAAGCCGTCTGCACCAGCTTCATCTATGGCGAAGGTGATTGCTTCTAAAAAGGCGAAGGCAGTACCGGTACCGGAGCTTATGGTAGATGAGCCTATGGTTGATTTTGGGAATGGTGATGATTTTGGTGATGGTTGGGGGGGAGGCGCTGGTTACTCGGTTGTTGAGAATGGGGTTGGTGTGCAAGGGCAGCTTGGGGCGAGGGCGGAGAATCGGCCTATTGGTGAGAAAGCGGAAGCAGGTAGTAACAGTCGCTATTATGGCTATAGTGTTGGAGATGCTAGTTTCAAGCAGCCACAAGCGGGCAATACTTTTGCCGGTGTACCTGAAAAGAAGGGTGACACTGTAGCGGGAGTGAGCGGGGGGAACCGCTCTGGTGATTTTGCAGTGAGAAGAGAGAGCGTGGATGCTTTTTTGGACAGGGATGGATTGGGCGTAGAGCGACCATCGAAGGCTACGGGGACGGACGTGAACGGGAAGGATAGAAGTTTGTATCTCGCTGAAGGGTACCAAAATTTAGGTAAGTACGAGGAAGCGGCAGAGGAGTACAAAAAAGTGTTAAGAGAGGATCGTTACAATCAAGAGGCACGCAGAGGTCTGGAGCGGATAGCGCATGCTCAGTCTGATTATTATCGGGCAGCTTACGACCAGACACGGGCTGCATTGTTAATGGAAGTGGATAAGGCATGGGATCTTGAGTTGCCTGAGAATGCTACGCAGGAAGAAGCTGTGTTAGAAGAGGCCATCGATAAGTCTAACAAGGAACTAGAATCGATGGTTGAGGTGCTGGAGGCTGAAGTTGAGAAACCGGTTGTGGAGGAGGTGTCAGCGAGTGATCAGACGCATTCGACATTTTCGCTCAATGTGAGTGATGCGTCATTTCAGTTGGCTAGGGGGGCGATGTTGGAGCGTAATCTATGGCCGGATCCAGTGGGAATTCGGAGTGAGGAATTCATCAACGCCTTTGATTATGGTGATCCAAAGCCTAGCATGGCGCAAAAGGTGGCCTGTGCTCAGGAGCAAGTGGTGCATCCCTTTAAGCAGCAGCGCAATTTATTGCGTGTGGCGATGAGTACGGCGGCACAAGGGCGTTCTGAGCCGCTTGATATTGTTATTTTACTGGATAACTCTGGATCGATGGAGCGGCCAGACAGGGTGGCTACTGTAGAGCGAGCGCTCGTGGAGATAAGCAAGCAACTAGGGGAGGGTGACAAGGTGAGTGTGATGAGTTTTGCTCGTCAGACGCGGTTATTAGTTGATGGTATCAATGGGGATCAGCGGGAGGCTATACTGGATGCTGTAAAGGGAAGGTCAAGCGAGGGGGGGACGAACTTGGAGCAGGCGCTTCTGGTTGCAAAGCAGCATTTATTAGGGAGAAAGAAGAAGGGGGTGCAGAGTCGGGTATTGGTTTTGACGGATGGGGCTGCCAACTTGGGTGACGCGCAGCCTGAGAGTTTGAGTAAACTTGTAGAGGGGATGCGTGGTGAGGGGGTAGCATTTGATGCTTGTGGGGTGGGTTTTGATGGATTGGATGATGGGATTTTAGAGGCTTTGACGCGCAAGGGTGACGGCAGGTACTACGTGTTAGATAAGCCGAGTGATGCGGATGCCGAGTTTGGAAAGCAGATAGCTGGAGCATTACGGCCTGCAGCCAAGAATGTGAAAGTTCAGGTAGTATTTAATCCTGAGAGGGTGGGGAGGTATCGTTTGCTGGGGTTTGAGAAGCACCGTTTGAAGAAGGAGGATTTCCGCAATGATGGGGTGGATGCTGCAGAGATGGCAGCTGAAGAGAGTGGGTCTGCGCTGTACCAAGTGGAAGTAAAAGAGGGGGGTAGAGGAGCGATAGGGACAGTGTTTGTAAGGTTTCTGGACATGTCTACGGGTCAGATGGTGGAGAGGAGCTGGACGATTCCCTACCAAGAGAAGGTGCGCTCGCTGGATGAAGCGAGTGGGTCTATGCAATTGGCAGTGGTGGCAGGGATGTTGGCTGAGAAGTTACACGAGAGCGATGAGGGCAGTGTGGACTTCAGTCGCATGCGAGAAGTTATTGGTCAGATAGAAGCTAAATTTGCAGGGAGTCAGAAGGTACAGGATCTGATCGAGATGGTACGCAAGACTCTCTGAGTGGTGATTCGTTAGACGGAGAAATTACAAACCTTTTACAAAGTAAATCCAACATTTTTGCTATGAAACTAGATATGCAGAATTTCGTGTGTGTGAAAACCAAGGTGGCTCGTGTGAGTCGCTACTGTGTGTGCGCTGTCATGGGGGTGATCTCCATGACGGCGCTGGCTCAGGATGAGGTTTCGGTGAAGACTCAGGATGCCAAGAAGATGGTGATAACGGCGACAGGGATTCCGCCTGCAGCTCCTTTATTTTATACGATCGAGGCAGATAATTCAGTGCGATTGAGTCGAGGAAAGGTTGAGCAAGTGGTGGGACTGAGTATGAGAGTGCTTCAGGGGGAGGCGAAGGTCATGAGTGTGGAGCTAGTGGGAAGGTATGGCAAGTTGAGCGTGGAGGGAGAGGGGTTGAAGTCATGGTCTATTAGGGAGAGTGCGGATGACG
This sequence comes from Rubritalea tangerina, assembly GCF_042683245.1. Lineage (NCBI taxonomy): Bacteria > Pseudomonadati > Verrucomicrobiota > Verrucomicrobiia > Verrucomicrobiales > Rubritaleaceae > Rubritalea > Rubritalea tangerina. The sequence continues at coordinate 25,296 of NZ_JBHUJB010000044.1, forward strand.
GAAAGAGGTACTTGGATTTGGTGCCAAAGGATGCAAACGTCAGTATGTTAGGTGTAGTTGTTAGTTCTGTGGTGGAGGATGGGGGGAAAGAGGTTAAGTTGATGACATTTGGGCCGGCTGGGGCGAGTGGGTTTACGCACCAGATGGAGGTTAAGTGGGAGAAGGGTTCTGCGATTAGGTTGCGTAAGGTTGAGGGTTGTCAGCCAGTTAAGTTAGGGAGGGCGGAGAGTGGGAATAGGAAGAAGTTTGTATCGACTGGGCGTAGTGAAGTTGAGTTGGATTATGTGCAAGCGGGTTCGGCATATGCAGAGGTTGGGTTGAGTGATATAGCGATTGAGGCGCGAGTTGATGGGGATGGTAAGAGTGCGAAATTGAGGCTGACAGGTACCGCGGTGGTGAGAGCTAAGGAGGGTGGGAAGGTAGAGTTGATTTCTGGTCCTTTGGCTATGGAGAGATTTCCAAGTGGACAGGGGATGTCTTTTGCATTGTCCCGAGTGGGTGGGCGGGTGAATGAGACTCGCTACACGATTGATTTTGAGGGGGCTGGGACGTACCCCTTGGAGATAGACTTTGTGGTAGGTATTGGGCAGGAGAATGGTTGGCGCGGGTTACGTTTTGCAATACCTGAGGCTCCTGTGGTTCCGATTAGCATCACAGGAATCCCGAAGGGAAGCCGATTTAGGATGGGGGGAAATGAGTTAGAGGGAGACGATGGGGTGGATGTATGGCGTACGTTTTTACCTGCGAGTGGAGCATGTGCTTTGCAATGGAAACCGATTCGCAAGGGAGGCAATGGTGATTTTTTCTACACGAGTCAGGCTTTAGTGGATGTGGAAGTGGGTGCTGGGATGCTGCGGCAGCGTACACAAATTGACAGTAAGGTGCTTCAGGGGAAGGTGAAGAAGCTAGACTTTAAGTTAGAGGGTGAAGGTGATGTGCTCGATGTGGACGGCCCCTATGTGGGAACTTGGATGGTGAAGCGGAAGGGTGAGGGAAGGTTCCTTGAGGTAATGCTCAATGGAGAGAGGGAAACTGTAGGTAGAGTGACAGTGGTCACACAGAATCCTTTAGGGAGTTTTCCAGTGAAGGCGCAACCAATGTTGATCACTCCAGTTGGTGCGATGCGACATGCTGGTTTTGTGAGGTTGAGTAACCGAGGTGCGGTAAAGTTAGGGGTGAGTTTACACGAGGGAATGATGCAACTGGCTCCGTCACAATTTCCGAGCGAGAGCTTTGGTGAGGCTATTGGAAAGCAAATCTTTGTGTATCGTTTTCCCTCTGCGGATCGGAAGTGGGAGGTGGTAGCAGACCAGATATTACCGGAGGTTTCTGTGAATGAAGTGTTAGTCTATAAGTTATCTGAGACGGACAGAGAGATTTTTGCAGATGTGGAATTAGACATTAGGGAGGCACCGTTGCGGGAGTGGGAGATGAAGATACCTGCGGGTTATGCAGTGGCGAGTGTGGAGAGCGTGCACATGAGTCAGATGGCAGTTGGGCGTACGGTTCAAGATGGGTACCGTTCATTGAAAGTGACCTTCAGCAAGGAGGTGATAGGCCGTCAGCTCATTCAAGTGAGATTGGCACGCAATATAGCGACTGAGGAGGGGGAGTGGGAGCTCGCGAAGTTACTTTATCCCGAGGCGAAGCATGTGCGTGGGAATATAGGTGTGGAAGCGGCATTGGGGTGGAGGGTCCATCCTGTGGAGGTGGAAAAATTGGTAGAAATGCCTTTAGCGTATTTTCCTAAGAAGAGTACTCAGCTACAGCAGGCGTATCGATTGAGAGAAGCGGAATGGGGGGCTAAGATGGCAGTGATGGCTTTAGAGCAGAGTGTGCAAGCGGATGTTTTTCATTTGTATTCTTTGAAAGAGGGGATGGCGTATGGGAGTGTTTTGGTAAATTATTTTGTAGTGGGGGCGCCGATGCACGAGTGGAGAATTCAGGTGCCGGGCTTAGGTGAAGCAGGAGGAGTTGGAAATGTTGTGGTGGAGGGGCAGAACGTGAGGAGTTGGCGTCAGGATGGTGAGTTGCTTGTGGTGACCTTGCATCAGCCGACATTGGGAGGGTCTACTTTGTTGGTATCGTTTGAGCAGCCGATGAGTGCACGTGGGGCGGAGCTGGAGCTCGGAACTGTGCGTCCGTTAGATGCGAAGAATGAGAGTGGATTTATTCAAGTGGTGAGTCCTACGCAGGTGAAGCAAGAAGTGAAGGACTCAAGGGGCTTGTTAAAGCTAGGAGCTACTGAGTTGCCAGTAGAGTATAGATTGATGAGCAGTGCGCCCTCTTTAGCGGCTTGGCAGTATGCGACACGAGACTTTTCGTTGAATTTGAAGGTGGAGTGGTTTGCTCCGAGTGACACGGTTGAGCAGGTGGTTGACTTTGCGAGTTTGAGCACACAGGTGTCACGTGATGGTGAGGTTGTGACTGTGGCTAAGTTGTTTGTGAAGACGCGTGGGCGCAAAGCATTGGAGATGCGTTTACCGACGAAGTCCAATTTGTTAGAGGTGAGGGCTGATGGTCAGGCCTTGAATGCTCGGAAGGATGGAGAGGTGTATCTATTGCCTTTGCCAGCAAAGGACGACCCGAACGCTCCGGTGGAAGTACAGATTCGTTATGGTGGAGCGGCTGAGGATGCAAAGCGGCCAGTGGTATCGGTTCCTGTATTGAGGGCGCCTGTAGTGATCAGCGAGTGGAAAGTGAGCTCGGATCGCGGGTATTTATTGCATGTTATCGGTGGCAATGTGCGGCCGGTGGAACCCAATTTGACGGAGACTGGATTCGAGTGGATGCGGTCACGGATGGGATTATTGATTGGATGTGTTTTATTGATTGTGGCTGGAGCTTGGGCAAGTAGCAGGGCATCTCGAGGTGGCTGGAAGCCATGGGTAGGTGCGGTATGGTTAGTGTTAGCTTTATTCCTGAGTCTTGATGGTGCTGGATCTGCACGTGAGGACAGGCGTGTGAATGCTCAAAGTTTTGAAGTAGTGGCGCCGGTGGTGTCGCCAGAGAAGCAGGTTATGTTAGAGTTGAGTAATCAGACACGTTCGGCTGCGATGCGCTCGCCAGCTTGGACGGCGGTTGGGGCATTGGGTGTATTTGGCTTGGTAGGAAGTCTTTTTGTGAGGTCACTTCGGGGTGTATGGGTACGCTCGATTGGGGTGCCTTGTATTGGTTTGGGAGTGCTAGGGCAACGTGGAGGGGCGATCCTATTGCTTAGTTTGATAGCGATGGTTGCTGTGGTTTTATTGCTACAGTTAGTTTGGCAATGGTGGGATGGGGTTAGGCGGCGGAGAGAGGCATTGAGTAAAGTGGCAAAGGCTGCGACAGCTGCAGTGGTGGGGATGCTTGGATTACTTGGTGGGAATCTAGAGGCTGGGGAAGTAGCGGATGTGCTTAGTCAACGATGGGAGGTACGAGGTGAGCGGGTTTATGCAGAAGCGAATGTGCGTTGGAGAGCGGAAGAAGGAGAGAGTATTTTGTTAGTGAAAGCGCCTGCGAGCTTAACTTCGATAGAGATTGAGGGTGGGCGCGTCAACAAGGTGAGAGGTGATGCTGGGATTCGGTGGTTGTTAGTTGCGGAGTCAGATCGAGTGATTGAGGGTACGTTCAGATATGAGATGCCGTTGAGAGGCATTGCGGATCGGTCTTGGGAAGTTCCGACTGGCGATAGTGCGGTGAGGAAGTTGCGTATCATTTTAGACAGAGAGGGATGGGAAGTACGGTCTGATGAGGCATTGGTGACGAAACTCGAAGGAGGCCAGGGTGAGACGCGTGTGGAGTTTCAATTCATGCCGTTGGTACCAGCGCGGGTTCATTTTGGGCCTGTGGGGAGGGATCCGAAGAATGAAGAAAAGAGAATGTTTGTTGAGAGTGCGGATCTCTACATTCCTGCGCCTGGAGTGGTTGAAGGTTGGCATCGATTGATGGTGCGGCCTGTAAGTGGGGAGGTTGATGGTTTTAAGGTAAGTGTGCCTGTCGGAATGATGGTTGGGGATGTGTTAGGTGGGCAGGTTGAGAGTTGGAGATACGATCCAAAATCGGGCGAGTTGAGTGTGGTGTTAGGTCAGCCTATGTCAGAGGGATTTCAGGTGTTGATTCAGACTCAGGGAGGATTAGAAGCATTGCCGCAGAGATTAGAGTTGAGCCCCTTAGTAATTGAAGGGGCGGATTCTACGGTTGGCGTATTAGGTTTAGCATTTGGTAATGATGCGCAGCCTGATGCGATAGAGGCGGATGGTTTATCAGCGGCAAACATTTCTGACTTTGATAAGAAACTATGGAATCAGGCGGTGGGAAGCCGCCGTGGGCTAAGTTTGCAAAAGGTCTATCGGTACGGGAAGGAGCCGGTGAATTTGAAGCTTCAGGTGGATCCAGTGGCAGCCGAGCTACGCGTGGTGACAAAGCAGAGATTGTCGTTAGGTGAGGAGCAAATGTTATTAGCTGTGAATGCCGAAGTGGACATTGTTCGGGCGGGGGTTTTTGAGCTTAGGTATATGATTCCAGAGGGAATGGAAGTGGAGTCAGTGAGTGGATCGGCACTACGAGATTGGACGGAGGTGGCAGTGGAAGGGAAGCGCTACGCTGTGCTGCACTTAACGGGCAGGACGATAGGTAAGCAATCACTGCATCTGAATTTTACTGGGAGGTCACCAGTGATGGAAGGGAGTGTTGAGTCATGGGAGGTTCCGCATGTAGAGCTGCTGGGAGCCATGCGTCAGACGGGGTCACTTTTGGTAGTTCCAGAGCAAGGAATACGTTTGAGAGTCATAGAACGGCAGCATGTGACACAGCAGGATGCTCGTCAGAGCGGGACACATAGGAAGGGTGATTTGGCATTTAGATTATTGCAGTCTGATTGGTCACTCAAGCTAGGGATTGAAAAGTTAGATCCATGGATACGTGTGGTCGGATTACAGGAATTGGGCTTACGGGAGGGGCAGACCAGGACGCGGCTAAGCTTGGATTATACGGTGGAGAATGCCGCGGTGAAGAAGTTGAGGTTGAAGCTACCTGGTTTAGATGAGGAAGAAGCAAAGACGGTGCGAGCGAGTGGGCCACAGGTGAAAGAAATGGTTGCAGTGGAAGGTGATGTCTGGGAGTTACGTTTACGTCGAGGGGTGATTGGAAGGTTACAGTTTGAAGTCGAGTATCAACGGTCTATCGAGGTACGAGATGGTCGCGAATCGGTGGTGCCAGTAGAGTTTGTGGGGGTACGTCAGGTGCAGCATTTTGTGTCTGTACGTTCGAGTGGGCGCTTGGATATTCGCGCAGGTTCGGTGATGGGGTGGCGTGCGAGTGATTGGTCAGCGGTGCCTAAACGATTGAGAAATCAAGCGGATAGCAGTGTGCCAACTCTTTGTTATGTTATCTCTGAGCCAGAGGGATCATTGAGTTTATCTGTGAAGCGACATGAGATTGCGAGTACCTTGAAGCTAAGAGTGTTATCAGGGAAGTTGACGAGTCTCTTTAGTGCAGAGGGAGCGGCTCTGACCTTGGCGGAGCTAGAAGTTCGTGTGGTAGAGAAGAATACGATGCGTGCAGTTCTTCCCGAGGGAGCACAGTTATTTTCTGTGACAGTGAACGGAGAGAGTGTGGAAGTGGTCAGTCAGGGGAATGAGCAGCTTTTTTATGTGACTGCGGGAGCTGAAGATAGTGAGCGAGCTGAGGTAAAGTTAATGTACCGTACTGTGGAGGATGAGGGGAAGAAGATTGCTCTTATTGGGCCTCGTTTTAGTGCTCCGTTAGAAAAAATCGATTGGTTTGTTAGTTTACCCGAGGGATATGTGCTGGATAGTCACTCAGGGGCTTTTGACTACCTTGGGGCTGAGGGGGATGGGGATGGTTATGGTATGCAGGAGTACCAGAGTTCCATGAATCGTAAGCGGCAGCAGCAGGCTGAGCTAGCGAAGGTTCAGTTGGATCAAGCAAATAGCTGGATTTCTAGTGGTGACTATAAGAAGGCTGAGAAGGTTTTGAGTCAGGTATCTAAGAACCGAGCAGCGGATGCGGCATCCAATGAAGATGCTCGAGTACAGTTACGCAACTTGCGTAATCAGCAGGCGATTATGGGCTTAAACACGCGTCGTCAGAAGCTCTATTTAGAGAACAAATCGGTGGGTAACATGGTGGATTTCAATGATGCTTTTGAGGAAGCGGCCAATAACAACCCATTGTTTCAGGGCAAAGACAACTACCATCCAGCTCAAGTGGAGCAGTTATTGATGGGGAACTCGGCCGAGGAGCGCGAAGCGATGCAGAGGATTGCGGACCGTATGATAAGCCAGCAGCTAGCAGCTCAACCAGCAGCCCAAACCATTGAGGTGACTTTACCTCAGAAAGGGCATTTGTTGCACTTCAGCAGGGTGAGTCAACTGAATGCTAACATGCCACTTGTTCTTGAGTTAGAGATTGACCATCCAAGTAGCTATGGGATTGCTGTGGTATTGGGAGTTCTCTTGACCCTTTTTGTGGGGGCATTTCTATGCATGATGATGAGACGGTCTAGTCGAGTCTAGGGCATGGTTTTCTCAACTTTATAATGACTAACGTTTTCTAACAATAATCTTTAAATTATGTGTATAAGGTATTAGAGCAATAGCGACCTCCGATACTAGGTGAGCTAGGGATTGGGGGGGGAAGTGGTATGAAACAGGAATGTCCCCACATTGAGCACATAGCCCCGACACTGTATTCTGCATTTGATGGTCCGTTTGCGGACATCGTCAATCGGAGTATCAGCGATTGGGTGCGAGAGAATCATGGTTTAAGTAAAGATCCGAGTGAGCAGGAGATAAAGGAGGCATTGCACTGCCGGAAGTTTCTCAAGAAGCTCCGTGCATTAGAAGAGCAATTTAAGGAGGACATGTTAGAATTGGGGGTTGATTTGGATTCGGCTAACCAGCGGCATGTACGAGCGCATAGGAAGCGTCACAGGAGGGTTGAGAATGAAGGGTATGGACCGCAACTGATACTGAGTGCCTTTTTTTTGATCGCCTATTTTGTTATTTTGGGAGGGATGTTTTACATAGAGGTGAGTGATTCACTCAACATGCGCGCGGGAAAGAACTCGTTACTTGATGAGATAAGTTTATTGATTGGTGTACTGACAGCGGGGGTGGGTCAGGTATTGAGCTTTTGGTATGGGCACAAGAAGACGAGCACTAAAGTGGTGGAGCCGGAGCATGCGCCGCGCACACCGCAACTGGTATTGAGTTGTATCTTTTTGACGGTGTATTTCGTGTTTCTAGTGGTTATGTTGTATGTGGAGTCGAGTGATCAGCTTAATATGCGTCAGGGGGAGAATTCGATGATGGACGAATTGGGTATTTTATTTGGGGCTTTGACGGCAGGGGTGGTGCAAATTTTGGGGTATTGGTTTGGAGGTTTTTTGAAAACTCGGTAGGAAAAGTACGCCCTGCCCCCACATGAAGAGGCAGGGCGCTTATCACACAGCACGTACTGACTGGGTACGTGAAATATACACTACGGCGCATTCTAACAGAAATATGCTATTGAGTGTAAAGTGAAAAATGGCAATAGAATCTTTACTTTATGTTAGAAATTTATTTCTGCTAGATTTATGGATAGTTTACTAGATTTTAAGGAGTATGAGGGGGAGAGGTTTGATGTCTATATTGGGGAGGAGAAGGTAGACGAGGTGGATTTGGTGAGGACGGGGGCATTGAGGCAGGGGAGGAGTAGGGGTTATCCAGGGGTGAGGAGGGATCCTTTTGAGCTATTATTTAGGGCCGCGAGTGATCGAATGATGAATCAATCTGTTAGATTAGTAGGAAAGGTTGAATTTGAGATATTTTTCAACCCTGGATGCTACCATATTGATGAGTCTACGGGGGAGAAGGTGACTGAGTATTGGTGTTTATTTGCTTAGTCGGTGTGGACAAAATGGTTTTCCGCCCGTTTTTAGATAGGGTGATATGGAGTCAGTTGCCTTGCGGCAAAGTGTTTCGGCATCAGAAATGTATTTTTGGCTCATTTAACTTGGCCATCTCGCCATCAAGTTCAGGCACTTGGAGCTGACACCACACTCGTCTACTTTGCTATTGAGTATCCCGAGGAAAACACGAAGGAAAGAGAGGGGTTATGGGAGGGGGGTGAGGGATTGTTCTTTGAGGAGGTTTTGCCATTGTTGGTTAATGGTGGCCCAGGGGTGTTGGTGACTTGTTTTGAGGCACTGTGAGGCGATAGAGTTCCTGTATTTGGTATCTTGATAGAGCTTTTCAAATGCGGCAGTGAGACTGTTTACAGTGGGCTGCTGCATGATGAAGGGTGAGATTTGCCCAATGTTTGAGTTTTCACATGGAAGGAGATGAGCAGCATTTTTCCAGAGGGGGCCACAGGCTGTATGGTTGGGCACAATTTGGGCTGCACCTGTGGCAGCGTGTTCAAAGCTAATGAGGCCCCAGCCCTCGCCCATTGAGCTATTGACGCCGATATCACAGGCGTTGTAGAGAAGGTTCAGCTGCGAGTCTGAGAGGACGTTTCCATGTTTTTTGCTCAGTGGGTTGTGTAGGATCCGAGGGGCGATGTTGAGCTGGTTAATGAGGGATTGAAGCTCTGAACTTTGCGCTTCAGAGATGGCCTGGTGGAGGCAGAGTTTGACATAGGAGGGTTTGTTTTTTGCGAAGGCAGCAAAGGCTTGTAGAGTGATGTCGATGCGTTTCCGAATACAGGGGCGGCTGGCATTGAGAATGATGAAGCTTTCACTTGGTTCATTTGGGAAAACGGCAGCTTTGGCTTCGACTTTGTTCGGCAGTGGGTAGAAGGTTTTGAGGTCAACTCCATGGCCGATGACAGTTGTTTTTGGAAGTTTTTCTTCGGGAGCGATCTTAAGCATGGCCTGGGAGACTTGATTACGCGCCCACTCAGTGTAGAGGACTAGGTTGTCGAGGTGGGTGAGAGGTTCCACGCTGTTAGGGTCGACGACTTCACCATCGATTGGCACGTAGCCAATGTAGCTTGAGAGGTGTCGGATATCTGAGAAGACGGCCATGTAGCGCTGAAAGTGCCATGCATCGTGCAGGATGAAGACGTATTCGGGCTCTAAATCGAGAACCATGGCGTGTGCGGCATGCGCAGCCATGATGTCGCCACCATTCAAGTTTGTTGGATAGATGGTGCAGTTGCCTTGTTTGATGACGGGCCCTTGGTAGCCGACGCCGAGGAGGTGGACGTTATGGGAGTTTTTGAACTGTGCGATAAGTTCGGATATGACGCGAGTCAGTCCTGTGCCTTCGATATAGAAAGCAATGCAGAGTATGTGTTGTGACGAGTGCATGAGAAGGTGGGTGGGGTTTGACACCGCCTAGCAACTATCTGGCATAGGGGTGGTAGTGAATCGAATTTGGCAAGGTCTAGAAACGAGTTGGACCCATCGCACAACCGAAGGGTCCAAGGGGGGCGTGGGAGGTAAGGTTCCTCACTATACGGCTTGGTTGCTCGTCAGAACGGGGGTGTAGATGGTTTTGTTATCGAAGGTTGTCGGCACGAGTTGCGCGATGAGTGTGGCACCTGGGTAGACGGTTGAGCCGTAGTATTGTTCTTGGTTGCCACCATTATTGTTTGTGACGTAGACGCTTTGTGGGATGATCCCGAATTCGAGTCCTTGTTCGACAGTACCTGGAGTGGTGATGAGAGTGTAGGCAATTTTTCCAGTGAACCCACAGGCGTAGAAGGTATTGACCTGCTCGAGCATTTCTAACTGAGGGCCTGCACCGATTTTGATAAGAAACTGATAGAGTGCGCCCTGAGGTACTTGGGTGTTATTGAGTCCTTGGGTAGTGACGACGATGATGTAGTCATCGTTAGCGTAGTTATCGATGCCTGGAGGCACTGTATCGATTTGGTAGCTTGTTGCTTCTTGGAAGTAAGAGAATGCGGGGTCTGCTGAGGGATTATAGCGATCGATAGCCCAGTATTGGATTCCGATTTTATTTTCTGGGCCCGAGAATTGTTTAGAATGGATGGAGAGGACGCCAGGTGATGCGTATTTCCAGTTTCCGGTGGGAGCGATGGTGATGAATGAGATATTCTTAGGGTCCATGGTGTGATTGTGATTTATTGGGTTATAAAGGTTGAACGTGTGGGAGGTCCTAGGGGTAGCTTAGTGTTGACGCTTTGCTTTATGTAAGCGTTGGTACACTGGTCTATCCGTTGGTGCTACGTTCGTGTTAGTGATGTCTCTCAAGGGGGCAGATCTGCAGTTTGCAGAAGTGCATGATTCCAGTCACTATTGGTAGCTGGATTGAGAGATTTAGTCTCCTTGGATACAGTCAATTCGCGTCCTAACAAGTATTAAATTAGAACGTGAATTCAAACGAGCTAGAGATAATGGTATGGAATCGGATGGAGTATGTTAGATTGTGTTTTATAGAGCATGGGTATTTTTGTTAGATTATTGAATAAAATGTTTTTTTAGGGGTCGATTGGTGATGGGGGTAGGCAAAAAAAAGGCCCTGGCTGAGGGGGGCTCAGCGCAGGGCGTGGGAGAAGGTGAGAGGGGTTTAGTGGGTGACGCGTGTTTTGCTACCATTTCCGAGGACGCGCACTCGGTCACCGACATTGAAGGATTCGCGTGGGTTAATTTCTTGGGGGACGGAGACTGAGCGTCCGTTATCGAGGGCGACGGTGATTTCGATACCTTGTCGTGTGCCGATCGCTTTTTCTGCCTGGGAGCCGAGTGCTGCACCGACGGCAGCGCCACCGATGGCGCCGGCGGTATTGGCTGCTGAACCGCTACCGATTTCGTTGCCGAGGAAGCCACCAGCGATACCGCCGAGGATGGAGCCCGCTTTGGAATCACCTTCGATGGTGATATTACGGATGGAAGTGATACGGCCGGAGTTGACGGATTGTGCGCGTCCGGCTTCGGAGCGTGAGTAGGTATCACCGGTCATGGAAGGTTGTGCGCAGGACACGACGATGAGTGGGAGGGCGAGGAGAGCAAATTTTTTCATAGAGGTTTAGGCTACATGAGCTGGGGTGATCTGCAAGTGGGATGCAATAAATTTTGCTGAGGGACTATGGGTCAACGGATTGTCATGAATGACGAGGTGTTTATGAAGTTTTGGGGAGGGGGCGCGGTTATTTATGCAGGGAATGGAGGATTTACATAGTGGATAAATGAGATAGGGTTTTAGCAACGCTATGCTTTTTATGAAATCCTCATTGGTAAAAAAATCAGTTCTTCCTGCGGTCTTCGTAGGGTCGGCTTTATTGTTGGGTGCGCGCACGTGGACAGATGTGAAGGGGCGCAAGATCGAGGCGGACATTGTGTCCAAGACGACGAGCGCCGTGGTGGTGAAGAAGAAGGGGAAGGAGATTACGATACCATTGGTGAAGCTGTCTCAAGCGGACCGGGATTTTGTGGCTGGTTGGGAAGCTCCGTCAGATGAGGTGGTCAAGAAGGACGAGGGAAAGGTGACTGATGCGAAGGTTGAAGAATATTTCAATTTGCCGTGGCCTAAGTTGATTTCAGCGGACAATGGTTTGGAGATTGAGGAAACTTCTGGTCCCAATGAGACTTATGTGTACCGGAGTCCGAATTATGAATTCGTGAGCGACACGAAGTTAAGCAAGGTGGTGGTAAAGCGATTTGCGGTCTTGTTTGAGGCGACCCGTTTGTATGTGCAGCAGATGCCTTATGCGAGTTTGAAGGCCTACAAGGAGGGGGCGAATTACAAAGTGATGTTATTTGATTCGATGAATTCGTACCATCGTGCAGGAGGTCCAGTGGGGTCGGCAGGGGTGTATATTCCCTCGAAGGATATCATCATGGTTCCATGTCAGAGTCTAGGTTTGGTGCGACGTGGAAGTTCGTGGGCTTTGGATTACGACAAGACGAATAAGACCTTGCCACATGAGATCACGCACCAGCTGACGGATCGTGAGTATTATGCACCGGGTGCGCGTGGGTGGTTTAGTGAAGGTTTTGCGGAGTACATTGCGGCGACGCCCTACCGGAGTGGCAAGTTCACGGCAAACAAGGCGGAGTCATCGATTGAGCAATATGTGACGAACTTTTCGAAGAAGGATGGTCGGGGTCGTAATTTAGGCACAGAGATCAATGCGCCGGATTTGAAGAAGTTCATGATGATGAGCTATGGTGAGTTCACAGCGAATGGGAACTTCAACTATGGTCTTGGGGCCTTGCTTGTGACCTACTTTAACCACTATGATGGTGAGGGCGATGGCGAGAACCTGAAGAATTTCTTGAGGGCATTGAAAGCTGGCAAGAAAGGGGAGGAGGCGCTTGAGGCATTGCGAGCAGGGCGAAGCTTTGAAGAGCTGGAAGCGGATATTACCAAGGGCTGGCGCAAGCGTGGGGTGAAGATTAATTTTGGTTAAGAGCCTCCGCTGATTGATTTAAAGAAAAAGCCCAGAGCGTGGATGGCTCTGGGTTTTTTATTGGTGTATTATAACTCTTTCGAATCAGGAAGTGGTATTGGACTTTGTGTGGGATGGATTAGGCGATGTGGATAATTTGCTTCACAGTGCGAACTGGAAGCAAACGAGATGAAAGACCACCGAGCTATGTAGGCAAATTTCGTGCTTTGGGGTTGATTGGGTACCTCGTTGCGTTGGCAATGGAGTCATCCCGCGCGTGCGGGGCTCCTCAATTACCGCTTAGCTAGTCACCCAATGATCTCTCATCGCCCAGCAAATCAATTTGCCTACAACTAGATAGAGATTTGGCCGGTGAAGACGAAGTCTGCGGGGCCAGTGAGGGTGACATTGGAGAATTGGTTATCACCGAGGGCTTCGAATCCGATCTCGAGTGTGTCGCCGCCTGCGACGTCGACTTTGATGGGGGATTGTCCACCATTAAGGATATGATGGAAAAGGGCGCAGGCGCACATACCGGTTCCACAGGCTAGGGTTTCGCCTTCGACACCGCGTTCGTAGGTCCGGATGGCGATGTGGTTTTCACCGACGACGCTGGCAAAATTTGCGTTCGTGCCATTGGGAGCGAAGTGATCGTGGTAGCGGATGGCAGCTCCATTTTTGATGACATCGAGAGCTGGGAGGTCATTGACGAAAGCGACTGCGTGTGGGACGCCGGTATTGACGAAATTAATTTCAGTGAGGTCTTCGAGGTCGATGGGGAGACTGCGATCGAGGTCAAAAGGATCTGACATTGCGATGCGCACGTTATCACCGATGAGGTCAGCACTGAGAGTGCCGGCGATGGTTTCGAAGGTGACTGATTGTTTTGCTGGTGAGCTGAGGCGTGCAGTGTAAGCGCCGAAGCAGCGGGCACCATTACCGCACATTTCGGCTTCGCCGCCGTCGGCGTTGTAGTAGCGGAACTTGTAGTCAGCGCCATTTTCAGCGGGTTCGACGGCGAGGAGGCCATCTGCACCGATGCCGCGGTGGCGGTCACAGAGTTGGGCAATTTGTTCCTTTGTGAGGGAGATATCGAGCTTACGGTTATCGATGACAACGAAGTCATTGCCAGCGCCGTTCATCTTAGTGAAATTTAAAATCATAGTTCTATGTTTTAGGTGTGATGTTTTACGTCCAGCAGGATGGTGTCTGGTGCTGGCGCAGGTGGAATTTTATCGGCCTTTTGCAGCTTGGATGAGAGGGGTGGTGAAGGCGGCGACTTTGGCGGCGACGTCATCCGCTGTGGCATTTTCTGCGACTTGGTTGACGATGCAGGAGCCGACGACGACACCGTCTGAGAGCTCTCCGACCATCTTAGCTTGCTCTGGGGTATTGATACCAAAGCCGATGCAGACGGGTGTGTTGGTATGTTGTTTGATTTTTTCGACAGTGGCTCCGACGGCAGTGGATGGGGCTGCTTGAGCTCCGGTGACGCCGGTACGTGAGAGTGCGTAGATGAAGCCTTCGGATTGTTTGGCGAGTGCTTCAATGCGTTCGTCCGGGGAGGTTGGGGCGATGAGGGTGATATGTTTGAGTCCTTCGCGGGCTGCGAGCTCGGCATTGTGTGCGACTTCGTCAGGTGGGAGGTCGAGGAGGAGTACGCCATCGGCCCCCGCTGCTGAGGCATCTGCGTGGAATTTCTCGTAGCCGTAGGTGTAGATGGGGTTGAGGTAAGTGAAGAGGACGATGGGGGTCTGGTGTGTTTCGCGGAAATCTTTGATGAGTTGAAGGACCTTAGGAAAGGTGGCTCCGGCCTTGAGAGCGCGATCGGCTGCGAGCTGGTTGACGACACCATCGGCGAGTGGGTCAGAGAATGGGACACCGAGTTCGATGACGTCTGCGCCGGCGTCGGCAAGTCCGCGGATAATTTCGAGTGATTTCTCCAAGTTGGGGTCGCCGGCGGCGACATAGGCCACGAATGCGGGCGTATTGGTTTCAGCCAGCTTTTGGAAGGTGGTGTCGATGCGGTTGCTCATGGGCGGAGTGTTGTGCTGGCAGGGGGACATTTCAAGTGTCAATTTGCGGTGGTTGAGGAGAGAGTTTGAGGGGGGGGGTGGGTTTCTTGAGGGGTAGGATCTATGTGATTTCCACATCGGGATACGGCATACGCACGAAATGTGTCTTTGTTGTATAGATTCTACGGGTACTTGGTAATATAAGGTACGACTATGAAAGGATTTCACATTGGATTGATCACGCTGTCATCGATGATGGTGGCAGCAAGTGCGGAGACGCCGAGCACAGAGGTGGGTTTCAAGAAGCTGCAGTTGCTGGACAAGTATGTTTCGGAAGGGGCATCGATTGGTGACGTGGACAAGGATGGCAAGTTGGACGTGATAGCGGGGCCATTGTGGTGGAAGGGGCCAGACTTCAAGAAATCGTATTCTTATGCACCGGTGAAGTACCATGATTTGACTGGGCCCGGTTTGAAGGGTTATGCCTCAAACTTCTTCACCTTTCCGGACTACATCTCTGATGATCCATGGTTAGACATTTTGAAAGTGGGGCTTCCGGGGCAAGACAGTCATTGGGCGAAGAACCCGGGCAAGAAGCCATTGCCTCCGACGAATAAGGATCAGAGCTGCACGCACTGTATCGCACAGAAGAATGTGTGTAATGAAGCACCACAGTATGTGGATGTGATCGGGGATGAGAAGAAGGAGCTTTTGTCATTTAGCCATGGGCATTTGACTTTGGGTATCCCTCATGCGGATGAGAAGAAGCCATGGGAGATCTTATATGTTTCACCTAAGGGGAGAGGGTTTGGCAATTATGAGCACGGACTGGGAGCAGGGGATGTGAATGGGGATGGTCTGACCGACATCCTGGAAAAAGATGGTTGGTGGGAGCAACCCAAGGGTTGGGATAAGAAGACCCCTTGGGTGTTTCACCCTGTAGCTTTTCACGGCGGCAAGCGCGGAGGTGCGCAGATGTATGCATTTGACGTGGATGGAGATGGTGACAACGACGTGGTGACATCGTTAGATGGCCATGGTTATGGTTTGGCTTGGTTTGAGCATATCAAAGAGGGGGACCAGATCACTTTCAAGCAGCACAACATCATGACTGACAAGGCTGAGGGCAACCCATTTGGAGTGGTCTTTAGTCAGTTGCACGCGGTCGAGTGTGTGGATGTGGATGGTGACGGGCGTTTGGATATCGTGACAGGCAAGTGTTACTTTGCGCATAATGGTCGCGACCCGGGTGGGCACGATCCCGCGGTGCTGTATTGGTTCCGCAATACGAAGGGGGAAGATGGTAAGATTCGTTTCATTCCCTATGAGATTGATAATGATTCAGGAGTGGGGCGCCAATTTTCCACAGGGGATCTGAATGGTGATGGCAAGGTGGACATTGTGACTGCCAACAAAAAGGGGGTGCATCTATTCATCCAGGGGAAGGTAGAGCCTGGTTCCAAATCTACGACGAAGGTGTTTCCTGCGCAGGGCTATATTTTAAAGGGTGATAAGATCAACCATGGTACGCGTGGGAGTCGCAGTTTTGTGGGATGGTGGCCAAAGCAGGCGACGGTGAGTGTGCCATTCGAGTTGAAGCCAGCGAGTCATGGAGGGAAGACAGTGGGTAAGAAGTTATTGATTGAGGCGGATATCGCGGTTGGCAATACAGGTGGGGGCGTGCTTAAGATGGTGTTGAGTCAGAATGCTGACCCGAAAGCGAAGCCATTGAAGGCGTGGAGTGTGCCGATGAAGGTGACTGGCAATTGGTTGAACTACCAGCCACAGAAGCTTGGGGTGGCTGAGCCCGCCAAGCCAGGGAAGTACTATCTGCATTTTTTGGTGGAGCAGATGAAGCAAGACTTCATTGATTTGAGTAATGTGCGCCTCACGACGCAGCCATTTTCAGCGTATGATGTGGTGGCCCCCAAGCCACGCAAGAACGGGTCCGCAGCGGCGGGTGGGCTGAAGGAAGGGAATGCGATGCATGCAGAGCCACTCACGGTGGATGAGCAGGTGAGTGGGTTCACTTTGGCTGAGGGTTTTGTGGCAGAGTTAGTATCAAGCGAGGAATATGGGGCGGCAAAGCCGATCTCGATCGCTTTTGACGATGCAGGTCGGCTTTGGACACAGACTGCACGCGAATATCCAAAAGACAAAGATGTGTCCAAGTTTGCGCAGGGGGGAAGGATCAGATTTTAGTTTTTGATAGGCCGTGGGAGAAGGGGCCACAGAAGCCGCGGATTTTTGCGGACAATTTGGTGATGCCGGTATCGGTGCTGCCCCACAATGATGGGGTTTTCATGGTGCATGGTCCGGATGTAGAGTTTTTAAGTGACAGCGATGGTGACGGTGTGGCTGACAAGCGTGAGAAGTTGATAAGGGGTTTTGGCATTCAAGACACGCATACGACGATTCATCAGCTGACGCGGACACCAGGTGGGTGGATTGCCTTTTCTCAGGGCTGCAATAGCTTTGGTACGGTGACTTTGGCGAATGGTGAGAAGGTTCCCTTCAATCGTTCTTTGATTGGGCGTTTCAGCGTGGATGGTAAGCGACTGGAGACGATCGGTGCGGGTATGAACAACATTTGGGCATGGGCGATCAATGATGAAGGGAGAACTTTTATTCATGAGGCTAATGACTTTGGATACAGCCAAGCGGCCTTTGATAGGGACGTGACCTACCCGAGTTTTGTGAAGGCATTGCGCTATCCAGACTCGATGAAGCACCCCCCGACAGCACAGGGCTTGGGGCTTGGAGGTACTGGCTTTAGTGGCATAGCGATTTCTCAGGATTCGCAGAGGGGGTTTCCTGAGCAGTGGCAGAATGTGCACTTTGTGGCAAATCCGATCACTGGGGCTATCAACTCAGTGCGGCCGAGTGTGGACTCACGTGGGGTCTATAGCTATGAAAAGTTAGAAGACTTGTTAGTGTCAGATGATTTGATGTTCCGCCCTGTAGCGGTGGAGTTTGGGCCTGATGGATGTCTTTACGTGATCGACTGCTACAACCGGATTATTTCTCACAACGAGGTGAGCACGGATCACCCGGCACGCGACAAGAAGTCGGGAAGGATTTGGCGCATCCGCCATAAATCTCAGAAGCCAGCGGAGGTGCCAAATGTGGAGAAGGCTGCGGACGCGCAGTTGGTGAAGCATTTACTATCTGCGAATACTTGGGAGTCACGTGCGGCGTGGCATCAGATTGAGAAGCGCCAGCTCAAGAGTTTGGTGCCACAGCTCAAGAGGTGGTTGTGAGTCCAAAGGCGAATGACGCGCAGCGCATTGTAGCGTTGTGGTCGTTAGAGAGTTTGGGAGTGTTTGATGAAGCGGTTTGGAAGTATGCTCTGAGGAGCGAGAATGAGAATGTGCGTTTTGAGGCGGTGCGGGCATTGAGCAGTTTGTCGGTAGAGAGCGCTTTGGTGGATGACTTATTGCGACCTCTTGAGAAGGACCGTTCCTTTTATGTGCGCAATGAAGTGGTGCGTTATTACCGGGATTCTCCGTCAGCTCTGAGTGCGGGGCAGCGAGCCATGTTAGAAAAGATGAAGATTAGTTCACCTCCGACTGAAAAGGTCAAAGGGTGGAAGGGGCAGTATCTCGCGATGGGGGGATCCTACGAGAGTGCCTTTCTTAATTTGTTGATCAGCAAAGCTCTGAATAAGGAGGCAGCGGAAGTGGCAGTGGTCGATGAAGCGGCTTGGAATATCTTTATTGCGGAGGAGCCAGCGAAAAGTCCGGCTGATCGAAAGGCATTGGATGCGAACATCCATCGATTGGTGAAGTTAGCGGAAGCTGGGGGTGGGAGTTTGGATAAGGGGAAAGCGCATTATGAAGCGCGATGTGCAGCATGCCACTCGCAGGAAAAGAATGGTTTTGCTCCGGCCTTGAATGGGGGTAAGGCGCGTTCACATGAAGCCTTGTTGACAGCTATATTAGATCCGAATGCAGCGGCCGAAGAAGTCTTTTATGTCTACCGGATTGAGAAGAAGGATGGGAGTGTGCTGGAGGGTTTCCGATCTGACATTAACACCAAAGGAGTGGAGCTCACGTACATGGGGGGCAGCAAGGTCTTTACACCGCTGAAGGATATTAAGAAGGCAGGATATGTTAAGGGGAAGTCTGTGATGTTAGAGAACATGGCTGCAGGTTTGAGCGACACTGATATGGTGGATCTGCTTAGCTACCTGCGTTCCATTGACTAAGCTCTGTGGTGCCGAGTACGGGTCTCGGTTTCTTTTGAATCGTGGAGTGGTATTAGACGAAGTTGGTGTTGGAGCGCCAACTATCGCGGACGTTTTCGGAGATGGGGTGGCCCCAGCCATTGTTATCGGCGTAGCGTGAATTTTGGTACAAGGAGATATCAGGGAAGATGAGACCTTCACGTTCTGCGAGGTCGAGGCTGAAGTGGAGGTAGCGCATGGCCTCTTGGTCGTCGGGGTTGGAGAAGAAGTTGCCCCAGAGGATTTCGACGGGAGCTTCGACTACGTGGAAGAGTTCTTGTTCATTAATGGGGAGTGTGGGCATGAGTTCTTCAAGGTCGTCGGGGAGGTCATCGGTCAGGCCGAAGTCGACGAGGTCACCGCGTTGGGCTTCCCAAGTGGAGAAGGCTTTGGGATCTGATTGGAGTGGGTGGTCCCAGAGGTGGTTGAAGAAGGTGTCGACGAGTGGGTGCTGGAGGCCAATTTTTTTAAAGTAGGCTTCAGTGATATGGAGGGCGATGCATGCGCGGGCGGTGAGGGAAAGGGTCTGGGCATGGTCGAGCAACGCGTCTTTTGTCATGCGGGCAGGTTTTGGCTTTGCAGGAGAGGATGCAACACCAATTTCACAGATTCTTGGGGGAGGGGGAGAGAGGAAAGCGGCCATGCTCATTGTTAGAAAGTGACTTCACCACAAAACACATTCTTTGAGCATGGCCGCCATAGGGGTCATTGGTTTTAGATCGCCAATGAGACGCGTTCAAGCCGTTGGCCGTTGCATGGTGGCTTGAGGCGCGTGAAAGTTGTTAGCGGGTGGTGGGGATGAGGTGGTTAGGGAAGTCGGAGACTTTTTCGCAAGCCACTTGTTCCATCACCTGCTGGAGTTGGCGTTTTAGCATAGTAAAGGTATGATGGCCACCATTTTTGCCGAGTGCACCGACGCCATACATGGGGGTCCGGCCGAGGAAGGTGAATTCGGCACCTGAGGCGAGGGCGTTGGCGATATCTGGACCGGAGCGCAGGCCGGAGTCCATCATGATTTTGATTTGGCCTTTAAATTGTTGGGCGAGCTCGGCGAGTGGGGCGATGGTGGACTGGCCGGAGTCGAGTTGGCGTCCACCGTGGTTTGAGACGATGAGTCCATCGAGTCCGTGGCGGACGGCGGTCATGGCGTCTTCTGGGTTGACGATTCCTTTGATGACGATATTGCCCTGCCATTTATCGCGGAGTGGTTTGATTTTTTCTTCGGTGAGTCGGCCTGAGAAGGTTTTATTCATGAAGAGCCCGAGGTGTTTCATATTGAGTCCCTTGGGGATGTATTGTTTCATGGTTTGGAATTCTGGGGCACCGGCGAAGAGTTGGCTGAATGACCAGGTTGGGTGGGTGCACATCTGGAAGATGTTGCGTGCGGTCATACGCGGGGGGATGGAGAGGCCGTTGCGAATTTCCTTCGGGCGGTAGGCGAAGGTGGGGGTGTCTGCGAGGATGACGAGGGTTCGGCAGCCGGCGGCCCAGGCGCGCTCAAGGAGTTTATCGCGCAGGTCGTCTTCAGCTGGGTGGTAGAGTTGGAACCAGAACTTTCCTTCGGTGATTTCAGCGACTTTTTCGATACTGGCGGTGCCGACGGTGGAGAGGATGAAGGGGATATTGTGGTCAAATGAGGCTTGAGCGAGGATTTCGCAGCAATTGGGCCACATAAGGCCTTGGAGGCCGACGGGGGCCATACCGAAGGGGGCGCTATAGGTTTCTCCGAAGAGTTCGGTTTCTTGGCTCGCGCCTTTATAGTTACGGAGGTAGTAGGGTTTGAGTTGGACCTCACGGATCTCGTCGGTATTGCGGCTGAGGTTGACTTCTGAGAAGCAACCACCATCGAGGTAATCGAAGGCGAAGCCGGGCATGCGTTTTTTTGCTTGGGCGCGGAGTGCTTCTACGGAGGGGAAGCGGGAATCGAAATAATCAGTCATGGGTGTGTGCTAGGGGTGCTAGCGGGTATGTGTTGTGAAAGTGTCTCATCTCTGAGGAGTGAGGAAGATTAGGCCTTCTGCGTGGGAATGAACATAGGCATAATCACCATCTATCTATTCTTTTTCCACCGCACCGTATGCGCGATCGAGGTGGACGTAGCCACCATCGGGGTAGAGGATTTGGCCAGTGGTGTGGCTGGAGCGCTCTGAGGCGAGGAAAACGACCATGTTAGCCATTTCTTCGCTGGTGGTCATGCGGCTTTCGAATGGGATGCGCGATTCGATTTGTGCTTTGGTGCCAGCGGGGTCCTCGAGGGTGTTGAGCCAATTTTCGTACATTGGGGTCATGACCTCGGCGGGGACGACGCAGTTGACGCGGATGGAGAACTTGGCGAGGTCGAGTGCCCATTCGCGGGTGAGGGCATTCATAGCGCCTTTGGAGGCGGCGTAGCCGGAGGCGCTGCCTTGTCCGGTATTGGCGACTTTGGAGGAAATATTGATGATGAAGCCTTTGCTTTGTTTGAGTGCATCGAGAGCGAAGTGGGTGAGGGCAAAGACGTGGAAGATATTTTTTTGCAGTGAGGCGAGAAAGGCCTCAGGGCTGTGGCTGAGCGAGACACCATCATTGACGCCAGCATTGTGGATGATGCCATCGATGCGTCCGTATTTTTCGAGTGTCTCCTCGATGGCTGAGCGGCATGCTTGCTCGGAGGTGAGTTCCGCTTCGATCACATGACCTTGGCCACATTGTTCAATCAGCGCTTGGCCGACGTCTGGAGAGCGGCCAACGATCACAGGGATAGCGCCTTCTGCAGCGAATGCCTTTACGCAGCCAGCGCCAATTCCTTTAGATCCGCCGGTGATGATGACAACTTTGTCTGTGAGTTTGAGGTTCATGTGTATTACAGGTTGGGGGTGAGGTGAGAAAAATGCAAGTCCTGATCGAAGCATCTTTTATGGGAGGGGGCAACAAGGGAGGAGTGGGCAGCAAAAACCCACCACACTGGAGGGTGTGGTGGGTGGGAGAGAGAGGGGTGGCTTATTGCTTATGGTTTTTAAGCATTTCTTTTAGTTCTTTGTACTCGGTCCAATCGAATTCCTCTTTGGAGCCTTTGGCGGCGGCATCGATACAGATGGCGGCGAGGCGGGTATGGATTTGGGCGGCGTAGTTATCGTCGGCGTCGTTGGCTTTATTGGCGAGCGATGCGTGATTTTGGGCTTCTTCAATGAGTTTATTGGAAGTTTTTAGCTGAGTTTTTTGGGGGTGTTGTTTGGCGGAATGTTTATGATTTTTGTGAGCGTCTTTATGTTTTGAGTCATGGAGTTTGGCTTCTAGGGCGTGGTATTCGGACCAATCGTATTTTCCGCCTGCAGCTTGTGCTTCGCGTTTGATCGCGGCCATTCTGGAGTAGATTGCGGCTTTTTCGTTGGCTCCGGCTTCACGGGCTTTTTTAGCAAGCATTTCGTATTTTTGGGCGGCGTCATCGAAGCTGTACTTTGTTTTTTTATGCTCGGCTTTGTGGGTATGTTTTTTGTGGTCGTGTTTGAGCTGCCCTTGGAGTTGGTGGTATTCGGACCAATCGTAGCCGCCTTTGCTTTTTGCGGCATCGCGTTTGATATCGGCGAGTTTTCTGTAGATATCGGCATTGTGTTGGTTGCCTGCAGCTTCAGCGGCTTCCGCTTTTGCGTCGTATTTTTTTGCAGCATCATTGAAACTGTAGTTGCCACCGCCTTCGGCGAGGGCAGCGACTGTGAGGGTGAGTGATGTGAGTAGGCTGAGAGTTTTCATGGTTCGTGTATTCGGTTGATTGAAAGAGGCTGGTGGGCTCTCTCTGTACTGCTATAAGGAATCATGCTGAAGAAGTTACATTGTGTTGTCATATTGCCGGGGCTCTTTTTGTTAGGAGTGATGGGGGTAGTGGGTCAGTCTCAGGTGGGAGAGGGGCTAGAACGGCAGTCACGTGAGGTGGGGGTGAGTATGGCGCAAGCGGCGCGCTGGCAGGTGGGAAAGACCGTGAGTTATGACCCAGAGTATGTGGGATTAAAGTATCCGATGGGGGATTTGCCGATAGAGAAGGGTGTGTGTACAGATGTCGTGGTGCGGGCGATGAGAAAGGCCTACGGGATCGATTTACAGAGAGCTGTGCATGAGGATATGAAGAAGCATTTTTCAAAGTACCCGCAGCGTTGGGGCCTGAAGCGGCCTGATAGAAATATTGACCACCGCAGGGTCCCGAACCTCCAGAAGTATTTTGAGCGACAAGGGTGGGCGCTGGAGGTGACGAAGAAGCCGGGTGATTATCGGCCAGGAGATTTAGTGACTTGCACGGTGGCAGGGAGGCTGCCGCATATTATGATTGTGAGTGACAAGAAGGATAGTAGCGGGGTGCCCATGGTCATTCACAACATTGGGTCAGGGGCGAGGGAGGAGGCCTGCTTGTTCGACTTTCCTCTCACTGGGCACTATCGTTTGAAGCGATAGGGTGGGGGTAGTGGTCGAGTGAAGCGGGAGGTGTAACTAGAGTTTGCGTTTTTGGGAGAAGTCCTTCATACTTTCGCGACTTTGATAGATATTGTTAGGAAATCTCTAATTTTAGTATGCGCTGGGCTACTTGCTTCATGTGCAAAGCTTGATGAGAGTCGCTATGCAGTTCAGGGGATGAGGGCACCTGAGGTGGATTCGGAGGTATTTGTGGCGGCCATGGAGGAAGATGCGAAAGCTGAGTGGAGGGAGGGCAATCAGATTGAGACATTGGTGAATGGCGGCGAGTATTTTCCGAGGATGTTGGCCGCGATCAATGCGGCTGAGAAGACGATTACCTTTGAGAGTTTTGTGGTGGTGAATGCGAAGGTGACGTATGACTTGGTAATGGCGATGCATCGTCGGGCCAAGGAGGGGGTGAAGGTGCATGTGATTTTAGATGGGGTGGGTTCACGTTTTTTGGATGAGCGTTATTTGATCGCTCTGCGTTATGCGGGAGTGGAATTTGAGAGTTATCGTCCCTTTGAGGGGTGGAACTACATGAGGCCGTGGTATTGTAACAACCGGGATCACCGAAAGATATTGGTCGTAGATGGGAAGGTTGGCTTTACGGGTGGCGCTGGTTACGCGGATTGTTGGGACGGGGATGCATGTTTAGACTGGCATTGGCGCGACACGATGTATGAGTTACGCGGGCCAGTGGTGGCGGATTTACAGCGTGGTTTTGCGAACAACTGGAAGGAGGTACGAGGTGTGGAGTTGGAAGGTGAGGAGTATTTTCCAGCCTTAAAGAAGGAAGGGAACATGAAGGCGCAGTCGGTGTTAGGAGCTCCGAAGGAACAAGGGGACACACTCGGGGCTAGCTACCTGTTAGCGATTGATGCTGCGAAGGAATCAATTTTGATAGAGCACGCGTATTTTGTTCCTAACAAGAAGCTCAGAGAAGCGATGATACGGGCACGCAAGCGGGGGGTGGAGATTGACATCATATTGCCTAACCACATGATTGACACACCGGTGGTAAGGCTGGCTTCGAAGTCGCATTGGCCGGAGTTAATGGCAGCAGGGATTCGGATTTATGAATTTGATCCCTGTATGTTACATGGGAAGTTGATCGTGGTGGATGACAAGTTATCGATCATTGGGTCAGGCAATTTTGATGACCGGACTTTTTTCATCAATGATGAATTGAATGTGAATGTGTTGTGTCCGAAGTTTGCTGCGGAGCAACGGAGGATGTTTGAGAAGGACTTGGCGCGAAGCAACCTGATGAAGCCTGAGGATGCAAAGCCGACTTGGAAAGAACTGCCGAAGTACTGGGGAGGGAAGTTGGTAGAGCCTCAGCTTTGAGGTCTATTTCGAGCCGAGAGATGGCATAAAGAGAAATAGCCTCACCCAAGAATGTTGAGTGAGGCTACTTGATGCGAATGGCTTACTTAAACTCGACCTCAGGGATGATGAGCCAGTTCCCTTGGTTAGCTGTGACGGTGATGCGGATGAACTGGGTACCAGCTGGGGCGTTTCCTTTGGCGGTTCCCTCTTTGAAGTCGGCAATTTTTTTATAGGACTTTCCGTCCTTGGAGACTTCGAGGATTCCCTTGTTGAGGATATCGCCTTCCTGTTTGCCTTTTCCTCCTGTTTTGACGGTGATGGGGCCGCTGGTGGACTCTTTCAGTGCGACGGTGAAATGGTCACCTGACTGAGGACCTCGTGAGGACCAGAAGATGTTCTTTGTATTTCCGATGACGGCAAATTCTGGGAGGTTGTTGCCGTGGACGGGGAGTGAGGTGGTGACTTTAGCTCCCTTGCGTGTCTTGAGTTCACCTGGATTGAAGGGATCGAAGTGGCGCACCCCCGCTTTTTTATATCGCGCCATGGTTGGTTTGAGGCGTGTCATGAAGCTTTCTAGGTCACGTGCTTCCTGTGGCGACCATGCGACTTCAGCGATGGCGGCGATACGCGGGAAGGCACAGTATTCGACCTTATCCCAGGTGTGCATGTATTCGGTCCAGAGTTGGGCTTGGCAGCCGAGGACGTGTTTAGCCTTAGGTGTGCCGCGGAATTGCTCTGGGACTGGGTTGAAGGTGTAGACACTTTCGATGGTACGGTAGCCGCCGATGCATTCGTACTCAGGGCCTTTGCTGAGTTCGATGACTGGGTTGTTTTGGTAGTGGTCGAAGTAGGTATGGGAGCCTGGAGCCATGACGACATCGTGGCCTTCTTCGATGGATGCGATTGCGTGGTTCCAGCCGCGCCATAGCATCATAGTAGCATTCGGCGAGAGGCCGCCTTCGCGGATTTCATCCCAGCCGATGAGTTTACGTCCTTTGGCTTCGAGAATTTTTTCGACGCGTTTGATGAAGTAGGATTGGAGTTCGTGTTCATCTTTGAGTCCTTCACGCTTGATGACGGACTGCGCGAACTTGGATTGTTTCCACTGGCCTTTAGGGGCTTCGTCACCACCGATATGGATGTAGGCGGATGGGAAGAGGGCACAGACTTCGGTGAGAACATCGTCAATCCACTGGAAGGTTTCTTCCTTAGGCGCGAGCACGTAGGGGTGGATTCCCCAGACTGTGTAGACCTGAGGTTTATAGTTAGGGATGTCGTCATTGCCGAGCCATGGGTAGGATGTGATGGCTGCGGCCATGTGGCCTGGCATGTCGATTTCTGGGACCACATTGATATGGCGGGCTTTCGCGTATGCGACGACCTCCTTGATTTCTTCTTGGGTGTAGAAGCCACCGTAGCGCTTGCCATCTGAGCCCCAGCGGTCGAGGTAAGGGGGGGAGGAGGCACGGAAGCCACCCACTTCAGTGAGCTTTGGGTACTTCTTGATCTCGATTCGCCAGCCTTGGTCTTCGGTGAGGTGCCAGTGGAAGCTGTTGAGTTTGTGGTAGGCGAGCCAGTCGATGAATTTTTTGATATCCTCGACAGCGAACATGTGGCGGCCCACATCGAGGTGCATTCCGCGCCAGCCAAAGCGTGGGCTATCCTGGATAGAGCAGGCTTGGATAGCTTTTTCGCCATCGACTGGGATCAATTGGAGGAGTGATTGTGCACCGTAGAAAACGCCTGCGGCATCGGCACCAACAATTTTCACTCCTTGGGGTGAGACCTCGAGGTTATAGGATTCTTTTGCCTGGGAGTCACCATTTTGGCTGAGCTCGATAGGATTTTTTAGAGCGATGCGCAGTTTGGTATCGACGAGTTTAGCTTTGATGCCGGTGGCATTTTCGATGCCTGCTGCGAGGAGTTCGGCTTCTGCTTTGAGTTCTGTTTGGTAGCGGATGGCGAGGCCGGGAGCGAGTTTGAACTCGCCTTGTGCTTGTTCGGCTTTGACAGGTTGGGGGATAATGGGGAGGTCGCCTGCGAGGAGTGGTGCGACGGCTAGGGTAGCTGCTGTGAATATGTGTTTCATAATAGGTTGGGTCGTGGTGCCATGGATGTGGCGTGGGGGATTATTTAGCGACGTAGTCGACGACGACGACTTTGTCTAAAATCGGTTTGAGTTCCTTGACGAATGCTTGGTGTGCGGGGTGTGGGCCGTAAGCATCGAGGTCTTGTTGGTTCTTAAAGCTGACAAAGAAGCAATGGGTGAGTCCCTCATTGAGGTTTTCTTTGCTGATATTGGTTCCCCACTCGAAGCCGACGATGGTGTCGATTTTTTTAGGGAGGGAGGCGAAGTGCTTTTCGATGCTTTGGATTTGTTCGGTGGTGGCGGTGTCCTTGAACTTGAACATGACGACGTGGCGGACGAGTCCTTTGGATTCTGCGAGTGCGCTGAAGTTGAGGCAAAGGAAGCTTACAAGAGTGATGAGAAGGTATTTCATAGTCCCTTATAAACTAATCTTTTGGTGAAATCTTAACGAGCTAATCTGAGAATAATTTTGTGGGGGCGTGGAAAATTTTGAAAAAACCGGGTCTTTTTTGAAAATTCGGCTTGTATATTGGTGGGTGGCGACTAGGGTGCGCGCCCCATGGCTAGAAAAGCAGGTAAAGCAAAGACACGTAAGTCTGTCGCTAAGCGCTTCAAGGTCACTGGTACAGGCAAGATCCTACGTCGCAAACAAGGTAAGCGCCACATTCTTCAGAAGAAGAATCGTAAGCGTAAGCGTTTCCTCGGAAAAGCAGCCCTTGTTTCTGATGCAGATCTCCCACGAGTAAAGGAATCACTTCCATTCCTCTAGGCCTATATCAGCGAACGAGAATCGCGTGCACTGACACGCCCCATCCGCGAATCGGGTGGAACTCCATGTAGCCTGTCTCAAGTAGATTGAG
Organism: Rubritalea tangerina; assembly: GCF_042683245.1. Lineage (NCBI taxonomy): Bacteria > Pseudomonadati > Verrucomicrobiota > Verrucomicrobiia > Verrucomicrobiales > Rubritaleaceae > Rubritalea > Rubritalea tangerina. The sequence goes on from NZ_JBHUJB010000044.1 coordinate 52,584, forward strand.
AATACGATCAAGCGAGACTACAGGAGTGAACGAGAAACAGTTTGATCACCAAAGGAAAAGAAAATGCCAAGAGCAACCAACAGTCCGGCAAGCCGCGCTCGTCGCAAGCGTATCCTTTTACGCGCGAAGGGTTTCCGTGGTTTCCGTTCCAAACTATACCGCTATGCGAAGGACGCTGTCATCAAGGCACGTCAATATGAATACCGCGACCGTAAGAAGCGTAAGGGACAGTTCCGTCGTCTCTGGATTCAGCGTATTTCTGCTGCTTCCCGTGCACAAGGAATCACGTACTCACGTTTCACAGAAGGCCTTAAGGCCGCTGGTATCGAAGTCGACCGCAAGATCCTTGCTGACCTTGCAGTCAACGACATTGCTTCCTTCAACTTGATTGTTGAGCAAGCGAAAGATGCCCTCGCGAAGAAGCACGCGTAATTCACTGCGTATTCACGAAACAAATCTTACTACCGTTACCTGGTGATTCAGGTAGCGGTTTTTTTGTGGTTGGAATGAGTGGTGTTATTCGAGTTTTCGCATCGACCACAAGCCGCAGCCATCGAGCGACCCTCGCATTTTACTCGAAAGGGTTTTGCGACTCTCACTTAAGAAGTCGCCTTTGATTCCCTCGATCACTTCATTCACCCATTCACGGCTTCCAAGTACGGCTCCTTCCACAAAATACCGCGACTGGCAGCGCGCAATTTCAGCGATACTCAGTTTGCCCTCCCGCTCCTGTTCTTTCTTCCACTGCGCTTCACTGAAGCCTCGGCGCTGCTGTTGGGCGATTTCAGCTCTCCCATCATAGCTGGCTCCGTCTTCAAAGAGGATCAGGCGATACCTCTGAGCTACGGCGCGCCAATCGTATTTGGTGATATCACGGGCTCCACTCCAGCCATCCACGGCTGTGTCACTATCAAGCTCAGAGAGAATACGCATAAGACCATTGCGCGCTAGTTGACCTCCTGCCACCGCTTCTGCATAGCCACACCAACGGTATGCTTTTGGGTCTTCGACCATGCCCGCCCGCACTGGGTTGAGTTCGATATAAGCGGCCATTGTACGCGCCGCATAGCCATTTTCTACGAGCACACTTTTATAGCGAGCTTCCCATAAAGTTCCACGCCTTCCATGCTTCTTATTGTACCAAGTCGAAAAGCGTTGCTTAAGTGTCTTCATGAAAAGGCCAAGGTCCCACATGCGCCGAGTATAGCGCTCTCTAAGTTCGGCATGGGCAGCTCGGCCTTCAGGATGGATCGCCTTTGCTAACAACTCTAAATGCAAGCGCACCTGGTCCACATATTCCTTTGAATAGAGAACTTTCAAGCGTTCAATAAGGGCTTCATCACTCAAGTGTCGGTCACACTTTGGTGGTATCTCCACGAGAATGTGGAAGTGATTGGTCATGATGCAGTAGGTCAAAACACGCACACCGCAAAATGCTTCATACATTCGCATATAACGCACGAATTGTTCCTTACATTGAGCATCCAATAAAAAGTCGCGCCCCACAATGCGAGACACGACATGGTAAATGGCAGAACGATCC
>NZ_JBHUJB010000045.1:0-13745 GCF_042683245.1 Rubritalea tangerina
CCTTTAGAGAAATCCCGCATAGAGGGGCTACACGAAAAACCGCTTAAGTCCGTGCCATTCGAGACAGACAATTTTTGTAGCTAGCAATAAAAATCATCCAACATCTACCCAGTTTTCCTACCACTCAATCTACACCAACCCCTTCTCACCTAAAAATGCCAAATCAGGACACCCTCTCTCCAGATTTACCAATAAAAACACAGAACAGTATTAGCCAAGTACACACCTAAATCTGAATTGATAGACAATCCTAACTAAGCACACCGCATCGATTCCCCCAGCGATAGTTCACTCGAGTTTTCGCATCGACCACAAGCCGCAGCCATCGAGCGCCCCTCGCATTTTACTCGAGAGGGCTTTGCGACTCTCACTTAAGAAATCGCCTTTGATTCCCTCGATCACTTCATTCACCCATTCACGGCTTCCAAGTACGGCTCCTTCCACGAAATACCGCGACTGGCAGCGCGCAATCTCAGCGATACTCAGTTTGCCCTCCCGCTCCTGTTCTTTCTTCCACTGCGCTTCACTGAAGCCTCGGCGCTGCTGTTGGGCGATTTCAGCTCTCTCATCATAGCTGGCTCCGTCTTCAAAGAGGATCAGGCGATACCTCTGAGCTACGTTGCGCCAGTCGTATTTGGTGATATCACGGGCTTCACTCCAGCCATCCACAGCTGTGTCACTATCAAGCTCAGAGAGAATGCGCATCAGACCATTGCGCGCTAGTTGACCACCTGCCACCGCTTCTGCATAGCCACACCAACGGTATGCTTTTGGGTCTTCGACCATGCCCGCCCGCACTGGGTTGAGTTCGATATAAGCGGCCATTGTACGCGCCGCATAGCCATTTTCTACGAGCACACTTTTATAGCGTGCCTCCCATAAAGTTCCAAGCCTTCCATGCTTCTTATTGTACCAAGAAGAAAAGCGTTGCTTCAGAGTCTTCATGAAAAGACCAAGGTCCCACATGCGCCGCGTGAAGCGCTCTCTGAGTTCAGCGTGGGCAGCTCGGCCTTCAGGGTGGGTCGCCTTTGCTAACAACTCTAAATGCAAGCGCACCTGATCCACATATTCCTTTGAATAGAGAACTTCCAAACGTTCAATAAGGACCTCATCACTCAAGTGTCGATCACACTTGGGTGGTATCTCCACAAGAATGTGGAAGTGGTTGGTCATGATGCAGTAGGTCAACACACGCACACCGCAAAATGCTTCATACATCCGCATGTAACGCACGAATTGTTCCTTACAGCGAGCATCCAATAAAAAGTCGCGTCCCACAATACGAGACACGACATGGTAAATAGCAGAACGATCTGTATCATCGCCTACCCAGGGGGCTAGTAAACGCGCTTTAGACATAGAATAAAAATATCACAACGAGGGACTTACATCAACATGCTTCTTCTAGATATTGTCTGTCTTTTTAATTGCTGAAACCATCATCTATTTGATGAACTAACTTCAATTCACCGTTCTTTTTCATCACATCCAAAAATGGTGCAAAGTTACCCATTTGAGTAGTTAGGTACCTAGTACCACCATCATCCATAGCATCAGTCAGTGATCGATATTGGAGTTTGTCACCTTCGATAGAATCCACCAATTTAAAGGATTCATCCACTTTTGAGACTGTGATGGTTCCACACTCTGACGTGTAGGTGTCGGACTTACTTTTTGTCCATTTGATGGTGTAGAGCATGTAATTATTTATCCGAAAATCATCAATTTTTGAGGTCACGTAGGTCTAATTAATTACATGAAGAAACTTGATTATGAAGACCCTGCACACCTAGAAAACGTTACCCAACACTTCCTTTGGTCGAACCCAGATGTTGCTGAAAAGATCATTACCAAACTCAATAAAGTCATCTCAAAATTTGTACGTAGTGACTGTGGTTTCGAGGACTCCATTTCTACTGAACAGGCAGCTAGAGGGATTATGGTACAGCTCAGCAAAATCATAGCTGAACAATTTGAACCACTCGCGACACCAACGGTAAAATTACCCAAGTATATTGACCCTTTTGATAATTCCCATGTCGAGTGCTTCAATTGGATCAAAAATATGGAAGACGTATTTAACCCTGTTTTAGAAGATTTCCAAACTTGGCATGAGTACCATCCAGACAAAGATGCAGAACCCTATATAGCAGTAGTTTCTGAACTGATCGAAGCCCATTTATCAACAATCAAGGAAGGTAACGCAGATGGATAAAAGTGATCTCATTCTACTGCTAGTTCTCATGATCTTGGGGATCGGTGTGTTCCAGTTAGGTATCTACACAGCAACTTTACTTGGAGGATTTTCAATTTTATGAAGAAACAATTTAGAGAAGAACTAGACCAAAAAATCTCGGATATCATTGATTTTTACGTAGATCACACAGCATCCGACCAACTCACTGTGCGTGTTGAGTTAACCAAAATGGACGGCATTACGTCAGTTAGTAGCAGGGCATATACTGGGTTAATCAATCACGAAGTGTATCCAAAATCGTTTTTGGAAGATCCAAGCAACAAAAATAAGAAACCTAGATCCTTCAAAGAAGTTTTAGACTTAATTAACAATCATATTTCTGGATAGTCATCCCCCATAATCAAGTAGACTATCTTGTAACAGGCACCGTATCCATCTACTGGGTACGGTGCTTTTTTTAGGAATTACAAATCGCTCAAGAATCCACCACATAACGTCACACCACTAAAACCGACATCGGACTAACAATTAAACCACCAATCAATTGTCAGCCATTCTGGAGCCATTTACAGACACCGTACAGTTACCCAACCCAATAAAAAACCCACCAATTTAATGGTGGGTTGAAAAGGTAGTGATCCTATTTCCGATAGTTGATGATCACTTAGATGATGGGTAAGCCTTAGTTAGTTTTTTTTTGGGGGGGAGGGAAGGTTGAGAGTTGTCTAGCATCTAGTTTTTTTTCACCCCCCTAGTTGGTTGGCTTACTTGCCTCTATCATTAGAGCTTTAAATTTCCGAAGCTCGTTATAATAGCTTTTATTATCAACTATTTTCACTAACTCAGAATTAATAATTTGAGAATTTAAGATGCCGCTTGAGGGAACAGAAATATACATATACGAACCTTTTACAGAAATACTGCCTTTGGCTTTTAAATAATCCTCCCACCCTAATGGGTCTTCTACTCCTTCATATTCTAGACGAGAAAGGCTCATTTTCCCAATCAAGCTACTAAAAGTCTCGCTACCAATGCACAAGTACATCCCAAACAAAAGCTGCGTAAACTCCCTTTTTCTTCTTTCAGTTCGAAAAGGAGACCCTCGATGTAGGTTTTGCTGAATGATTGTGGACTTTGAATAAACCCTATCGAGTTCTGCTGCTATAACATCATGTTTACCTTCTTCAGCCATTGTCAATTGCATAGATAGCAAAGCTACCAAGCATCCTAATACATTACTCTTCATCTATAACATCAAATTTAGGTTTAATTACATTTTCCAAATAGTTTTCAGCGGCTTTCCGAGCCTTAGCTTTGGTCGCATGAAGTGACGGCATACTTTCATCATAATCTTCTTGAGATTCCCATCCATACCAACTCCAAAATAGAAATTTTTTACAAACACACTTGGACCATTCTATTTCGATATCTGCCGTATAAATATATGCCAAAGAGCTACCTATACGAGCAAAACGCTTTCCAATTTTCTTTAGTAAATCATCTATAGAGTCCTGCTCTTCTTTACTGATCACATCAATAACAGCACTATCTAGGCGTTTGTGACCCGGTGTACAAAGACCAATGATGTCATATTCATTGAACACGTCGTTATCAACAAATGCATACAGATTATACCCCCCCTCTTCTTGGATAGCATCTCGCCCAAGCCAACGTCCGTTTACTGAATCATAGAACCTGTAACCGTAATAATGCAACCCACTTTCACTATCTAACTGCTTCGTTGAGAACTGGTGAGTGAAGTCATCTTTCATCGTTCCAGAAGCTGTAACCTGCCCGAATGCATCATATTCGTAGTGAGCTACTGAGGCTCCTGTTGCATCTACATATTCAGACACATTCCCGTTGCCATCGTAGGTTGGGTAGTAAGTAGCTGAACCGTCATTGACAGCTAACAAACCTCCTACACCACCAGCATCTTGCATTCTACCCGAAAGATCCGTCCCCCAAGTGTAGGACGTGCCTAGAGTTGTGCCAGTAAATACTGCGATTGGGTTCCAACGATCATATATGAAGTTTGTGACAGCAGAACCAACTGTCTTTGTGATTCGACGTGAATGGTAGTCATAAGCATAAGTCGCCACTGTTGAGTTATCGGACTTATTCTTGATCTCAATCAAGCGGTTCTCCGCATCCCAAACATACAGTTTTTCACCATCGTCTGTGAGGTTGCCGTCTTCGTCGTGAACTCTTGTTGCACCATTGGCTGCTTCAAGCTGGTTGAGAGCATTCGCTGTGTAGTTGTCAGTTGCTGGCAGCGTCAAGCTGTCGGCTGACTTCTTGCGATTGCCGATGCCGTCGAACTGGTATGCACGGTCAAAGGCGTTGTTCGTTGAGTGATCAGCGGTAACAACCTCACCTTTGGCATTGTAGTTCCAGCTTTCCGTGTGTGCGGAGCTGAAGGCACTGCCAGAACGGGCCACATCCTCACGCTGACCGAGAGCGCTGACGGTGTAATCGAAGGCACTAATCACGCTTGGTATTGCGCCATTCGTGGCATTGCTCTTCACATCGAGCACATTGCGTGTCGCCTCATAGCTGTTCGTCACCGTGTGCGCCGGACCTGTCACACTTTCCACTAAGCTGCCACTGTTTTCCAGATAGCCGTAGGTGAAGTCAGCTGCCGCAGGGGCTGCCGGGTAAGTTGCGCCTGCGTGCACACCTGCCAGACGCCCGGCTGCATCATAACCGTAGCTCGTAGCGTGCTCCTCAGTCGTTCCATTCATTAACTGAAAGCCAGTGGGCCGCAGCAGACTATCCTGTGAGCGATCCAAGGTCCTGGAGAGCCCATTGCCATAAGAGATCACTTCCTTATCGAGCACGAGTGTTACGGGCTCATACACATAAGCATGCTGGTTGGATGTCGCACCGGAGCCTTGTGTCACAGTCGTCGGTCGACCAAAGTTGTCGTATGCGTAGACTACGTCCTGAGTGACGCCATCATTATAGCTCGTCGAAACCATCTGCCCTTGGTCATAGCCGTAGGTAGTTGTCACCTTAGTAGTGCCGTCGGACAAAGTGCGTGACCACTCACGCGTCTTGAGACGCCCGGCATTGGTGTAAGTGTAGTCGGTGCCTTTGTTGTCATCGTAGCGCTTATTATCGAGCCAGCCCCGTTGGGCGTTGTAGTTCCATTTCGTCGAGGCGTACCCTGTTGTTGCCACCGTCGGCTCAGTACCGTGAGCGAGATCTTGGTATGTACGCAGCTCAACAAGACGGTTTTGATTATCGTATAGATTGAGTCGACTATAAGTTTGATCCCCCCAGGTAGCTGCTACCTGTCCAGTGAGGTAGTAACTTGTCTGTGTAATATTAGCCAACGTGACGTTGGATCCATTTTCCACGGTGGTGGTATCAGGAGCATCCACTTTCGTTGTCCTGCCCATCACGTCATACGTATACGCGGTAGTACGATTACCAGCATCAGTCATGCTCTGTACTGAGCCATTTTCGTTATAGCCGTTGTAAGTCACCGTCCCTGTACGAGCATCCGTCGCGGTGAGCACGCGCCCAAAGGCGTCATGAGACGCAGTATTCAGAGTTAAGTGTTCAGTGTTCAGATTGGTTGCGCCTGCGGCGTAAGTTGCTGACTTCACCATGAGACCATCGGTGTAGGTCTGGATGCTGAATGCTCCATTGGCTGCTGTACTCGTGACAGTCCAAGCACCATCCACAGGGACAGACCTCTCTGAGGTGCTCGTGCCAGCAAGCGTGGTGCTCTTGCTCTTGTATCCATCCGCTGACTGCAGTGTGGTGTTAGTCAGGACGCCATTGACCCAAGTACGATAGCGATGCGCAACCCCTAGATCAGGATCGTTGACATCATCATGCTCGGTGGTCGTGACCATCTGCTGGCTATTACTCAACTGTGTTGTGGAGCTAGTGCGTTCACCTCGGGCGTTATACCCGTACGAAACCAAGGAGCCTGAACCAGCTAGAGCAGTTTCATCTGCATCGCGTACCGTGTGTACTTTGCCTTTGGAGCCTGCCGCTGCGGTTTGTGGATAGTAAGCAGTCGATGCATAAGCCCCACCCGTGTATTCAGTTCGGATCGTGCGCCCAAGCTGATCTCGATAGGTCTTTGTGCCCCCACCATTCGCCGGATTATTACTCGTGTAGAGTCCTCCACCATTGAGAGTATGGGTACCGTAGGAGTAGGAATGGAAGACCAGAGGGCTTCCTGTAACAGCTGAGCCGCTTACTTTCTGAGTGCGGTTATCTAAATAAGTATCAGTGATACTCACTCCCCCGTCTGGGGCTGTCACCGTGGTTTTTGAGCCTGTGCCCGCCTGATGCGCAATGACACGCGTGGTCACCTCAGGATTGCCATCGCCATCGGCATCGGGGCTCTTCATGGTGTAGCTCAATCGGTCTAGTGATTGTGTGGTTTCAGACACCAATTGGGTCCCATCTACGGAAGAACGCTGAACAAGAGTGATGAGATCATTGCTCGCATTTCCTGAAATGCTTGTGGTGGTGTGAACCGCTTCCCCAGTGCTAGATCGCTTGTCTGTAATCCTAAAGACTCGCTTAAGCGTGTCTCGCTGGTAACTGCGAGTCGCTCCAGACCTATCACGCGTCAACTCAAGCCCACAGCAACCATACTGGGAGATACTAAAATCATTAATGTTGTTATTGTAGACCCACTTGATCGGGCGACCAATCGCGTCCATCCCATAGCTCAAGACCGCTTCTTTAGTCGATAGCACAAGGTTGCTGGCAACATCGCGCACTTCTTCGGCAATCGCTTGGTAGGATTCGGTGTAAGTGGTCGTTACCTTTGTTCCTGAAGTGATTCCAGCAGAGCTACCTGCACCCTTTATCTCTGAAATGACTAAGTTGCCATTCGTTGTGGCATACTCGTAATGCGTGAAGGTGCCATCCTCATGCTGCACCCACTTACGGCGGCCAGCTAATAACTCGGCTGCACCATCTGGATAATAGCAAGAAACTTGCTCAGCCCATTCACTGCCTGTCCAACGGCTCTGAGTGACTTCACTCTCACCGTTGCTATTGAAAATTCTTTGCGTCTTCTTCTTGGAGACCTGCACTCCAGCAACACTCGTCGTCACTACCACTTCGTTCTTAGCAACCAGAGTCTCCTCAAGTTTTGCATTCTGGTAGCTAGTAATCGGGACGTTCAACCATGAGCTGTATTTCTTGGTAGTCGATGAGGGCGAGCCATTAGAATCATTATATTCGTAGTACTCCCATGATCCATCTGGGCGCACGATTGACTTCACCCGTCGATCAAGATAATCATTCCCCGTGCCTTCATAATACGTTGTCGTGGTGGTTAAGGCTGAGCCATCGGGATCGATCACTTCCTCCACAAGGCGCTTATAACCTACTTTACCGCCATTTTTATCCCCACTTGTGCCAGGTACACCAAATACCGTGTGCGTATTAGGTGGTGTGAAGTCTCGGTATGTTTCTTTCTTATGGCTTACCGTGATGAGGCCTCCATGGGTGCCGTCCGCATTCAGGGAGGCTTCTTCTACCGTGCGCTCTACAGTATAATCCCACGCTTTTGCACCGCGGTTCGTATAAATGAGATGCTCTTTACGCAGAAGCGTGCCACCAGAACCCTCTCCGTCATAGGTTTTCTTGGTGAGAGTGTCACTGGCTGGATCCTCCGTGACCACGTCAGTACGTACGAGTTGCCCGTTCGTGCCAAAGTTCTCCTTCGTCACGATGGTGAGCACCCGGGTGCCAGAAGTAATCTCTGGTTTAGTAAAGGTAATATCCTGCACTGGCACTACCTCCGCTGGATCAGGAGCCACATAAAGAGCTCCAGATTTCACCAAAGTAATGTCAGATTTATTCCAAACCATCACCCTAAAGCCATTGCTAAGCTTTTCGACATGGGTGAATGCGTTGTCGCTAACAATCTGGTTAACAAAACCGTCCTTTTCGATCACTTCTGCATCGCCTGTGCCATGAGGCTCAAGATGCTTCGGGTCTGAAAGATCATTTTGTAAGTTGTATGCATCAATCTCTAAATAGACGGGTGTACGACCAATCGCATTGTCGTTAAAGCGCTCTCGATACATGGCCGAAAATGACTTGTCACCCGAGCCACGGCTACCCGCTGCCACTTCAAACCTCGCCATATCATGAAAGCTACCATCTTTCCTGAGGTTCGACATCCCGACCTTGAGCTTCCAATGGAGGCTTCCTGTATTGAGTTTAGTCGGAGAAGACGTGCTGTCTCCATCCTCTTCACACTCAGGACAAACTTCTTCAGTAGGATCATACTTGGGGTTCACAGCGCCCAACTGCTGACTACTTACTGCAAACAAGGAGATCCCCAAAGCCATCACAGCTGATGGGCGAACAAGGTGCGTAGAATTAAGAAATAACTTCATTTAGACTATTGATTAATTTTTTTAAGAGCAGCCTGAGCTGCATAACGAAATTTTGTAGAGCTCTCAGCAAGCTCGGTGAGGTACGCTCTATCTTCTGGGGCTGCGTAAACCCCGAGAGCTGCTATGGATGAAAGTCGTAAAGACGGGTCTATCGCATGATCGCGAGCCATCTGTTGGATGAGAGGCAGGTGCTTGGCACTACCTTGGAGAGCTAGAGACTGGATAATGGTGGTTTTTAAAGCCAGAGGCGCTGGCGTCTTTCCTTCCAGCATAGAGCTCATGACTGGATCGACCTTTTGCCATGCAGGGTCGATGAGTTCGGCAGCGATTGTCTTGTCCGCAGCCGTCAGCGCCATCATGGCTGTGCCTGGAATCGAGCTATGCGCTAGTGAGGGGTCCACAATCAACGCTGCGAGCGCGTCGAGCACTTGACGACATTCCTCCTGAGCCACCCCATGCCCTCCCCCATTTTGAGGCGTGACCCAGAGCGCCAAATGCTGAGCGCAGTAATCGCGCACGACCTCTGGCTGGCCTGGATCATTCATCAAGGAGAGCAATTCCTGCGAATAGCGAGCGGGAGCCACGTTCTTCTTTCGCATCTGCTCCATGATTTCATTCATCACCACCCACCAATCCTCACGTGCGTGATGAGCTGGATCTCTTTTTAAGATGCCAAAGAGATAATCGATTTCAGCCTCGTTCAAATCGGTGTCGATACTGCGCGCAATCTCGAGTCGCAAATGGTCCCGCTTGCCATCATCAGCGAGAGCCTTCAATCGATCTGAAACAACCAACTTTGGTGGACGGCTCACTGAAGCGCGTGCGCTCGGTCTCGGCTTCTCTGCCAAAGGTGCTTTTGAGCTGACATCCTCGGACGAATGTACCGTCCAGCCGATGAATCCACCAACTAAGACCAGCATCGCTAGCAAACCTATAAGTAAGGCTCTCGTAGACATAACAGAATCACTCAATTAGAACTTATCGACGACCAATCTTGTCTCCATTCTCATCGTAAACATCGATGTAATGGCAGTAACCTCCATTCTGTCCATTGGGCACAAGGAACTGAAGGTAGATGATTTCATCTCTGACATCTGCGGCGGTGAAGGTCTTCTGGGAAGACCCATCAAGGAAGCTCACACCAGAGCGGAAAATAGTCACCACAACCTTGCCCCCTTCTGGTAGGTCTTGCACCACCATCGGTGTGGTAAGAACATAGTAGCCAGGGAAATCCTCTGAACTCACCCCATTGCTCAAGCCATTCTGTAAAGCATCACTCAGAGTAACCGCTGTGATAGGAGCCACATCGAGGATCGGACCATCTTCCCATAAGCGAGCAGCGAGACCGAAATGCCCCCCCTCAGCGGGGTCGAGTCGCAACTTGTAAGTATCTTCATCGACACTCTCAAATGCACTCAAGTGAAGCCCTTTGCCAGTCTCAAAAAAGAGGTCGCGATCCACATCGGCATCTTCAAGTGTGAGATAACTCACATCATTTTGCACAAGAGTCGTTGCTTCAGGAAGCTCGGCACCCACGACTTCTACAGTCAGTGTTCCAGTTTGCCCCGACACATGCACAACCCCAACCTGATAGATTCCAGGAGTATTAAACTCGTACAAAAGCACATCCTTACTGTTATGAAGAATATGATTCTGCCCTTCAATTGAGATCGTCGCTACCACACCATTGCCTACACTCTGGCGTTTATTCGGGTGTTCCGTGTTAGCCCCCGGACCATTTCCAACCCATGCTCCTAGACGCAGGGTGTCACCTTGACGAATACTCAAACTCTCATTATCCAGAATGTTTGTAGCCCACCAAAATACCTCACCACTCACTTCCTGGCCATTGGCAAAAGAGACTGTGTAGCCAGTGTCTTCCCCTGAGTTGAGAGGCAAATTACTATACCAGTGGTTCGCATCGACGCCGCGCTCTGCACTTTGTCCATTCACACTTAGCTGATCCAGCATCCGGGCTCCTCCCTCGATAAAAAAAGGAGAAGTTCTAGAGACCGTAGCAGCAGGCTTCATGAAGTCTGCCTCTGCAAGTTGAGCTTCTACCCAATCAGCAATCCCATCACCATCCTGATCAATTCCAGAGGGTTCACGCACTGTAATGCTATCTATCTGGACAATACGCCGTCCAAATAAGTTATCGATGTCAAGTGTGAGCGTGTGCTGACCTGCTGAGAGGTGAGGGCTTAGCACACGCATAATAGCATGATGGCTCGCTCCGTATTGGAGCGCATAACGACCAACAAACTCCCCGTCGATGAAGGCATTCACATACACCTTTTCATTGGCGTACACAGTGCCTCGCAGACGAGTTTCCACTTGTAACACACAGGCACCGCTTTGGGGCACGGTGAAGTCCCACGAAATTGCTCCTCTAAAAGTATTTGAAAGTAAACCACCATCCACAAAGCTCCATTCGTAATCAGCCCCGTGGAAGGTCTCAACATCTACTGTGGCAACCACCTGCTCATCTGAAGCGTCTGCTACAAGGGGATTAGTGCCATACACATACACCTCATCACCGTCAGAGATCCCGTCTCCATCAGTGTCGGCATTATTCGGATCAGTACCTGCTAAATATTCAGCACGGTTATTGAGACCATCACCGTCAAAGTCACCGTTCTCACCTTGCCCAAAACGGTCAAGCAGACCGTTGTCCAAGGCATCGAGACCGTGGGCGCTTTCCCATGCGTCCGGAAGGCTGTCGTCGTCATTGTCTTCTTCAATATGATGGTAAGTAGAGAGGAATTCAGATGGAATTTCTTCACGCTCCTGCCCAGGTCGAGCCCACGCTATGCTGGCATGTGAGTAGGGGCCATGCCCATGTTGATGCTTGAGCTCAAGGTAATATTTCTGACCTGCCACAAGATACAGTTCTTCTGACATCTGGGTGACAAACTGATCCCACTTATTGTTAGCGTTGAAACCAATGCCGTGGCCTGTGCCGACTTCAGGGCCCATTTCAGCAAGAAGCTGTTTGTGGTACTTTTGCTCGTTCGTAGAGAGATAGAGCTGGGAAGCATTGGTTGAACTCACCCAGAAGCGGTAGCTGCCAGTTTCTGGGGCAGTGATGTATCCTCTAAGCTTCTGAGAAAGACTATTCTGAGCATACTGACCGGTGTTTGATTCCTCAACAAAGACAACCTCCTCTGCAGGCTCGTAAACTTTGTCTGACTGCGCTTCAGCTTCACGCAACGAATAATGAGGCACATCCCAACGACGTTCTCGTGTCAAATAACCTACTAAGCTGTCGGCCTGAAATGGGTTTAAGCCGAGCTTTGCCTCCTCACCATTGCTAATATAATCTCGGTCGGGATCAGCAGAATAAGCGAAGTCACCTGATTGCCACGTTGCCGTATCAAAACCATAGGTGAGTTCCCAGGCATCATTCAAATCATCATCGTCCAGGTCATCTGGCTCTGGAGTATATGCCTCCAATTGCGCAGTAGGGATAAGTTGTCGTTCAGAGAGCTCCAAACGATCCTCATACCCAAAAACTTCTACCTCAGCTAAAGAAATCACATGCTGTCCAGAGGAGGACGGACTTGCCCCAATCTTTTCAACCCTCACCACTTGCGCTGCAACTGGGACGTCTAACTCCCAAGACATGCTCTCTCCTACATGCGTACCATCAGTATGGAAGTCTTCAGAGCCTACAACCACTCCATTCTTATCTATCAGACTAATTCTAAATTGCGCTAAGCGGTTTCTCCAAACATGACGGTTCCATAGAACAATACGATTGAGTGTGCTTTGCTTACCCAAGTCGACTTGCCACCATGAGCCCGCAATATTGTTGGTTTGTGCAAGTCCATCACCAGCACTATCCACCCCACTCGTATTACCATCAATGGCTCCACCCGCTCCCCATTCTGCCTTCTTGTCTGATGATTGAGTCGCTACGACACCTTCATTCTGGGTAAGATTTATCTCTGGTTGAGCAGCCTCTGTACCGAATACTTCAACCTCTGCCAAAGCTAGAACTTGTCTGCGTGAACCCGCGACACTCTTCCCTAGGCGCTCAATTCTCACAGCCTTCGCATTGACAGCCCCACAGAGGCACCAATCTAACTTCTCTCCCACATAGCTCTCTCCATCAGTATGGAAATCACGGCTCATTACCACCTTACCGGACACATCCAGAAGGCTAACGCGAAAATTTGATAAGCGTTTCTGCCAAGTTTTGCGGTTCCATACGACAATACGATCCACTGAATGAGTCGCTGCTAGATCAACTTGCCACCATGCATTTTCAGTATTCAGGGTGTGTGCCACCACATCCCCATTGGCATCATCACCACCCGTATTTCCATCAATCGCAGCAGAAGCAACTCCTTGATCCTCTGTATTGATTTGGCTGGCGACAGCTCCCTCTAGCTGAGTCAAATTGATGCTATCGGAAACTTCATTATACGCCCATGCCAATGCTAGATGATCAGCTCCCCCGCTCTCCTTGTGACGTAATTCAATGTAATACTTCTGCCCAGCTATCAGCCTCACAGGTTCAGACTTCTGTGTCGCTTTCTCGTCCCATGATTGCTTACCTGTCCAGCCATTGTGGTAAGCAACCTTTTTGATATTAGCCTTCTTATCGTCTTCAGATAACCATAATTCAGCTTGGTCATCTCCTGATTCCCAAAAAGTGTAATCTCCTGTTACTGGAGCAATGATATACCCCCTCATCCTAGCGCCAAATGCATCTCCTCGATTACTTGGAGCCTCACTTCCTGCGATGAGTAATTTCTCATCTGCCCCTCCGTGAAATGCATCTAGCACCACGAGATCTTCTACCTTTGATCCTTCGACATTATTCCAGACCTCATAACTGAGCTTTCCGGTTTCGGCTGCTTGTATGGCTGACGCGGCGAGACCTATACCCGATAGACTACGCAATAGCTGATGAGAGTGACACTTCATAAAAACTAAAAACTTTGACGCACGATAGACCACATCGCCCCTCAACAAATCAACCTAAAAAAATAAATGTAATGATTTAACACCTCATCACATACAAAACCCCAACAACCCAAAACAAACTAAATATAAACAACTTACAAACCACCCCTAACACATTGTCTGACAGGAATGGCACGGACTTAAGCGGTTTTTCGTGTAGCCCCTCTATGCGGGATTTCTCTAAAGGTTTT
>NZ_JBHUJB010000046.1:0-177165 GCF_042683245.1 Rubritalea tangerina
CTTGGTGAGTCTCTCCTGCGCTCCCCTTGGCGGGTGAGGCGGGGCGCAATCTACATATTTCCCGACCCCATGCAAGACCTTTCGACACTTTTTTGTCACTTTTTTATACCCCGTTTCTACAAGTCCTACATACATCAACAATTCCCCATTTTTCGGAACCACCATTTTTTCCTCACCCACCCAGATCCATTCTAGCTTCTTTGCTCGCAGAATTAGTTTTGCCGCTTGAATTCACTCTGTTAGGATACCCTCATGGTCGACTTAAAATCCATTTTTAAGGAATGGCTTGGGCATTTCACCCATGCTGGTTATAAATGGTGGAAGAGCAACCACGCAAATGAGGCTGCGGCATTAGCCTTCTATTCCCTCTTTTCCTTTATCCCCATTTTACTCATTGGTCTCTTCGTAGCCTCGATGCTGGTGGGTAAGGACACTGCCACCAGCAGCCTCCTTGAACAAACCAACCAAGTCACCGGCTTCAGCGCAGGTGATTATCTTACACAGACACTCAATCGAGACCTCCAGTGGGTCGACAATAAATACTCCCCACTAGTCGGAGCCCTCGTGCTTGCGTTCTCAGCAACCAAAGTCATCAACGAATTGCGCAGAGCCCTAAGCAATATATTTGGGAATCCGAAATATAAGAAGAAATCGCATGCGGCTCTCTCCATTCTGCTGGGCCGAGTCATATCCTTCATCATCATTATTGCCCTAGGCTTTGTGATTGCTAGCTCAGTAATTAGCGAGAGCATCATCAATGCCATTCACAATCAGTTAGAAGATGATGACTCCATTATCTTAGCGAAGCTCATCAGCTATCTGTCCCCTCTCGCGACCTTCATTTCAGTCACCTTTCTGGCCACAGTCATCATGCGCTGGCTCCCCAAGCGCCCCCCAAAACTTAAAGAAGCCATCTACGGTGCAGTCGTCTGCTCCTTGCTAATCATTGGCCTGAAATACGGCCTAATGATCTTTCTTAGACACGCGAACATCACCAACATGTTCGGTGGGGCGCTCACCCTCGTCCTGATTTTACTTTGGATCTACTTTGCCATGCAAGCCGTCCTGTATAGCGCGGAATTCAGCGCCAACCTTGCACGCGAAAGAAGACAACTAGAGAAGAAGTCCAAAAAAGCAAAAGCTACTGAGGAACTAGAAAGCGAGTGCACAACCCCTCTCCCCGAGTAATCGCTTCGAGACGTTCTGGGCTTTTACCGTGGGCTATCACAGTTTCGATTCCCCCATCGAGCGCCACCTGCACAGCCTTAAGCTTGGAGGCCATCCCCCCAATGGAAAACTTACCTTTGTCTGCTCTAATAAAACCGAGTACATCTTCCACCTTTTCTACCAAGGGAATCACTTCAGTAGATTCTGGTGCAAGTAAACCATCAATATTTGAAAGCAAAATTAACTGAGAAGCTCCAATCACGCCTGCCACACGTGCAGATAGCATATCGTTATCTCCCATGCTCAATTCCTCCACAGCTACCGAGTCGTTCTCGTTGATGATCGGCACGATCTTAGCACATTGTGAGAGTCGACTTAGGGTATCCTCCATCCGCCTCAAGCGCGCAGAGTCACGAAAGTCATCCGCCGTGAGTAATAATTGCGCCACACTCAAATCAAAGTTTGAGAACAAGTTTTCATAAGCGTGCATCAAACGCGTCTGCCCCACTGCCGCACACGCCTGGCGTGTGGGCACATCCGATGGGTATTCATGCAGCCCTAACTGGGAAACCCCCGCTCCCACGGCACCACTAGAAACCAAGACGCAAGGCTGGCCAGAATGCACAAGATCAGCAACGGCCGTGACCAACTTTGTAAGAGCTGCACGGTCGAGTAGTCCATCACTTTCACGTGTGAGCACCCCTGTACCAATCTTAATAACTACTGGCTTCATATAGTTTCAAGTGAAGTTGCTGCTGCATCAACAATGGCAGTGCTGACTGCTGGGAAAATCTGTTTCTTACGGCTAACCACCCCCTCAGCATCTAGGACATTGTCACTACAGCGATCAAATGGAAGCGCTTCAATGATACGAGTATCACCTACTGCAACTATCTTACTATGATGCTTGGTAATGTCTGTCACTGCCAACAATGCGACATCGTACCCTTTGTTGGAAATGAGATTCTCCAAGCCGCTGATCATATCCTCAGCCCTCTCAGGAAAGCGCTCAAGATCCATCTCTTCAACTTGCGAAATGCTTATGAACTTGCCTGACTCCTTAAACTCTTTGCGGTCTGTACCAATCAGTTCATCCACTGACCCCTTGCGCAACAAGGAACCAGAAGCAAAAAAGTCGTGCGTGAATTGCTCAGCATCAACACCAGCTATATCACAGAGCCATTGCAACATATCCCTATCCAACTCCGTCGTCGTCGGTGATGTCAGATTCAAGGTGTCAGAAATTAATCCTGCACAAAGGCACATCGCCACTCCCCGAGAGAGTGGAACTTGCATATAGCGAAACTTTCTCGCCACCAAGGTCGAAGATGAGCCCACAGGCTCATTCAAGAAACGAATTGGCTCACGCGACATGATGTCCCCACCTAACCTGTGGTGGTCAATCACCTCCGTTACATTCGCTTCCTCTACCCCACGAACTGCTTGAGAGTATTCGTTGTGGTCAACAAGAACCAGACGTGTCCGAGCGGGATCAACCAAGGCTGACTTGCGGAACACCCCAACAAGCTTCCTCGTACCAGAGACCACTACCGGAAACAAATCTTGTCGCGCCGCTGAGAGACGCTTCTTTATATCAGAAACCGCCTCATCGGCATCCACACAGAGAAAGTCATGCCCAAGCGCACTCTTCACGGCACGCGAACAACGTACTAGCTGAACTGTCGTTGCTGTGTCAAAGCGACAAGTAATAATGGCAACACCATTCTCTTTAGCCATCTCACTGACGTGCTCGCTCACAGCAAAACCTCCAGTCACAATCACCAAGCGCACACCAATCGCTACCGCAGCCTTTTGAATGTCCTCGCGGTCACCACAGATCACAATCTGCTTGTGGCTTAATCCTTCTTTCAGCGTAGAATCGATACTTGAAATAGTACTATCCTTACTTGAGGCCCCCACAAACATGATGAGATCTTCTTCTTCATCAGTCAGATCTCCCCCCACAGAGTGCCCAAACAAGGTTGATTTAATATTTTTGAGCGATGCTTGCACGCTCTTCACACTATTCGTCGCATCAATCTCTACCGGCATCAAAAGCTGCATTAAGTCGGTGAACTTCAAAATGCCCTTAATCTCACCTAAGTCATTCACGACTGGAATCGACTTCACCTCACACTTCTGCATCGCCCGATACACCGAGTAGAACGTATCCCCCTCAGAAACAGAAACAAATTGCTGATCACAAATGAGCTTCGCGGTAGTACGCACGTCGGTCACAAGATCAGGAGTAGGCACGCCAGCCTGCTCCAGCACCCATGCTACACGTGATGGCACATCTCCACAACGGATAGGCACAGCATCGACGCTCTCAGCACGTCGCAAATATTCAGCCTGACCAATGGCTGCACAAATCGCATCCGTATCCGGATTGAGGTGACCAACTACATAAGTGGGGTTCTGGCTTGTCAGAGTCATCGTCGCGTTCGTAATAGGCAGACAAGAACATCACAATTTTCCAGCAATGCAATAGCGAGTTACTACATCTTCCATTGCTGCATGTAGACCCCACCTCGCCAAAATGAGCTTTCCTCATACAAAGTAAGTCCATTACGAAGGAAATAGGCATCAGCACGAGCGACAAAAACCTTGTCGACTCTGGCTGTCCAACCAAAGAACACCTGCATCCATCGCACCACCCACCGCACCTTCCAATGCGCTGTCTCATCAAAATCAGCCACAAACACACTTCCACCTTCTCCTACTAGCTCAGAGATTTTCGCAACCACCCCCGCCAACTCTCCCCCCTCGTAGTGATCCAACACAAAATGCAGAACCACTGCCGCATACCCTCTACTCTCTACCAGCTCAGACACATCACCACAATGCCAGCGCACCCGTGCATCCTCCCCCACACGTGCGCGAGCCTCTCGCATCATCCCCTCACTCAAGTCCAGATAATCGACCCGAAAATACTTATCGCACTCCAACAACTTCTCGAGGAAGCGGCCGTCTCCTTCACCTACAAGTAAAACTCTATTCTCCTCCCCAGCTTCTAACTGCGTCTCCAACAGCCCTAAACACCACAAGCGTGCACGCATGAGAAGCGAACCAAAGATTAGACGCTCCAGCCAAGCATACACCCGTGCGACCGCTGAATAATCTAACTCAGCCACACGACTAAAGGCACTGGAAGAATCAAGGCCAAGTCTGCCATCACACGCAGCGCCGCCACGGAAAACCTCGAACGTTCACGGTTGATGACATGTAAGAGTCCAGCGGAAGCCATCACTGCATAACACAAGGGAGCACTATAATCATCGACGTAAAAAGCCACTGCCATCACAGCCCCCACCACTAATGCAAACAACCCCATCGATAATGCAAACTCGCTCTCTTGCTTCACTTCCGGATCATCAGACCTGCGAGAACGCTCCCATAAATCGATCGCATTGATATTCATCACACACAGCAGCCCGAACAACAGCACATGAACTGACAACAAAACCATCTTCAAGGTCATCAACACCATCCCCACAAAGCGCATCAATGATTCAAAAAAAGCCTGAACCACAAGCAATCCACTCGCCCCACGAAATGGCTCGAAAACATCAGATAAAACCAATGGCAAAGGCTCAGAGGCCACCACTATAGGGGCCGCCACACCAAAAGCAAAGGTCATGCCCGCCATCAGGTTCTTGCCATATGCCACATCGGAACGATCAAACAAAGAAACAAGAAAGTAGCATCCCACTAACACCAATCCTACTACCCCCACGGTAAGCAACACCCGTTGCATTTCAAAGAGGGCAAAATAGCCGCTGTAGACTACAATCAACAATACAGCACCAGACAGAACAAACCGTCCCTTCCAATGAAATTTGTGCCGCCACGGCATCTCCCCCTCGATTGGGTGAACCCCACGGCGAACATCACGAATGCGGTCCAATACATAAACGCACCAAACCGCAGCCGCTAACAAGATATAGGAGGAAGTCTCAACATATTGCACGCGCATCGCACGTGCAAGCATCCACATCCAAATGACTGCAACCAAGGGAGCATCTAAGCTCAGTAAGTTTGGGAGCAGCCATGCAGGAGGACGCTTATCCATTTATCGAACCTCCTGAAAATTCCACACTAGTGAGACTCGGCGTGCCCCGCTTTATCTTCATGCTTGTGGTCATGCCCGTGGTCACCGTGTGCATCGTGACCGTGGTCGTCGTCAGACTTATAGAGTTCCACCACTCCTTTGCCTTGATCGTCTTTCCATTCATGTTTTTCACATGAGGACAGTCCGGCGAAGAGAGCGAGAGCGCTAGCGCTATAAATAAAAAGTTTCATTACGGCGAGAACCCATAACCCACATCAGGAGGAAATCAAGACCACATTAATGAGAAATCCGCATATGCAATATTCTTAATCATCTTCTCGCTGCCTCAGGTTCAAAATTTTGGGACAAACATTCAACCCACATCGGAAGCTTGGCTTTTCCCTCAAAAGTGACACTAATCACAGTCCTCCCCTGACCTTTCTCATCAACAACAAGTTGAATTGCAGACCTATTTATGTCTGCCAAATGTGCATAGCTTAACTTAATCCTCTTTTTTCCACTCACCCATGTTTTGTGCGTATCAAAAATAACACCAGCAATGTTGCGCACGGAACCTTCACTGACTATTGTCATTATCGTTTTACGGTTACTCTGGTCTTGAAGCGTATACTGCCACTCCTTATTCGACATCACTTCAAGCGACACTAGCGTCTCTCCTTCTGGAAAGTTAAGCTGAACTCTCTCCTCCCCATTTACACAGGATGTTAGCAAACACAGGAAGAGTAAAATAAGTTTTCTGAGAGAGTTAGATTGCATGATCCACAGTTTCACGAAGCTGTTTTGTATCATATTTGGACTCCCTCGTTAGGTCAAACAATCAAAACCTAAACAAGCCCCCTCCTCTTCTTCCAACAAGAACAAAGGCTCCCGCAATCGCCACCCCTAAGAAAACCATAGCCCACACCCCCAATGCTGATGCGATTTCATGACCATTCCCCAGAGTACTCAACAAGGCATAAATCGCCTTCGTCACAGGATAATGCTCAGCCTGCTGAGCTAAAATAAGACTATCAGACACCTCTAGCATCGCAAATGCGAATGCCAATATCGCCCCAGCTATCAAACTCGAGCCAATCAATGGCAAACCAACACGCCAAA
Source organism: Rubritalea tangerina (assembly GCF_042683245.1). NCBI lineage: Bacteria > Pseudomonadati > Verrucomicrobiota > Verrucomicrobiia > Verrucomicrobiales > Rubritaleaceae > Rubritalea > Rubritalea tangerina. Next base: position 6,338 of record NZ_JBHUJB010000046.1, read on the forward strand.
ATGCGCGAGACGGCGACGCCCCCATAGACATTGCAGCTTCCTCAAGCTGCACATTGCTCTGCTGCAGACCAGAAACTGCTGCCCGCACCACAAATGGAAGACGACGCACCGCGTAGGCAATCACCAACAAAAATGCTGGATTGCCATTCTCCCCAATCAAAAAGGCAAAAGCCCCCCCATTTTCACTCATCGAGAGGTAGCCAAATGCCAAAACCAATCCAGGTACAGCTAACGGCAACATCATTAAAGCATCCAAAACCCCACGGCCCCACATCTTACTGCGCACCACCACCCAAGCAATAGCCACCCCTAATATCACATCCAGAAATGTCGCCCCAGAGGCGTACAATAAACTATTCTTGATGGACCCCAGTACCAACGGATGCCCCAAGCCCTCCCCGTAATGCGCCAATGTTAATGACTCTGGCAAAATCGTCCCGTACCAATCACTGGAGGTCGATAGAAAGAGCACTCCAAAGTGCGGAATCGTCGCCAACACAAACACCGCCACGAAAGTCAATGAAGCCATAGCTCCAGCCAAACCTCCTAACTTCCGCTCCTGAGCATTCCCCTTAGGCTTGCTCGCGTGCGCCAACTTATTGCGCCCCAAAATCACCTTCGAAAACGCGTATACACACACTGAGATCGTCAACATGATCGCAACCAAAGCGTACGGAATCGGGTTGGCATTGAGATCCTTCAAGCCATCAAATATCTGCACCGGGGCCACCCGTGTATAATCAAACACCAAGGGCACCCCCAATTCCGTGAATGACCAAATAAAGACAATCGCTGCCCCCGCAAAGATCCCAGGCATGCAGAGTGGTAATGTAATCTTCTTAAATCGCTTCCACGGTGATGCTCCTAAATTCTGGGCCGCTTGCTCCATCGCGGGGTCCAAATTTCCCAGCGCCGCCAGAATGTTCATATACAATATCGGATACAAATGCAGCGCATTCATCACCACCACTCCCCAAAATTTCCCTTCACCTAACCAATCAGTTGGCGCCGATGCAGCCATCAATCCTAGATCAATCAAAAACGCATTCAACGCCCCTTCGACTCCCAAAATGTGACGCACCCCTACCGCCCCAACAAAAGGCGGCAACACCAGTGGAGCCAACACCAGTAAAGACAACCACTTCTTCCCAGGAAATGCCCAACGGTAGGACATCAAAGCCAAAGGCAATGCCACAATAAAGGTCACAAAGGTACTCGCTACCCCCAATGCAAATGCATTCCATAAACCCTCTAAATAGATCGGGTTCGATAATACCGCCCATAAAAAATGAATCGTAAATGCCCCCTCCTCATCCACAAACGCTTGCTTCAGCACATCACACACTGGCCAAATAAAAAATAAGCCAAAAAATGCCGTCACTAACAAGGTGATCAATAATGCCTTACCTCTCTTCACTTGCCTTCCTCCTCTGCTAAACTTGCTGTCTCTTTATAGTTTCTTCGGAACACCCCAGTCATGCGCTTGGCTATTTCTGCCGATTCTAACTTGTCTCCAGATTTCAGCTGAGCGCGTATCTCACCCATTGCTTTGATGTATGAAACATAAGAGACATCGTGAAAGTGGTCCAACGTGTGCTCAGGCATGTCATTCTCAATCAATGCTGCCCATGCCGCCTGTAATTCCTTGTGCGCATCGATGCACATACTCTTGATCACATACCGCAGCGCCCCAAAAACTGGCCCCGTAATCTCAGGCTGATAGATAAACAATGGTGGCTTCTCAAATGGTAAAACCTCCGGGTCCGTAAAGTGCGCCAAATTCTTTGGACTGTAAACAGCCGGACGTATCGGCATCCGCCGCAACGCCCGTCGCTTAGGCCCGCCCGGAGCTCCAACCTGCGTATTCCACAACAATTGACCAGAATCACTCAGCAAAAATTCCACAAACCCTTGAGCCAATTCCTCATTCGGCGCCCCCCTAAAAATGGCCACCGGATCCACACTCAAAGAAGTCCCCCCCTCAGGAGCTACCCATTGTAGCCTCGAACTCCCATCCGCCTTCTTCAACTTCTCGTTGTACGCACGCCCATAAAAATCAATGCACATCCCAGCCGAAGCATCCCCCTGAGCCACGTCGTGTGGAATCTTAGTGGCTGCATCCGTGAAATAGCGCGCATTCGCCGAGATCTTCTGAATCAAATTTAACCCGTCCGCCCAACCATAACGAATCGCCCGCTGGCGTCGCATTGCTTCAGTCTCACCAGGTTCACGCCGCGTCTGCGCAATCGCTTGATGAATCTTCTGCTGAACTAACATCTCGAAAGCCCGCGCTACAGACCCACTCTTGGAGGGGTCCGCTAATGCAAGCGTCCCAAAGTATCTTGGATCCCCCAAATCATCCCATGTCTCCGGCGCCTCAATCCCCAAACGCTCTAAAACATCCACATTGTAGCAAATGCCAAACTGAGACAAACACACTCCCACCCACAACTTCTCTGCACTGTAGTATTTCTCACCCGTGTAGACTTGAGGAATCCCCCCCTCACCTTTAAACCAATCAGGGTGTTGCTTAAACACCTCCAAGGGCATGAAGCGCCCCTTCTTCGCCTGTTGCTCAAAGACGTAATCGCCCCCCCCAAAAAAGACATCCACCCCCACACCTTCACTATCTCCCGCCCGCGCAAATTTACTGTCTAACACCATACGGATCTCCGACGTCCCACCTGGTGTCCGCCAGTCGACATAGACCTTCTTGCCCGTCTTCTTCTCCCAATACGCACTAAATGCCTGAGCAAACTCACTGCGAATCGTCTCATTGTGCGGAGTGATTACCACCAATGACTCCTCTGCTTCAGAGCGACTCACTGCCTCAGGCCTCTGCAACAACAGTGGAGCCACCGCCACGATCACTATCGTAGCCACCACCCCTATGCGCTTGTTCCAGAACTTCTTCATCGTCTCCTTAGGGCTTCAACATTACCACATCCTGCTGCCTCGCCGTCAAAGCCACTCGCTCCTGAGGCTCACGTAAATGCCTCGGGTTCAGCTCTGAAACCTGAATGTAGACCCCCTCGTCACTCTGAACCAAATATTGAATCGTCGCCCCCTGATACACACGCTCAATCACTTGACCAAAAACCTGGTTGATCACGTCACCAGAATCATCAAATCGTAACGCCTCCGGCCGAACACTCACCACAACCGAATCCCCCACATCAGGCTTCCAGCCCGGTTCCGTCACATATCCTTGAAAAATCTCACCAGCAGCAGAAATCACTCGCACACTGTACCCCCGGTGGTCGTCGTGAACAATCCAGTCGACTTTGCCTGCCAAGAAATTTGTCTCCCCCATAAATTGAGCCACGTGCTTACTCCGGGGCGTCCGATAAACCTCCTCAGGTGTCCCCACCTGCGCAATGTGCCCATCGCGCATCACCGCAATCTTATCCGCTACAGATAATGCCTCCTCCTGATCGTGCGTTACATACACCGCTGTTAAACCAAATTCCTTCACAATCCGACGAATCTCCGTGCGCATCTCTAAGCGCAATTGCGCATCCAAATTCGACAAGGGCTCATCTAACAATAGACACTTTGGCCTAACAACTAATGCTCGTGCCAACGCAACACGCTGTTGCTGACCGCCAGATAATTGATCCACCCTTCTATCTTCATACCCCTCCAAATGCACCCCTTTGAGCGCCTCAAGTGTCCTATCGACTAGCTCATCCCCCTGCACCCCACGCTCCTCTAAACCAAACGCAACATTATCCCCCACTGACATGTGCGGCCATAACGCATATGACTGAAACACCATCGCAGCCTCACGCTTATGCGTCGGCACCTCAGTAACATCCCTCTCACCAAATAAAATACGCCCCTCATCAGGCTCCTCTAAGCCTGCTATGGTTCGCAACAAAGTCGTTTTCCCACAACCACTTGAACCTAACAAAAAGAATAACTCTCCAGCACCGACGTGGAGGTTCACATTTTCAAGTGCCACGACATCCTTGCCGTAACCCTTCTTCACACCATCTATTTGAATCGCATCCATCGCTTCGCCCGTATAGTTCCTCATGCACGGGGGAATGCAAGAATAGAGATCTCTAATCTATTGCCATCGGCTGTAGCGGATACGTTTCCACCTGCTCTAACTTTATTCCGTATACTTTCGCAATCTCAGGCGCATCCGACTTCTTGTAGATGTCACGGTAGTAAATCTCCTTCACCCCATATGCACATAATGTCTGCATACAAGCAGTGCAGGGCATCGTCGTTGTCGCTATCACCTTCGCCTCCCCACGCTTGAATAAACTACATAAGTTTACCTCTGCATGTAGCATGAATTTCTGCCGGCCTTCTCTATCATCCCAAAACCCCACTGGCGCATCAAAACCCGGAGCCAGACCATTGTAAGCAGTCCCAATCACACGATTATCAAAATCTAAAGCCGCCGCCCCCACCTTGCGGTACGGATCCTCACTGCGTAAACTTGCCACATGTGCCAATGCCATCGCGTACTGGGGGATCGATAATCGTTCCGAACTCATGCCATGCACTTCAACACAACTCCCTCCTTAAGCTCAACACTTTTTCCCTCCAGCTCCACCCCAACCACAAGATATTCACGTTGGCTTCATCATCACTTCACACTATCCTGTCTATATCATCCCATGATTAAGCTCTCACGACGCCAAAGCCTCAAAGCCCTACTCGTTGCCGCACCCGCTGCAGCTGTCGCTAACGCCTTCTTGATAGAACCAAATCGCCTCAGCATTACTCGCAGAGAAATCACCCTCCCAAACCTCGACCCCAGCCTCGACGGTCTCACCATCGCTCAAATCACCGACCTCCACTTCAAACCAGGCACAGATGACGCTCTCATGCAAAAACTCGTCGCCACGGTTAATCAGGAAAATGTCGACATCATCGCTCTCACCGGTGACTACGTCACGGATGACCCCTCAGTCCTCCCTCCTCTCATAGAACACCTCAAACAACTCCAAGCCACTCACAGCATCACCGCTGTACTCGGAAACCACGACGGCTGGAGTAGCTCCCGCGCCTTCTACCGCAAACACTTCGAAGCCGCTAACATCAACCTCCTCATTAACCAAAATACCCAACTTCATATCAAAGGCTCCCCACTCTACCTCGCCGGCTCAGATTACGTCTGGTTTGGCACCCCTAACGCCTCAGAAACCCTTAAAAATATCCCCTCTAACGCCCCATTCGTCGCCCTCGTCCACGAACCAGATTATTTCGACAACATGCGCGCCGTCCGCAACATCGGCCTCCAACTCTCAGGACATACCCACGGCGGACAATGCCGCGTCCCCTTCCTCGGCTACGCCCCAGTCACTGTCGAATATGGAAAAAACTACATCTATGGTGACTATCAAGTCGATGCTTCACAACTCTTTGTCTCACGTGGCACCGGAACCTCTGGCTTACGCGTCCGCTTTGCCTGCCCACCCGAATTAGTCATTTTTACTTTGCGTTCCCCTGCATAAAGAATGCAATTCACGTCATCACCCCAAGCTAAGACACTGGTGACCAAAGAGACACACGGGAATGGCAAACCAGAGTGTTGACGTGGAGAAATTCTCCCCCATAATCCCCGCCCGCACTCAGTGCGGCTGAAATAAAAGCATCTCGCAACGAGCCGCTGACTTCAGACATTCATCACATAATACAATTATGGCCAATTACGCAATCAACGGTTTCGGACGCATCGGACGTAACGTCCTTCGCGCTCTCATCGAGAAAGGTGAACTTGAAAAAGTAGTCGCTATCAACGACCTCACTGACAACAAGACTCTCGCACACCTTCTCAAGTACGACTCATCCCAGGGCAAGCTCGACGCAGAAGTTTCCTACGACGATAAGCACCTCATCGTAAACGGTCACAAGATCGTAGCTCTCGCTCAACGCGAACCATCCGAACTTCCTTGGAAAGAACTCGCAGTAGACGTAGTTCTCGAATCCACAGGCTTCTTCGCTTCCCAAGCAGGTGGCCAGAAGCACATCGACGCTGGTGCTAAGAAAGTTCTCATCTCTGCTCCTGCTCCAGATCCAGATCTCATGATGTGCATTGGCATCAACGACGGTGACTACGATGCTTCTAAGCACCACATCGTTTCTAACGCTTCCTGCACCACTAACTGCCTCGCACCAATGGTGAAGGTTCTCCACGACGCATTCGGTCTCGAACAAGGCATGATGGCTACCATCCACTCCTACACGAACGATCAGCGCATCCTCGACCTTCCTCACAGTGACCTCCGCCGCTCACGCGCAGCTGCAGTTAACATCATCCCAACATCCACTGGCGCTGCGAAAGCCATCGGTAAAGTCATCCCTGAACTCGCAGGTAAGCTCAACGGTAACTCCTACCGCGTACCTACTCCTACTGGTTCTATCACTGACTTCGTCTGTACACTCTCTCGTGAAGTGACTCTCGAAGAAGTAAACGCAGCATTCAAAGCCGCTGCTGAAGGCCCAATGAAAGGTGTTCTCGCATACACTGACGAACCAATCGTTCTTCAGGACATCGTATCCGACCCACACAGCTCCATCTACGACTCCGGTTGTACAATGGTCGACGGCACAATGGTTAAACTCGCTTCTTGGTACGACAACGAGTGGGGTTACTCCAACCGCGCCGCTGAAGGCCTTGACCTCCTTGCTAAAGGTCTCTAATCCATCAGTAATGATGTGAATCATTTCCAACAGGGGAGGCTCTAACCAGTCTCCCCTGTTTTATTTACTTCACCACAAAACTAACCGACAACTTTCCAACCATGCCAAAACTTACTATCCGCGACATCGATGTGCAGGGCAAAGAAGTGCTCATGCGTGTAGACTTCAACGTACCACTTAACGACGAACTCCAAATCACTGACGAAACTCGCATCCTTGGCGCCCTCCCGTCTATCAAACACCTCCTCGATGGCGGTGCTAAACTCGTTCTTTGCTCCCACCTCGGCCGCCCAAAAGGGGAACCACAAGAAAAATTCTCACTGCGCCCAGTCGCTAAACGCCTCTCCGAGCACCTCGGTGCTCCCGTCGCTTTCGCTGACGACACTGTCGGTGAACACGCTGCCACCCTGCGCTCAACTCTCCAAGCTGGACACGCAATGGTGCTCGAAAATACACGCTTCGATAACCGCGAAACTGCTAACGACCCAGAATTCTCAAAAGCACTCGCCGGTAATGCTGAAATCTTCGTCAACGATGCCTTCGGTACCGCCCACCGTGCTCACGCCTCCACAGAAGGCGTCACACACTTCGTCAACACTTCCGTCTCAGGATTCCTCATCGAAAAGGAACTCGAGTTCCTCCAGGTGAAACTCGAAAACCCTGCAAAACCATTCGTCGCTATCATGGGGGGAGCGAAAGTCTCCGATAAAATCCAAGTGATCAAGTCCATGATGGATAAAGCCGACACCTTCATCATCGGCGGCGCTATGGCATACACTTTCCGCAAAGCACAAGGATACAAAATTGGTAAATCACTCGTAGAAGACGACTTCCTCGACCTCGCCAAAGAAATCCTCGCTGACGCAGAAGCGAAAGGTATCAAGTTCTACCTCCCTGCCGACACCCGCGTCACCCAAGACTTCAGCCCTACCGCCGAAACTAAAGTCACTGCTCCTTATGCTGACGGAGGTGCCATTGAAGATGACTGGGAAGGTATCGATATCGGTGACGTAGCCATCGAAGAATTCTCACAAGTCGTCGCCGGCGCCAAAACCATCCTCTGGAATGGGCCGATGGGCGTATTCGAAATGGATAACTTCGCCAAAGGCACTAAGGCTCTCACCGCAGCTGTTGCAGCCTCTGACGCTCTCAGCATCGTCGGTGGTGGTGACTCAGTCACCGCTGCTAACAAGTTTGGCAATCCAGCAGACTTCTCCTTCCTCTCCACTGGCGGTGGTGCCTCACTCGAACTCCTCGAGGGCAAAACCCTCCCAGGCGTTGCCGCACTCACAGACGCTTAACTCTTATCATTAACAACTAACAATTATATACCATGTCACGTAATCTTATCGTTGCAGCTAACTGGAAACTCAACAAAGGCCCAGCCGAAGCAGAAGCATTCCTCGATACCTTCATCCCGAAAGTAGATGCTTTCGCTGGCTCCGCAGACATCGTCATCGCCGCGCCTTTCGTTACCATCCCAGCACTCGCTGCCAAACTTGCCGGAAATAACCGCATCGCAGTCGCAGCTCAGAATTGCTCCGAACAAGAGTCTGGTGCTTTCACCGGTGAAATCAGCACTGCCATGCTCAAAGAAGTCGGCGCCCAGTACATCATCACTGGCCACTCAGAGCGCCGCTCAATCTACGGTGAGTCCGATGCTCTCATCAATGCGAAGAATAAAAAAATCCTCGCTGAAGGCCTTAAGCCAATCTTCTGCATCGGTGAAACACTCGAAGAACGCGAAGGCGGACAACTTGAGTCAGTCCTCCGCACCCAAATCACAGAAGGCCTTAAAGACATCGACTCTCTCGAAGATGTCGTCGTCGCCTACGAGCCAGTCTGGGCCATCGGTACAGGTGTCACAGCGACTGCGGAACAAGCTCAAGACACCCAAAAATTCGTTCGCTCAGTCATCGCCGAGCTCTACGACCAAGCCACTGCCGATGCTGTTCGCATCCAGTACGGTGGCTCCGTGAAGCCAGGCAACGCGGGTGAACTCCTCGGCCAGGAAGATATTGATGGTGCCCTCGTCGGAGGTGCCGCTCTCGAAGCCGATAGCTTCTTTGGCATCCTCGAAAATTCAGCTCAGTAAAAACCACAACGCTGAAAATATACATTTTAGGCCCTGCACTCCCAGTGCAGGGCCTTTTTTATGACAGCATTTTTCAACATTCAGCGGTTGCCTGCACCCAATTTCTCTCTATTTTGCCCAGTGTATGACCACACTAATACGATCCCTACTCCTTTGCTGCCCCCTTCTCACGCTGCAAGCTGGTGTCTATGAAGACCTAGAATACGGCGACTCGAAGTTGGATGTCACAAAGAAGCTCATGAATTGCGAGCGTGTGGAAAATACCGTGCCTGAAACCATGTTCGGCCGCGTCGGACTCAATGGCACCTTCAGAATCAAAAAACAACTCAACGGCCTGAGCTTTGCTCTCTACTTCGATTGGGACGAAGACGACCAACTCAAGGAAATCACCCTCCGCTCCGATGCCATCCCTGTCGGTGAGTACAACTCAACCTTGAAAGAAGCCTTCAAGTCCGCTTCCAGCCTCATCACGGAACTCTACGGAAACCCCGTCATGGGCAATACTATGCCCACAAGCTCTCAGCTCGAAGAAGGCATGATTCTCAACTCCCACCTCTGGCACCCCGAAGAAGGTACCCTTCTCATGGGCGTCGCCCGCGAAAATGGCAAATACCACCTCTCTATCCGCTTCCTTGAAAAGCGTATCGAACCCGTGCGTAACTAATCGCCCCCGCTGAATGTCTGACTTGCTCGAGCCCACTCTGCTCTCACACTTCGGGCATGCCTCCTTTCGCCCCCTCCAACGCGAAATCATCGAGAGCACCCTCAGCGGCGCTCCCACTCTCGCCATTCTTCCCACAGGAGGAGGGAAATCTCTTACCTATCAACTTCCCGCACTCCTCCTAGAGGGCGTCAGCATTGTCATCTCCCCCTTGCTATCGCTCATCGAAGACCAAGTCACTGAACTGCAGCGAAAAAATATCGCCGCGGCTCGCTACGATTCCACCCAGTCACTCACCCAACGCGCGGAAACCATCGAGAAACTCAAAAAGAGAGAAATTAAATTACTCTACACCTCCCCAGAATCACTGGCCTCCACCACCCTCGTCACTGCCCTCAAACACATCGATATCGCACTCGTCGCCATCGATGAAGCCCACTGTATCACCGAGTGGGGCCATACCTTCCGCCCCTCCTACCTCTACCTCCCAAAAATTATTCGCCAGCTCAAACCCCACGCCACGCTCGCCCTCACAGCTACCGCGACAAAAAAGACAGCCTTCGAAATCAGGAAATATTTCAAAATCAAAACCGCCCACCAGTTCACAAGCAGCCACACCCGCCCCAACCTTACCTTCCAAGTCACCCCACTCACACCCGAGGATAAAACCGCTGCCTTGCTCAGCACACTGGCTTCCCCAGATACCCTCCCTGCCATCGTCTACGCGATGCGACAGGAACAGTGCGAGCAAATCGCACACACACTCAGCCAAAACGGTTACCAAGCACGCTCCTACCATGCGGGTATGAGCAACCCCGCACGCAGCCAAGTCCAACACGATTTCCTCCACGATAAGATTCAGATCGTCGTCGCCACCATCGCTTTCGGCATGGGTGTCGATAAACCTAACATCAGATCCGTCGTCCACTACCACCTCCCAAAATCACCCGAAGGCTGGATGCAAGAAGCCGGCAGAGCAGGACGTGACCGCAAACCCAGCACCTGCACTTTACTCGCCTGCGGTGACGACACCATCCCTCTAGAGAATTTCATCCACACCAAACTCCTGCGTAAAAACACCCTCTCCCGCTTCCTCGAGTCACTTTTCTCACAAGGCAAACACATCGAATTCTCCCCCTACCACACACGCCTGCTCCATGACTTTCACGTCTCCACACTAGACATCATTCTAGCTCGACTCGAAGTCACCCACTACCTCCAGTTCAAAGGAACCTCGTGGCGCTACATCCGCGCCTGGATCCCCACCGGCCAATCACTCACACTCGATCACTTCCCCAAAAAAACACAAAAAGCAATCAACCACATCCTCACCCTCGGTGAACGCTACGATACCAACCGCTCACAAGACGACTTCGGCATCTCCCGACCAACCCTCTGGAATGCCCTCGATCAACTCGCTTCCTCCATCGTTTTCAAACCCAGTGGCTGGCTCTGGCACTACACAATCAAAAAACAACCACCCCATCTCGAAACCCTCGTCGATTCCCTCCACGAAACTTTCCATGCCCAATACCAACACGACCTCGAAAAACTCCACCACCTTACCAAAATCAGTCTAACAAGAGGGTGTATCCCGAAAGCTCTAGCCCACTGGTTCGGTGAACGAGATGCCCCCAACTGCGGCAAATGCAGTGCCTGCCTCAATCTCAAAGTCCCGCGCCGGCTCCCAAACTCAGCCCCCTCAGAACCGAGCCCGCAGGAACAAGAAATGATCCATCAACTCACCACTAACCCAAGACACCACTTCAAAACAAACCAACAACTTGCACGTTTCCTCTGCGGAATCGCCTCCCCCTACCTGCGCCACTACAAGCTACACTTCCACCAGCACTTCGGCTTACTCAAACACCTGCCTTACACAGACGTCTTCGCCTACGCCAAAGCCTCACTCAACGCCCGCGATTAAAAACCCCATCACCCGCAGGCTCTCTCAAATCACGCTCCCTCTCAGCGCGCCTTCAATCTTTGTCGCGCCCCAAATGCTTGAACAAAAAGTCCGTCGCCTTTTTCTTAGCATAGTCCTCTATCAGGCCCTCCACATCGGGCAACTTGGTCAGCATATCGACCTCCGGCTTCGAAAAACTCCCCTGCGTCCGTAAACGCAAAGTCAGCTTCCCATCCACTAACCACTCGTTCTGTACATTCGCATTCAACGCCTCGCCCAGTGACTGAGACACCTTCCCCGCCAAATCTCCAACATGCTTCACTACCGACGCACTCGACTTCTTGCTCGCCGCAACATCAATTAAAAACGCATGCTGCTCACTCCCAGACTCGATCCAAGAACCCTCGTTGATCGCAACCTCCCAATCATGCACCACAATCGAAATGTCCTCACTCACATCCACCCGTCCACGCTTGTAACTCCCCGCTAATTTACGACTCCGACCAAAGGTCGCCTTGTCAGGTAATGTCCCTAAATTCACCCCAAATTGCTCAAGCTTCTTCGCCGTATCCCAAACCTTCTCCACATATGGCACCCGCGTGTTCAAATAAGAATCCTCAGAAAAGTCTAAATCAATCATCACATCTGGATCCAAATCACCATTGCTCGGGTCAAATAACTTCGCCACCGCCGGCCCACTTAAACCAATCACCCCAAACTTTACCGTCTTAGAGGCTGAATCATAAATCTCAACACGTGAGCCTAACTGAATCTTTGCCTCATTCACCACCTCCAAAGAATTGGGATTCACTTCAATATCATCTATCAAAACCTGACACCCCTGCCCCGATACCAAAACACCCGTCTTCTCAATTAACAAATCAAAGCTAGCATCCGTAATCCTTATAGAATCTAACTGAGTCACAAACTCTTCACTGCGCTTCGCATTGAAACTCGGCGGCTCCGCCACAGCATCTGGCACCGGCTCATGCGGATCCGCAAATAACGCATTCAAGGAGTTCGTTCCATCCTCATACAAACTCACCTTTGCATGAAACCCGTCCGCTTCAAAAGTATCCACGTAAATCTTCCGCGATAATAACTCCCACAGCGACACATCAAAGCGTATCACATCACACGATAAAGCCCCCGTCGCTATCGGTTCCCTCTCAGCATAGGCCACCTTGCGATTCGCATAGTTGTCACGCTCCGCCAAGATCACATCACGCAACGTCACCTTCGCTGGAAATGAAAATAACGATACCTCAAAACTACCAATCTGCACCCGGCTATTGATAGCATCCTCAGCTTGCTCAACTAACAATTCCTTGGTGAGCAAGAACTTTGCCGAAAAAGCAAAGACACACGCTATGATTATGAGGCCAATTACCAAACGCTTCACCCACTTCTTCATAGCGCGTAATCTAGCAAAAATTTAGTCGTCCGTATACTTTTTATGTCCCTCTTTCTTGACCTCTTTCACCTTGCTCATCGCTGCCTCTATCTTCGCTGGATCCTTCTCAAGGTAAGCAAGCTCTAAGGCACAAAGAGATGCATAAGAAAGTCCCATCACCCGACGTGAATCCGCAATCGCCTTAGCCTTCTCTTCACCATCAGGCATCTCCTCTACCATCACGGGAATGTACTGCATCGCCGCCAAGAGAGCCTCGTGCGCCTTGCGTACTGCTTCCGCTCCAGCAGCATAATCATCCTTAGGAATCGTGCGTAATGCCTTGAGCTGCTTACTCACAACCTTCATCTCAGTAGCCATCTTCGTGTCGTCCTCAGCACGCACAGAACCCAAGCATACCATTGCTGTTACAGCCACGACGGAAAACGGTCGAATCATTGATGTTATCATAGGTCCCTACCATCTGATCTCACGCCGCCTTGTCAAGACCCAGACTCACATAAACTTCCCCGCATTTCAGACTTCACACCCTCCCTAATGCTGGACCAGAATCCCCCCACATGGCCGCTAAGAAAGAAAAGAAACTCACCCCAATGATGGCGCAATACGTCGCTATGCGCCGCTCGCTCCCTGAAGATGTCGTGCTTTTCTTCAGACTCGGTGACTTCTACGAAATGTTCTTCGAGGACGCTCAGCGTGCCGCAGCCACTCTTAATGTCGCTCTCACTAAACGCCATGATGTCCCCATGTGCGGTGTCCCCCACCACGCAGCACAAGGCTACATCGCCAAACTCGTGAAAGCCGGTATCCGTGTCGCCATCGGCGAACAAACCTCCACACCCATCCCAGGTAAACTCGTCGAACGTGAAATCTCTCAAATCATCTCCGCCGGTACCGTCGACGATATCAACCTGCTAGATGACACCAAACACAACTACCTCGCATCGGTCAGCTTCTCAGGCAAACGCTACGGACTAGCCTGCGCCGACCACACCACTGGCGAATTCACCGTCGCCGAGTTTGCCGATAAAGTGCAGTTAGAAGATGAACTCAAACGGCTTTCCCCCTCTGAGATCATCATCCCAGATGACCAACTCAACCAACTCGGCGGCATTGCACATTGCATGCCCTACGATGGCTACGCATTCATCCCCGAACAAGCCGAACACCAACTCAAAGATCACTTCAAAGTACAATCTTTCGATGGCTTCGGCTGCTCCAACATGACCGCTGCCACCTCTGCTGCCGGTGCCATCCTCCACTACCTAATCCACCAACTGAGACGATCCTGCGACCACCTGCTCAAACTCGCCGTGCGCGATAACTCAGAGCATGTCATGATCGACTCAGCCTCACAAAGTAACCTCGACCTCGTCGAATCCAGATCAGGTAAAAAACACACCCTCCTCCACGCCCTCGACCGCACAGCCACCCCCATGGGCGCCCGTAAATTGCGCGACTGGATCCTCCACCCACTCCGCGACCTCAATAAACTTACCGCGAGACAAGACCTCATCGCCTCCTTCCTCGAGCAACCCTACCTGCTCAACCAATGCCGCGATTCACTCAAAAAAATCCGAGATATCGAACGCACCACCGGAAGACTCTCACAAGGAAGTGGCACCCCACGTGACCTCCAGTCCCTCGGACTCTCACTCGCCCAAATCCCCACCCTCAAAGACGACCTCACCGCCGTCGCCTCCTCCACCGCCCTCGCCGGCCACCTCCTCGACCATATCCATAACTTCGATGAACTCGTCGAGTTGTTAGAATCGGCGCTGGTCGATGAACCACCCGCAAAGCTCGCTGACGGCGGCATCATCCGCGACGGATACTGCCCCGCCCTCGATGAATACCGTACCGCCTCAAGAGACGGCAAACAATGGATCGCACAACTCCAAGAATCAGAACGGAAACGCAGTGGCATCGAAAACCTTAAAATCAAATTCAATAACGTCTTCGGCTACTTCATCGAAGTCACTAAAGCCAAAGCAGACCTCGTCCCTGAGGACTACCAGCGAAAGCAAACAATGGCAAATGCCGAGCGCTTCATCACTCCTGAACTCAAAGAGGTCGAAAGCAAAGTCCTCGGAGCTGAAGAACGCTCAAAACAACTCGAGGCCGATGAGTTCACCAAACTCAGACTCCAAGTCGCAGCACACCTCAATGAACTTCAAGAAACTGCTGACGCCCTCGCCACCCTCGACGTCCTCCTCGGACTCGCTGAAACGGCTCAGCTCTTCCAACACACCCGCCCGCTAATCGATGACTCGCGCCAACTCACCATCACAGAAGGCCGTCACCCAGTCCTCGAACAAACATTGATCGATGAAAAATTCGTCCCTAACGACACAAACCTAAACCACGAAGACTCCAGACTCCTCATCCTCACAGGCCCTAACATGGCTGGTAAGTCTACCTATATCCGCCAAGTCGCCCTCATCACACTCATGGCCCAAATTGGTGCCTACGTCCCCGCTGATGCCGCACACATCGGCCTCGTAGACCGCATCTTCTGCCGCGTAGGCGCCTCAGATGATATCGCTCGCGGCCAATCCACCTTCATGGTCGAAATGAATGAAACCTCCCTCATCATCAATAACGCCTCAGATAAATCTCTCGTCATTCTCGATGAAATTGGTCGCGGTACCGCCACCTTCGATGGCCTCTCCATCGCTTGGTCAGTTGCTGAACACCTACACGATGTGTTAGAATCTCGCACCCTCTTCGCCACGCATTACCACGAACTGACCGACCTCTCTAACACTCGCCCAGCTGTGCAGAACTACAATGTCGCTGTCCGTGAGTGGAATGATGAAATCATCTTCCTGAGAAAAATCCTCCCGGGCTCAGCCGACAAATCCTACGGTATCCAAGTCGCCAAACTCGCCGGCCTCCCAGACACCATTGTCAACCGCGCCAAGGATATCCTCTCGCACCTCGAGATGAATTCCTCCAAACCAGACGCTAAGAAAAAACCGCGTGCTAAAAATACCAAAGCCACCATGCCTGAGAGCGATACCCCTCAGATGGACCTCTTTGGCGAATCCTCCCCTTCAGCATCCTGACCAAATTCCTCCGCGAATAGAAGGTCAGCTTTGTGAAGGCTTCTTCTAATAGACGTGTTATACCATTGAGCGATACGGAATGGACGAATGGTCGGAATGAGCTTGCAGAATAGCAAGGCGGAGTGATAGAGCCCCGCACGCGCGGGACAACTGAGTGACAACGATGACATACTGTAAGGTAATCCGATTGACTCTAAATTCGCGAAGCGCAAACTCCACAAGTCTGAACCACACCCCATGCGTCTATTCCGAGTCGAGAGATGCTATTAGATCCCGAAACAGGCTTTCACAGCACTGCGCTTAAGCGCTAATTCGCGCCACTCATTCGTCAATCTAGAAGCCTCAATCACACCACAGCCAGAAGGCACCGCCACCTGCTCCCCCTCCCAATATATCCCACGAATCGCAACCACTGCGTGAAATTCTCCATGGTCGTATACCCCAAAGGGTGCCCCAAAACCACGCGGCGCTCCCAGCCGGCTACGCCATTCGTAAAGTAACTCTAACGATTCAGGCGTCCTTGGATGTGGCCCCAGCGCTGGAGTCGGGTGCATCTTGCGTACCAAATAATCAATCGCGTGATCACCATACATAAACACCTCAATCGGAGTGTGGAAATGGACTAACTTTCCTAGATCCATCATCCTACGCTCCCCACGCTTCACCATGCCAATGTCGCTCAAACTTGCCACTAAAGTCTGCGCCACATACTCGTGCTCACGAATCTCTTTCTCATCAAACGCAAAGACACTACGGTCCTCAGCCCTTGCCGTCCCAGCCAATGCCATCGTCTTTAGCCTCCCTTTCCTGAGGTGAAACAACAACTCCGGGGTCTGCCCACAAAAACCACTCGCCCCATCCACCCAAGCATATGGATAGAATTGGTCGCCTGAGCCCACTAGCCCATTCAATAAACCTCTAGCAGTCCCGCCCTTAAGCGACCCGCGCTCGGTTGCAACAGGCACAGACTTCTCTAACACGCCTTTTTGAATCGACTCATTAATCTCAGAAAACACCTGCGCAAATCCATCAGGCTCCAGCGCCTCCCACTCAATCACCGGACTTTCCATTCCCTCCATCTCCGCTGGGTCAAACTCCACCACTGCACTCGGAACCTTCCATGGCCGTGGCTCAGTCAGCGAAAAGTTGTTCACGTAAAATGCTACCCCCTGGTGCGGACACTCAGCCAATTCCTGAAATGGCCCAATCCCCATCAAAACTTTCCCACTAGGTGCCTGTAATATCGCGAAACTCTCTGCGTCCATTCCCACCATCCTATCACTCCTCCTATCCAAATGATTTCATGAAACCCACCTCTAGGGCTAGTTGCTCGCTCACATTAGTCTCTAGCAAACTAGCTAGTCCCTCCAAGGCCTCCATTCTCCCCAGTAAGGATTCCAAGCTCTCATGCTCTGCAACTAACTTCGTGATCTTCGCCTGCTGCGGATAATCTAGCGCTTCGACATCACATTTCTGTCGCACCACATCCCCTAACCAAGTAATCAAAACATCCAGAAGCTGTGAACGCTCCAGCAAATACTCACTCTCAGTCAATGCCTTGTAGTAATTCTCCCTCTGCTTTAGCCAATCCCCCTCAGTCGTCTGCTTGTACTGTAAAACTTCTTCCTTCTGCGCAGCCTCGTTAGCCTTACTAATCGCCGCCTTTCTCCTATCTAACACTCTGGAAAAAGCCGCCTTCAAGGTCAGTGAACGCCCGACAGACCCAAAGCCAGCTTTGCCCAGTTTCGCTAAAACCTCTAACAAATCCTCTTCGCCGTCATACGCTTCGCGCTTCGCATTAGTGATCAATGGCAATTGAACACAACGAGATAATATCGTCGGTAATAAGCGATCAGGGTTACTCGTAATCAACAATAAGAGACAATTCGCAGGAGGCTCCTCCAAAGTCTTCAAAAAGGCATTTTCCGCCTCCACTCCCATGCGGTCCGCTTCTAACACCACACCAACCTTCCACTTGTCGGCTTCAGAGGCTTGATACATCGCTTTCTCTAAGCCACGCATCTGACTCACTGAAATCCTGCGCGATTTCATCTCAGGTCGCACCACCCTCACCAACTCCCCCTCTAGCTCATCTATCGTTTGTGGCTCTGGTGGGGGAGCGTCTCCAAAAAGATCCAATCCCGCCGTTGGGTCATCCACCCCGTTGATCATCTCAATCATACGAGAAGCCAGCCGCTCACCACCTGCGAGCGCCTCGCCCGTGATCAAAAATGCATGCCCAAGCCGCTGCCTCTCATAGGCCGCTTGCACCAACTCAAATGCCCTGTCTTCCGTGTATGCCATGGTCTGAAAACATGCTGGATGGAACACCTAAAATGACAATAGAAAAAACAATGACCCTTAAAGACATTCCCACCCTCACAATCATTCTTCTTCTCCTCGACTCAGCCAATCACAACCTGCGCCGTCCACAAGCTCGGGTCTAATGCTTGCTTCGCCCTGCCTGCCAATGCCTCAGCTGCGTTCGCATCCTTCAGAATCGCTATCATCGTGGAGCCTGAGCCACTCATCATCGCCGCAGCCACCTCTGGCTGACCTAACAGCCACATCTTCACTTCAGCCAAAAACCGATGTTTGGCAAAGACAGGCCGTTCCAAATCATTGACCATCCGCCCCCACTCCAGCTCCTGCGCCTCATAGCGAATCCCACAAATCGCCTCAGACCCGAGCCAAGCCTTGTACGCCCCCGGAGTATCCACCCCAAAGTCAGGCTTCAACAATAGCGCATCTAATTGATGCGGCCACTCGACAGCCTCGACTATTTCCCCTCTCCCCGTGCAATCACAGACACTGTCATAGACAAAAAATGGCACATCACTGCCGATCTCAGCAGCCCACTCAGCAAGTTGCGCCACCTCCACACCTGTCGCCTCCAGATGGTTCATAGCCCGCAGCACTGCCGCGGCATCACCACTCCCCCCGCCTAGCCCAGCACCGTGCGGAACATGCTTCTCTAACTCAACTCGATAAGCACACGCCGCACCCGTTTCACGCTGGAAAATCCGCACCGCGCGCGTGACCAAATTAGACTCGTCCACCGGCACCCCTACCTTGTCACAAACCAAGCTATAGCTCTCCGCTGGCGTAAGAATCAATCTATCTGCCAAGCTGATAGGCGCCATCCGCGTCTCAATGGCGTGAAAGCCATCCGCCCGCTTCCCCAATACCTTGAGTGACAGGTTCACCTTCGCTCTCGCATGTTCTATATACGTTTCCATCTTCACTTTTCTCCTTCTTGAATCCCCAATAAAGCGATCATCCGTCCCGTCGCTCCCTTTTCAAGGCGGTACGAATAATACGCATCCAGATCTGAGCTCGTGCAGATGCCACAGTCGTACGACTCCTTCACCCCAACACTCGCCAAAGTCTCCATGATCTGCTTCGCAAAATCCACTTCGTACGCCGGTGGACGAATACAGGGCGCCAAAACCGCAACCACGTCACTCGCCTGCGTCCCATAACATTCGCCCATCTTCTCCAAAGCCACCCGCACAATCTCTGCCTCCGTCCCCTTCTTCCCCGAGTGCACGAGGCCAATCGCCTGTTGCTTCCGGTCAAATAAATACACCGCCCCACAGTCTGCCACATAAATACCTAACATCACTCCAGGCACATTGGTCACTAATCCGTCCACTCCACTGATCACACCCACGCCGCTCTCCTCCACCACGGCCACCTCACCTCCATGCACCTGCTCAGCACGCGCCACACTTTCCCACGCAAACCCCAAGGACTCCACCACCTCGCGGTGCATTGGCTCCAGACGTGCCACTGTCGCCTCCCGGTCAGTGTCCACCGGCACCCCTGCGATTCGACCGATAAAATCAGCGGCAATGCCATCGCGCTTCAACGGTGCTAGAAAATGCTTATCATTCACGCCGCGACGCTATCTCTCAACCTAACGAATTGCAAAAACAATCCCACCCCTGTTAGCCACCCACACATCACGCTCACCATCAACACACTACAGAAACACAGCCACAATCCACACGATAGCGGTTGAAGATTTCTCAGATACCACTATCCTCATCCCTACGTCGTTTGCTGCAAATCAGCCTGCGTTGAGCCCACTCTCTCCCCATATGAGCCAAGCGAATAGAGACTTCCTCAGCACCGAAGATATGAGCGCTATCATCCGCACCCTAGCAGAGGTCGCGGACTCTAACCTGTCGCTTAGCCAAAAACGTACCCGCCTCGTCCGCAGTATCGCCGAACTCACCGACACCGACGCCTGGATCTGGGGCATCACCGGAAAATTTAAATCCGGAGAACACGCCACCTTCTCACTCTCCCACCAGGAAGGCTTCTCAGAGGAACAATTCGCCGCCTACCTCGCCGTCCTCGAAAAACCCAAAATGGCCGACATGTTCGCTCCCGTCCTCACCGAATATGCCGATTCCTCTACCACCCTCACCCGTAGACGAGACCAGTTTGACCCCGAAGGCAAAATCTACACCGATGCCTACGCCGAGTGGAAAGACATCGGACTCGCCCCCCTCGTCGTCTCCATGACCCCCACCAGCTCAGGTGGCACCAGCTGCGTAGCCATCTACCGCCACTACGACAAACCACCCTATTCCGCGCGTGACTCTAAAATCATGCACCTCATCCTCTCCGAGCTCAAATGGCTCCATGAAGAAGCCGGTAGCAAACCACCCAGACAAACCGTCTACTCTCTCCCCCCAAGGCTCAACACCGTCCTCAACCTCCTCCTCCAAGGTGCCGGCAGAAAAGAGATTGCTGCCAACCTTAAGATCTCCCCCAATACCCTCAGCGGCTATTCCAAAGAAATCTACCGCCGCTTCAATGTCCGCTCCCAAGTCGAACTCATCCACCGCTTCTCCGTCGGTGACCGAGGTGATGAATCTCCCACCCATCGCTAGACACCTCCCCCCTCTATTCAGCATTGCTTTTTTGCGTCATTTAAGGAAACTGGATTGTCCTAATAACCTAATGAGTTCACGAGCACGTAAACCCCAGCGCCGTCGCCGATCCCATGGCGCCGCCCGCAGAGCCCAAAGGCCAAGCCTCTGGGAGTCCATTCAAGGGGCGAACAAACGTGCCCACCAACGCGCAAATCAACGCGCCTGGAGACGCCAAGGCCTCACCTCTGTGCGTGCCGCGATCGCAGACACCTACGAGGACGACTTCAGCCTACCTACCGGCCAGCTCATCCTTAGAAGCATACTCGCTCTCCTGCTGCTGATCCCCAGCGCTATCAGCACACTCGCACTCTTCACCATCACCGAACACACCGGCAACAACCACTTCTGGATGGATATTGCCCGATCCCGCCCCTTCCTCTTCTTTGCGGTGGGCTGCTTTCTCATGATCGGCTGGTTCTACTCGCGCTTGTTTACCAATTTCTTTCTCTACCTCTACGTACTTGGCCATGAGCTCACCCACGTCATCTTCATCTACCTCTGCGGTGGCCGTGTTTCTGGCTTCCAAGTCACCCTCGATGGCGGCTATGTGATGACGAATAAGTCCAACGTACTCATCGCCCTCTCCCCCTACTTTGTCCCCTTCTGGTCCTTTATCGTCCTGCTTATTTCAGGCATCCTGCGCCTGTTCTGGGACATCCCCTACCACGACTACGCACTCTACCTCGCCATCGGAGCCACCTGGACCTTCCACCTTGCCTACACAATCTGGATGATCCCCCGTGACCAACCCGACCTCAAAGAAAATGGTACCTTCTTCTCCCTCGTCATCATCTACCTCGCCAACGTTCTCCTGCTCGCCGCCATGCTCTGTCTCGTCCCCGGTGGCCTCAACTTCCAAAGCTACGCTGCCCACTGGATCAGCCTCGGCTCCCACCTCCTCGACTTCTCCCAAGGCCTGCTCCATCACCTCTCAGCCAAAGTCTAGATAAATCAATTTATCTGCTGGCCGGTGATAGTCATACAACCGCCCAACGCATTTCTCGAGCAGATCAACATTCGCCTCCCTAATGGCGATAATGCCATGCACCCTATGATCAAAGCTCGAAGAGCTTACTTCCCCTAGCCCCGTGTGGCGCAGCCAACTCGGGGGAACCGAATGATAGCCTAAGAAGTCTGTAAGACTTCAGGATCAAGAGACCGCTCCCCCTCAGAAATATTCTTCCTCGATTCAAAACTGGTTGGGAACAGATTTGTAACTGATTTCTCATCTCATTTTCGTCCTATTCGCACTGTGAAATAATTTCTCCACACCGCCTGCACCCTATGCCGTCTATCCAAATAAATTTATCTGCTGGCCGGTGATAGTCATACTACCGCCCAACGCATTTCTCGAGCAGATCAACATTCGCCTCCCTAATGGCGATAATGGCACCCACCCTATGATCAAAGATCGAAGAGCTTACTTCCCCCAGCCCCGTGTGGCGCAGCCAACTCGGGGGAACCGAATGATAGCCTAAGAAGTCTGTAAGACTTCAGGATCAAGAGACCGCTCCCCCTCAGAAATATTCTTCCTCGATTCAAAACTGGTTGGGAACAGATTTGAAATCTGACAAAGGAAAAAAGAATCATCCTCAAGAGCGGACTATAAAGTAAAAAACACAAACCCGGTGCAAACCCATGTTACTTCCCTCTCACAATCGTTCAAAGACAGATAAGCCGGCTCCGCACAAGAACCTGCAAGCAAATAGATTTATCTGCTGGTAAATTGTTGACAAGCCAGTCATTCTTTGCATTCTCCCCACCCCGCCGCGACGGAAACGTGGCACAACCTTATCAAGACTATGAAAGCTGATATCCATCCTGATTACCACCCAGTAATCTTCCAAGACATGACATCCGGTAAGCGCTACTTCACACGCTCCACCGCTACTTCCGCTAACAAGGAAACTGTAGACGGCGTTGAGTACTACGTGATCTCCATGGGCGTTACTGCTGACACTCACCCATTCTACACCGGTAAGTCTACCTTCGTTGATACCGAAGGTCGTATCGACAAGTTCCAGAAGCGTTTCGGTGCTGTTCGCCGCGCCAAGAAGCCATCTCTCAAGGCTTAATTATCCCTTCCGGAAATTACCAATTTCTAAGCTCTTCGAGTCCGCTCGAAGAGCTTTTTTTATGCCCACTCAGCGCCCACTCCCCGTCGCTCCAGAAAACCCCTGAAACCAATGCACTCCCAGCACGCCTCCCTGCCGGTAAAACAAACACAGGGCATTGGGCTGCACCTCAAAACCCCGCATCCATTCCTTGCGCCATCCTTCAGCTCCCTCAGAGTCGACAGTCCAATGCTGCGCCCCCCTCTTTCCCGCTAACACCTTGCCCTCGCGCGCACCCAAGCTCAGCCGCCGGCCACCCGCTACCTTCACTCGCACTCCCGAGTCACTCGCATTGTAGACGTACGCCCCTCCTCCCCGTAAATCACCCATCGCCACAAGCAAAGTCCAGTATCTCTCCCCCTGCGGTACACACACCATCGCGTGCCTCCCCTCAGCATGCACATCCACACGCGCAACTTCCACCAGCTCCCCATCGCGCCGCACACATACCTGCCACGCCCCACCTTCCTCTAAAACCACCTCAGCGCTCGGCCTCAATCCATTACAGCGACACACCACCACACTCTCTCCCTTCCTAAAATACAAAACCTCTCGCAGCACTTTAGACTGCGCTACTGCCTCGTGGCCTAACACCACTCCACGCTCAGGCTCCGGCCGCCAAAGCTGTACCTCCACACTCGGCCCAGCCAAGGCCACACCCATCATTACATAAAAAAGAAGCCAAACTCTCACTCTGCTTTCCTAACAGAATTTGAGCCCGCTGCCAATCACATCCTGCTCCACTGAATCTCAGCCACCTCGCCACCATTGAACCACAATGTCAGCTCCACATCCTCATACGCCACACCACGCGCCGTCTCCGGCTTCGACGGCCCAATCTTCTGCGTATCGAGAAATGCCACGGCCTCATCCCGCTTCATCCCAATGAGCTTCTTGCCAAACAGTGTCACCTCCGGACTCGCCACCTCTATCGTGCACAACTGATAGTTCTCACTCTCATCAAAATTCAGAGAAATCCCTAAATCCCAATAATGCCACGCAATCGATTCCTCATCCCCCAAATCCACACTATCCACCTCCTCTGGTGCCCCCAAGACTGCCTCCACCTCATCGCGTGTCGCCCCAAAGGGTAAATCCGCTAAACCTTTTCCTAACATGATGTGCTGCGCCTTGCTCATGCCCGCACGCTATATCCCCCACCATTCAAAGGTCAACCCCTTCTCACTCCACCCATCCGCCATCCGCCATCCGCCATCCGCCATCCGCCATCCGCCATCCGCCATCAGCCATCAGCCATCAGCCATCAGCAATCAGCAATCAGCAATCAGCAATCAGCAATCAGCAATCAACAATCAACAATCAACAATCAACAATCAACAATCAACAACCGGTACTTTCCTGACTCCTTTATTTCTCTCCAATTATTTGTAACTCAGTCAACTGAGCTGCGTATACTATAGGATAAATTCAGAATTCTTCCCATCAGCTACCACTCTAAAACCCTGATTTTATAAGAGAAGCAGCTCGTATGGAGGTGAGTTTTGGAATAAAAACAACCTACCTGTTACTACACCATGCCATCACCCTGCCCTGGAAACCCACTCAGCGGATCTCCCTTCTCACGCAGAGAATTCCTCAATGTCGGCCTCCTCGCGGGCCTCGGTCTCACCCTTCCCGAGTTCCTGCGCATGGAAGCGCAAGGAGCCCAAAAGTTCTACGAAACCAAAGAAGGCCAGGCCAAAGCCGTCATCCAAATCTTCCTCCCGGGTGGCCTCGCCCAACACGAATCCTTCGACCCCAAACCCTTCGCCCCACCCGAATACCGCGGCCCCTTCGGCTCGATCAAAACCGCACTCACTGGCGTCCACTTCGGTGAAAAACTCCCCCACCTCGCGAAAATTGCAGACAAAATAACCGTCATCAATTCCATGTCCCATGGCGAGGCCGCCCACGAGCGTGGCACCCATAACATGTTCACCGGCTACCGCCCATCGCCCGCCCTCGAATACCCCTCCATCGGCTCGGTCGTCTCCCACGAACTCGGCCCCCAAAACAACCTCCCCCCCTACGTTTGCGTCCCCAATGTCCCCAACACCTTTGCCAACTCCGGCTACCTTTCCTCAGCCCACGGCCCCTTCGCTCTCGGCTCCAATCCCTCAGATAAAAATTTCAAAGTCCGCGACCTCAACCTCCCGAACGGAGTCGATGACGCCCGCTTCCAACGCCGTAAGTCGATGCTCGAAACCGTCGACCACCACTTCAGAACCCTCGAAAACGCGGATTCCCTCGAGTCAATGGATGCCTTCTATCAGCACGCCTACCGACTCATTTCCTCGCAACAAGCCAGAGAAGCCTTCGACCTCAATAAAGAACCTGACAAGCTCCGCGACACCTACGGCCGCCACCAAGCCGGCCAACGCATGATCCTCTCCCGCCGCCTCGTCGAAGCCGGCGTCCGCTTCGTCTCCCTCACAGTCGGCTCCTGGGACCACCACGACAACCTCAAACAAGGAATCGAAAAAAACCTCCCAGCCGTCGACCAAGCCGTCGCCGCCCTCATCAATGACCTCGAACAACGCGGCATGCTCGACTCCACACTCGTCATCCTCTCAACCGAATTCGGCCGTACCCCAAAAACTAACAAAACAGGCGGCCGCGACCACTGGCCCCGCGTCTTCTCCACCATGATGGCCGGTGGCGGCGTCAAAAAAGGCATGATCTACGGCAAGTCCGATGCCCTCGGTGGCGAACCAGAAGAAGATAAAGTCAGCGTCGAAGACTTTGCCAAAACCATCTACCACCAACTCGGCATCACCGCTGATAAAGAACTCATGGCACCAGGTGAACGCCCTATCGAAATCGTCGACGGTGGCAGAGTCCTCAAGGAAATTCTTGGCTAACACATACCATGCGCCTCGCCACACTCGCCTCGCCCGTCCTCTGTGCTCTCGTCACGAGCTGCCTCATCGCGCCCCTGCTCGCCTTCTCCCCCCAACTCAATGGCGCCTACCCCAATGGCCTCAAACGTGACACCTCCCCCACCCTCAACCTCCACGGCAAACAGCTAAGCAAGGCCAAAGCTCTCCTCTTCTACCGCCCCGGCATCCAAGCCGCCACACCTGAAATCCACAGCGACACCCACGTCGCCTTCCCCCTCACCATCGCGGCAGACTGCCCCATCGGCGAGCATCCCTTCCGCCTCCACTGCGCTGACGGCACCAGCTACCAACGCACCCTCTGGGTCTCCCCCTACCCAACAATCGGCGAAACCAAAGAGGCCAATGACACCCTCGATCAAGCCCAAGAAATGCGCCTCAACTCCGCCGTCCGCGGCATCACAAAAGTCGAAGACCTCGACTTCTACAAAGTCCACCTCGCCAAAGGCCAACGCCTCTCAGCTGAACTCTTCGCCATGCGCTTGGGCCGCAAATTCTTCGATGCCCACCTCACCCTCTTCGGCCCTGACCACAAAGTCATCGCCACCTCCGATGACACCGCCCTCACCAAACAAGACCCCTACATCTCCACCGTCGCCAAAAGCGACGGCTTCCATTACCTAACCATCCGCGAGGCTTCCTACGAGGGCTCCGACCAGTCGCGCTACCTCCTCGTCGTCGGCGACTACCTGCGTCCCGCAGCCGTCATGCCCCCAGCCGCCCAGCCGAACAAAGAGACCTCCTTCACCTTCATCCTGGATGACGGCTCCACCCACCAACAAACACTCAGCCCGAAGACCCCAAGCCTCTTTGCCGGTGCCGACGGCCAAACCGCCCTCTCACCTGTCCCCATCACCCTCTCACCACTCACCTACCAAAACGAAATAGAACCTAACAACGCTGGCAAAGACACCCAGCCTGCACTCGACCTCCCCTGCGCATTCCACGGCGTCGTCCAACAAGCCGGCGATGTCGATTGGTTCCGCTTCCGCGGAAAAAAAGACCAAGAAATCCGCATCACCGTCCGTGCACGCACCCTCGGCTCACCACTCGATGCCCGCATCTACCTGCGCGACCATAAAGCAAAGTACCTCGCGAACAACGACGACTCAAACCACCCAGATTCCCGCCTCGACTTCAAACTCCCCGCAGACGGCGAATACCTCGTCAATATCCGCGACCACCTCGGCAAAGGGTCCCCCACATCCACCTACCGGATCGAGGTCACCCCGCGCACCCCATCCGTCACCGCCTCACTCAACCGCGAAGACCGCAACGACTCACAAAAATCCAAAGTCATCAACATCCCTCGCGGCAGCCACCTCGCCTACCGACTCAACCTCAAGCGCGATAAGAATAATGCCAACTTCACCCCTCACGCAGCCAAGCTCCCCCCCGGCGTCACCCTCCACCCAATCACGGCCAGCAAGTCCCTCAACGACATCCCCATCGTCTTCAGCGCAGCCCCAGATGCCCCACTCAGCTCCGGACTCTTCCCCCTCACCCTCCAGTCCGATGATAAAAAAATCACCGCTCCTATCACCGAAACCGTCGAGCACCTCTTCGTTAATAATCAGGGCATCTACCACTCCTATAGCTCAGATTTGCTCACCATCTGCGTGATGGAGGAAGCCCCCTTCACGCTCAATCTATCAGCTCCTAACATACCTGCCGTCCAGAATGGCACCATCTCATTGCTTGCTAAGATCCAGCGTAAAGAAAGTTTCGACTCCGAGGTCACCCTCTTCTTCCCCTGGCTTCCCCCCGGTGTCAGCGCCCCAGCAAATGTCAAAATCCCCAAAGGCAAAGACTCCGCCCACTACACCCTGAGCATCAAAGGAGACTGCAAACCCCAAGATTGGCAACTCTGCCTCTCAGCCACCGCCCCCACGAAACAAGGCACCGTCCAGCTCAGCTCAAACCTCACCACCATATCAGTCAAACCACCCTACCTCACCGCCAAGCTCTCCATGGCCGCCACCACCCAGGGCGTCGACACCCAATTGCTCTGCACCATCGACCACCATACCCCCTTCGCTGGTCAGGCAGAAGTCAGCCTCCACGGCCTCCCAGATGGATTCACTGCCACCCCCGTCAAGATCGATAGCAAAACCACCGAAACCTCTATCCCCATCACTGTCGCCAAAGACGCTCGCACCGGCAAACACGGCAACCTCTTCGTCCATGTCAAAGTCCCAGAAAATAAACAATCCATCCCACACAATACCGGCCACGGCGGCACCCTCAGAGTCGACCCACCACCCAAAAAACAAGTCGCGAACAACAAAGCTCCCGCACCCGCGAAACCAAAGCCCACCACTAAAAAGCCACTCAGCCGACTCGAACAATTGAGACAACAACTCGCACAATAATGCCACCACACTCACGCGAAATGTCCCACCGTACCATCATCACCCTCCTCCTCACTGGCATCTGCCACGCAAACCCACACTTTCAGGCCGCCAAACCCGTCCTCGAACAACATTGCGTCTCCTGCCATAACGCAGACAAAACCAAAGGCGGCCTGCGCCTAGATACCCACGCCGGCTTCCTCGAGGGCGGCGACGATGAACTCGCCTACAACCCAAACTCCCCACGCGATAGCCACCTCCTCAAACTCGTCAAACTCCCTCACGACCACGACGACATCATGCCCCCAAAAGGCCGCCCACTCCAACCCGAGGAAATCAAAGCCCTCGAAGCCTGGCTCGCAGCCTCAGCCCCGTGGCCTAAAGACACCACACTCGTGGCCCAGAAACCCCAACCCACACTCGCCGAACTCACCGCCGGCCTCAAACAACTCGTCCCCCATCCCTCATCGATCCGCTTGGAAACCGCCTCTGACTTCCACTCCGTCATCGCCTACGCCCACTACGCCGATGCCACCAAGCGCGATGTCACCCGCCAACTCACCTTCTCCCTCGCCGATCCCTCGATCGCGAAAATAGAATCTAACAAGCTACTCCCGCTCAAGGACGGCAAGACCACCCTCACCCTCACTCTCGGCTCCCACTCCGCTCAAATCCCAGTCACGGTGAGCCAGGCCAGCACCAAACGCCCCGTTAGCTTTCAGTTAGACGTCATGCCCGTCATCACCGCAGCTGGTTGTAACACCGGCTCCTGCCACGGCGCCGCCCGCGGCCAAGATGGCTTCCAGCTCTCACTCTTCGGCTTCGACCCCAAAGGCGACTACCAACGCATGACCCGCGAGTTCCCCGGCCGCCGCATCAACCTCGCCCTCCCGGAAGACTCACTATTCCTGACCAAGGCCGCCGGCCAAGTCCCCCACACTGGCGGTAAAATCCTCACCCCAGAAACTCCCGGCTATCAGACCTTGTTAGAATGGATCAAGGCCGGCGCCCACTACGATAAAGACGATATCCCCCACCCCACATCGATCGATATCCAACCCAGAGAAATCGTCACCAAAGGTGCTGAAATCGACTCCACCTTCACCGTCACCGCCCACTACAGCGATGGCACAGACCGAGACGTGACCCCACTCTCCACCTTCACGAGCAGCAACGATAACGCCCTCGCCATCGATGATAAAACCAAAGTCGCCACCTCCGCAAACCGTGGAGAGGCCTTCATCATGGCCCGCTTCCACACCTTCACCCAGGGCTCCCAAGCCATCGTCATCCCCAAAAACGACCAACACCAGGCTCAAGCCAACCACTCGGGTAACTTCATCGACCAACACATCGGTGCTAAACTCAATAAGCTGCGCATCACCCCCTCCGACCTCTGCAGCGATGAAGTCTTCCTCAGACGTGTCTACATCGACATCATCGGAAAAATTCCAAGCCCGGAACAACACGCCCACTTCCTCGCCGACACCGCACCGGACAAACGCGAGAAACTCATCGACCACCTCCTCGCCCAACCAGAGTTCAATGACATCTGGGTCATGAAATGGGCCGAGCTGCTCCAAATCCGTACCTTCAATAACACGGTTAGCTACAAAGCAGCCATTCTCTACCACACCTGGCTCCGCGAACAATTCGCTGCAAACCGCCCCTTCAACCTCATCGTCAAAGATATCATCAGCGCCCGCGGCGGTACCTTCTCGACCCCACAAACAAACTTCTATCAGGTCGAGCGTGATAACCTCAAACTCAGCGAAAATGTCGCCCAGGTCTTCATGGGCACCCGCCTCCAGTGCGCCCAGTGCCACAACCATCCCTTCGACCAGTGGACCATGGAAGACTACTACGGCTTCGCCGCCTTCTTCTCCGAAGTGAAACGTAAAAAAGCCGAAGACCCACGCGAACAAATTATCTTCGACGGCAAAGGGGACGTCAAACACCCAGTCACCAACCAAGCAGTCGCACCCAAATTCCTCGGCGGCAGCCCGCCACCAGACGATGGGAAAAAACGCCGCGAACATATCGCCGACTGGCTCACCGCCCCCGAAAACCCATGGTTCGCTAAAAATGTTTCGAACATCATTTGGGAACACTTCCTCGGCAGAGGCATCGTACACCCAGTCGATGACGTGCGCATCTCAAACCCACCCTCCAACCCCGCCCTCCTCGAGGCCCTCTCCAGCCGCTTTGTCGACTACAACTACGACTTCAAAAAGCTCGTCCGCGATATCTGTAACTCCCACGCCTATCAACGCAGCACCCACACCAACCTCTCGAATGTCAGCGACCACACAAACTTCTCTCATGCCATCCCACGCCGAATGCGTGCAGAGGTGTTGTTAGATGTTATCTCGCAAGCTACGGAAACTCCTAACAAGTTCAAGGGGCTCCCGCGCGGAGCTAAGGCCGTGAGCATCGCCGACGGCAACACCTCCACCTACTTCCTGCGCACCTTCGGCCGCTCCACCCGCCAGACAGTCTGCTCTTGCGAGGTCAAACTCGAACCGAACCTCTCTCAGGCCCTCCACCTGCTCAATGGTGACAGCACGAACAACCGCATCCCCCAAGGCAAGGTCGTCAGCAAACTCATCGACTCGAAAGCCAGCGACGAAGAACTCATCCGCCAGCTCTACCTGCGCTGCCTCAGTCGCCCACCAGTCGCGAAAGAAACCCAGCACCTCCTCGCATTCTTTAAAGATGTCAATGACCCCAAGACGCGCAAAGAAATCCACCAAGACATCTTCTGGTCGCTCCTCAACTCCAAAGAATTTATCTTTAACCACTAATGCTCCGCCCACTCACCATCGCCGCAGTGCTCTGCACGCCACTCAGCGCCCAGGAGAAAGTCACCTTCGACGACCACATCCTGCCGATCTTCGAAAACGCCTGCACCAATTGCCATAACCCAGACAAAAAGAAAGGGGGACTCGACCTCACCTCCTACTCGGCAACCATCGCCGGGGGATCCGGTGGTAAAGTCGCCCACGCCGGCGAAGGCGCTGACTCGCGGCTCTTCCTCACCGCCTCCCATTCCATCGAACCCATCATGCCGCCAGAAGGCGAAAAGCTCGATAAAAAACACCTCAACCTCATCCGCGCCTGGATTGATGGAGGGTTGTTAGAAACCAAAGACTCGCGCGCTAAAAAAGCCCCACAAAATAAAATCAACTTCGCCCAGGGCAGCATCGGCAAACCAGACGGCCCGCCGCCCATGCCTGCAAAGCTCAGCACCGAGCCCGTCACCACCCCTGCCAGAGCCACCGCCCTCCACGCCATGGCCACCAGCCCATGGGCCCCACTCATCGCCCTCACGGGCCAGCGCCAAGTCCTCCTCTACCACAGCGACCACCTCCACCTCATCGGCGTCCTCCCCTTCCCGAAATCCGGCCAACCCACCGCACTCTCCTTCCATCCCTCCGGAAAGTTCCTAACAGCTGCTGGAGGGAGGCCCGGTAAAAATGGCACCACTGCCACCTGGGAAATCGCCACCGGTAAATTGCTCGCCACCACTGCGCGCGAGTACGACTCCATCCTCAGCACCGCCATCAGAGCGGACATGCAAGCCGTCGCCACCGGCAGCCCCTCGAAACGCGTCAAGACGTGGAGCACAGCCGATGGTTCCCCTGAACACTCGATTAAGAAACACACAGATTGGGTCACCGCCCTCTCCTACTCAGCCGATGGCATCCTCCTCGCCAGTGGCGACCGCAATGGCGGGCTCTGGGTCTGGGAAGCCCATTCCGGCCAGCAACTCCACGACCTACGCGGCCACCAAGGCCAAATTGTAAGCCTCAAATGGAGCGCCGACTCGAACTACCTCGCCTCCGCCTCAGAAGATGGCAGCCTCCGCTTCTGGGATATGAATTCCGGCAAACAAATTAAAAAAATCGACGCCCACAAAGGGGGCGTACTCAGCATGGATTGGGCCAAGGACGGACACATCGTCAGCTCCGGACGCGACCGAAAAATCAAACACTGGAAGCCAGACTACAACCTCCTCAAAGAACTCTCCCCCACCGGCCCCATGGTCACAAAGCTCAGCTTCTCACACGATGCCAAACGCATCTTCGCATCCGATTACGATGGCAAAATTGAAGTCTGGGATGCCACCAAACACGCCGTCATCGGCTCTATCACCTCCGTCCCACAGACAATCGCCAAGCGCCTCAGCATCGCGCGCACTGCACTCACCACAGCCCAAGACGCTCACAAAAAAGCCCAGGCCCAGCACGACGCTGCTAGCGCCCAACACACCAAAGCAGTCGCTCACAAACAACAGCTCCTCAGCGACCTCAAAGCCCGTGAAGCCGAGCTCAAACAAACCCAACAGAAAAAGAAAGAACTCCAACAAGCACTCGCACAGATCAATAAGGCAATCCACGAACGTGGCAAGGCACGCAAAAACGACCACGCCGAACTCAACAAAATCCGCGAGGCTCATGTGCACGCAAAACACGCCAAGCAAAAAGCCGAGCAACTCCAGAGAGAGCTCAGCCAAAAACTCACCGCAGCGGAAAAAGCACTCACTGCAAAACAAAAGTCTCTCACCGAGGCCGAGCAAGCGCTAGCCGCCAAGCCCGATAACACCGAGCTGCAAAAGCAACGTTCCTCGGCCCAGAACCAATGCGATCAAATCCAGAAAACCATCCCGCCCATCCAGAAACAACTTGCGGTACACGCCCCCAAGCTCCAAAAAACCCTCCAAGACTGGCAGCGCGTCGAGACCCAGCTCAATCAACAAACCACCAAAACCGAAGCCCACAACCCACTGTGGGATAAGTTGCTCGCCGACCGCACGCACACCCAGCAACAAGAAAAGCAAAGCCACGATAAAATCATCAGCCTCCAACACACGATCCCCAAGCTCAAGGAAGCTGTGCCTAATGCCGATAAACAAATCGCCCAACAAAAAGCAGCCCAACAAAAAGCCGCCACCGAGCGCGATGCCCACATGCGCACCCTCACCCAGCACCAAGCCACCGTCACCCGCCTCACCAACGAACAAACATTCTCCCAACAACACCCCCACCCCTAAAATCAACAACCGATCCCCCCTGACCCCTGACCCCTGACCCTTGACCCCAAACCCGCAATCAGCCATCAACAATCCGCCATCAGCAATCAACAATCAGCACATCCCCGCCTTCAGCCAGGCCATCCTCCAAAGCCTCTGCGACTCACCACGGATGGTCACCGCCCCCCTCAATGGAGCCCAGGCCTTCCCTCCACTCACTCCCCCCGACACCCCCTGTGAGCTTGCATTCAACCAAAAGCTCGGACACCTCTACGAAGACGCACTCCACCACTTGTTAGTTCACGCGCCGCGTTACTCCATCCTTGCGCATAACCAACAAATCATCACACCTAACAAGATCACCCTCGGCGAGCTCGACTACCTCCTCAGAGACGAGGAATCCCAAGAACTCATCCACCTCGAACTCGCTGTCAAATTCTACCTCGTCCACCACGCGCAAGGATCCACCACCTTCCCCGGCCCCGACGCCCGCGATAACTACCAGAAAAAGCTCCAGCGCCTCAGCAGCCACCAACTCACCCTCAGCCAGCGCCCAGAAGCCCGTGCCACCCTCCAGGCATTGTTAGGGGAACCGACTACCCCCATCCAATCCCAGCACCTCATCCACGGCATCTTCTTCGACCACATTGCAGCCCCCACCCAGCCGGTCCCTGAGCACGCCTCCCCACACACCCGACGCCTCCCCTGGCTCCACGTCTCAGAACTCCCCGACCATTTCCCTGAGCTCCAACACGCCCACATTATCCCCAAACAACTCTGGCTCTGCCACACCAACCCCAGCCTCGTCGACCGCCTCTACCTCGCCGACCTCCCCACACTCACCACCCTCGGCCAACAACGCTGCACCCTCTTCCTCCCCACTCCTCACTCCCAACCCACCTTCCTCGCCCCAGACACCTGGCCCCATACACCTCGCGAAGCGTAGACATAGATGTGCAAACAGCCTATACCATCGGCTACCAAAGGGGGTAGTTAACGAGTTTTTGACATAATGCTATACACCTCACCATGAACTCGTGGACGCAAAATACTACTCATATAAATTGTCTTATTCATTGATGGACTATTCTCAATGGGGAGAAGGTTTATTGGCGTGATAGGCTCTAAGGATTATATACCGACTCACTCCTATCTAGCCCTTGAAATAAATTGCGTTTGGGATCGAACTCTAAATTTAAATCATTTGCTGCAGGATTGAAATGGTACTGAAACGAAACAGTATTCTTTTTAGGGTCGAAACTCAGCGACTCATTAAATTTGACATAATTTGCAGATTCTATTTTACCTGCTCTGTTCAATTCCACCCTAGTTCTCACAAAAAAGCCAAGATCCGGTTTTCCTGCTTCCTTGTATTGCCGTTGAAGAACTTTACTATCCCAATTTGCTTGGTAACCATCCAGCGGGGCCTCATGTGGCATCCTTAGATCGGATTCTACATAGTACTCATCATCACAAATCTGTATACCCTCCTTTTTTTCAGTGAAACTAATTTCTAAAAGCCCCCCCCAATTTCCGGCAACTTCTCTGAAATACTCTTCACTCCATTCTTTCCCCTCATCAGCCCTAAGACCTTTTGTATATTGCCTGAGATCGTTTAACTTTCGTTCAGACTTTGAATATCCCTCAAATACTCTTGTCGACTTAAATAAAATATCAGTTTTTACTCCCTTGCCGTATGGAGAAACCCAATCACCCACTCCAAAGTCAAACCCTATGAAAACTCCATTTTTAGGAAACGTGAGAGTCACCTTTCTCGCATAAAGTGCTGTAGGGTTAATAATACTTCGCATCAATATCTTCTTATGAATCGGTTCAGCCGAATCATCCATCCTATCCTTCTGCACACGGTGATATTTGATTGAATAATACCCAGATTTCGAAGATTTTGCCTCAACACCACCAAGTACACGATCCATCGCTGAGAACCTCCCATTAGCATCGGTTTCCCCCTTATGAACAGGACTTCTCTTTCGCCCAGGGTGCCAAAAATAAATATTAGCATTTGCATCAGCGACTGCAGCTCCTGTTTCGTCTCTCACTTCCAGTGTAATTTTACGCAAAGGTCCCCTGCTCTCACAGCGTGCTACAGAGCATACGGCAACAGAAGCTCCAAGCATTAAAAAAATTAATGTTCTATTCATCATCTAATCCTCCCAAATCTATCATTTTTGTATACAGTGGGTGAAGAAAATTAAGTGCTACTTCTTTAAAATCACTATGCAACCACTGGTCTTCTGCTTTACCTTCATGATTACTATCAGGCCACGCCCCGCCTTCGCCAGGCTCTTGCCGCAGAGTATCCATATCTATATCTTGAGCAAAACTACCAAGAGGGTTAGCTGCAATAGCAAAAGACATTGCCGGTAAAGCCCTTGCTAATAGATCATATTGCACTTTCATTTCAGAGGCCTTTGCACTTCCATTTGCGCCGAAAAGATCTCGTTCTCTAAATAAATCAAAGAAAGGTTTACTTTTAAGCTCCTGAGTTGGGATTGCCTTTGCTTCGAACTCGTTATACTTACGATAACTATTAAAATGTATATTTTTAATTTCCCAATATCCACTACCTATCTCACCCGGTAAATTTGGAGGGTTATAATTAAAACCCCAACCACCCTGATCACGCGATTGGGCTATTGCTGCGGCGGAGGTTCCTCCTTTCACATATTCTTGGGCCGCCCACGCACCTCGAGCAAAGCCATCGCCCCTCAAAATTGTTTCAGCTATGGAAGCATTATCTGCTTCGGGGTCTGGATCTTGAACCACCTCATCACCTTTTGAATAGAAATTATAAGCTCTTCCTGAAGTAGCCACTTTATCGAAGCGATCTTTCCACGTCAGCTCATTACGTACATCATCCGAGTCAGTCGAGAATAACTCATGCCAATTAGCTGAGAAGAGACGTCTTTGGGAACCATTATCATAATCATAAAATGGTTTCCACTCTCTCTCGGTCATTCGTCTGCGCATTTCTTCAGTTGTTGCACTCTCATCATATGCCTGCAGAGCAACGGCTCCATTAATCATATAATATCTTGATGGCTTATACTCGGAACCAGGCTCCCCGTTCCCCTGCATCGCCTGACTTACTACCATATTACCCAGACTATGTGCCGCAATGGTCACATCCGCATCCCCTGTAAATGATAATGCCCCTTTCAAAGCGTCTCCAGTCTGTAGAGCAAAAAATGCCGCCTTATGATAATCAGCAGTCGCTAAATCGGGAATAAGCCCAGGCAAACCTGTATCTCCATCCCAAGTAACACCGACAAAGCGCGCTTTGCTTCCCGTCTGATGAAGTCTCTTAAAAAGTTCCGCATGCCATCCTCTTGCTTTCTCCGATGAGACATTGAAACCGTGCAGGAAGACAAAATACTTCCCATTAGTTAAATCATCTGGGTACGGGTCACCTGGATCAGCTGTTTTTGTTCCATTAGGCGCAGGCTCTTGGCCTGATGAGCTACCATTATAATTTTTCGGGACTTGCGTGAGATCCACATGACGGTACATATCCTCAACTTTTGAAGTTTTAACATGAAAATCAATGGTCGCAACCACTTCAGTGCCTTTACGAATTTCTAGCTGAATAGGCAACTCAGTCGGTTCTGTAGATTCTATATAGATACAGCCTCGCCCTTCTTCGGCTCTCTCTATATAAGAGGCCGAGAGTTCCACACCCTCTGAAGTCATTGTCTCTACCACTTCATCTGCGTACACTCTACCAAAGCCTACATTCTTAATGTATCGGTCTGGTGTTGGGTAAGTGGTACCATCAGTCAGGTGAACTCCCTTAATAGTAAAAAACTTAAATGAGCCTGAAGAATGCTTTAGATAATACTTATAGGTGTCTGTAGGCCACACATCTTTGGTTCGACTCAAATCAATGTGTAATGGGAAAAAGTCGACCAAATCTGTCAAGCCATCGACTAAATTATTTTTTGCATCAAACACTATGCCCATTCCTGTGGTTCTTCCTCCTGGTATGTCGAAGTTCCCAGTCTCACGTTCATCATCGTCATCATTTACCCACCAACGGAATGGATTTGCTTCGGTGACTTTGCCGCGATCTTTATCGTCAATAACTCCATCACGGTTGTAATCGGGAACTATGTCAATGGGTATGAGATAAAATTTACCATCCTCACCTTTTTTGAGCACATCTGGGTCAATAATCTCAGGAGTTTCCTGATGTGCATCCCACTGTATGGTCTTGATAACTTCTCGTTGGGTTTCGGATTCGTCGACTCCTGTGGTTTCGGGGTCATCCTCAGGCTCAAAAATGACAAGGAAATTTATATTATAGCGGTTCTCGTCTGCAACTCCCTCTTCCCATTTTATTTTAAATTGGACTTTCTGATATTTAAAATAGTCCTCTTTATCGTTTAAGTCACGGTAGGCTAGAGGGATGCCTTGAGTAAACACATCCTGAAAGCCCTCTAGCTCCGATTTGGCGTTGGCTATCAAGCGTTCTGTTGTGTATTCTTTTGAGAGACTTTTTGAATAGGTCTTACTGTTATTTTGGTCAGCTTTTTGGTTAGGTTCGTCATCGTAGGATGAGCCTTCGGACACTCCTTGTGCAAAGGTGGCTGACATGGGCGTGACAGCTCCTCCCATGTTGTTGTTGCCTGGGTGTTGATAGTCATCTGCCTTGACCTGTCCAGTGAGAGGGTCTACCTGATTATTTCTGGAGCCATTAATACGACTTTCTGGTTGCTCTTCTGTCCCTCCTTTGAGCACGAAGGATACGGTCTCGAGCATATTGAGGTAGCGCTTAACGACCTTTGTCCCCGCTGGAGTAATAAATTCAGGATAGCCGTATTTGGGTAAGCCAACATTTTTTTCTTCTATCTCAAAGGACCAATTTGCGGTCGGGAATGATGGCGCCGTCGGATCATCATCGTCGTCAGTTGGCGGTTCAGGAATATCTCCAGGATTATCATCTCCAGAGGTATCTGGATGATCATTTGCATCTGTCGGGTCAGATTCTGCCGAGAGCTCGAGAAAATCAGAAAAACCATCGCTGTCGTAATCATTCGTCAAAACATCGGAATTGGCCACAAGGGGGGAGTACCCCAGTACGGGATAGAGTATTTCTAAACCATCCAAGAGGAGGTCGCCATCTGTATCGGCGTTCTTAGGGTCAGTCTGCAAATTGTATTCCTGAATATTGGTCAAGTAATCAGAATCTGCGTCAAAAGCCGTATCGTCCTTATGAGGGTTAAGATTGTTCTCAACTTCCCAATGGTCCGGCATTCCATCGTCATCAGTATCGTCTTTTTTCGGGTCGGTACCCTCCTCAAATTCCTTCAAGTCGGTCAGTGTGTCACCATCACTGTGGCTGTCGGCGTTGTCAGCGTCAGTGGGGAGTCCATACTTCCTCTCCCACCAATCTGGGATACTATCATTATCATCGTCCCAAGGAAGAAACGTGGCTTCTATCTCCACACTTGTTAGCGGTGTATAGACCTGACCTGTTGCAGGGTTGATAGATGTAAAGCGAATTTCCCATTTTTCTTTATGCTGGAACCAGTCTTCAATAAATATGCCTTGTTCAGAGAAATCACTTTGAATACCAAAACGGATTCCCAGATCTGGCCCATTTTCAACAGGACTTAGATTAGTAGTAAAGCTGCTAGATGAAGCCCTACAGCTATCGAAAATAATTCCCTGCGGTGTGACCCCTTCTCCAAAAATAAGGATATTGTTGCCATATCTGTCGGATATAAAATCGAGCTGATGCCCCTGATTCCAGACGTAAATATCATTTCCTTCACCACCATATAGGGTGTCATTACCCTCAATGCCGATCAACGTATTGTCTTCTACATTCCCTGTGAGACGATCGTTACCAAGAGTTGAGATCACCCCTCCGTACAGGGAGGTCTGATCAAACAAATATTCAAGGCTCCAATGGACATTATGAAACCTCCAATCGTTGACCAGGAGACGACCAGAAAGCTCAGGATTTGAGGGATGCGTGATCGTGATTTCAATGTCATCCCCATCTACATCCTCTGTAAGGGAGAGGCCACTCACTCTTCCAAGCTGATAGGATATCCAAGACGGGTCAATGTCAGCAGAAAAACGAATAATATTTTCTCCGGAAGAATCATCAAAATAATCCACGCCATCCCCTAGATTCCAAAGATAGACATCATCACCCGCTTCTCCTCTAACGTAATCGTTGCCGGTTCCTCCAACGAGAGTATCGTTTCCATCACCTCCAAAGAGGTCGTCATTTCCACTATCTCCGTAAATGATGTCATCACCTCCATTGCCGTCCATATCGTCACTCCCTGAGAGTCCATGGAGCTCTTCACCAATATTAAGTCCCTCGATATGATCATCTCCTGAGGTCGCTAAGGTATTGCTGTCCCAGACTGTGCCATCATTGAACACGATATTCCAATGGCGTCGGTTGTTGTTCCATGAATCAATGATGATGGATCCCGAGTAGTTTGCATCCGAGGGGTGAGTAATTATAATTCTGAGGTCGTTTCCTGTAGCACTACTTGTCCAGCTCGAGCCACTCCAATAACCTAGCTCCAAACTAACCATGGCTGGAGTAATCTCTGTGCCGAAAATAATTTGGTTCAGATCGTCACCGTCGTACCTTGTATCTATATAATCATGACCGTCGCCGAAACTCCAGAGCACGCGATCATCCCCATAGCTCGGATCAATGGTGTCATTACCACCTCCCCCAAGAAGAGTATCATCCCCGTTCCCTCCATCCAATGCATCTATTCCGCTGGTGCCAGTCAGGCTCACAGGTGTGTTGACCAGCGAGACATCAAAAGATAGATACTGTGAGCCATCATCTAACAGAATCTGATAGTACCCTAACTGGTTCGAATAAGTCCCATTTTCGATAATAAGAGATCCTGACAGGCTGTTATCGTCCGGGTGGGTAATGAGTATGCGTAACTCCCGGTCTGATTCCCGAGACTCGGTCACCCAATCCGAATACGTTGTATAATCTTGGTATGTGGTGTCTCCATACTGCAAGATCACCATATCTGCAGTGATGCCAGTGCCAAGCTGAATGGTATTGCCATCACCATAATCCGTAGAAAGCGTGCGAATGAAATCATGTCCTTCGCCCCAATTCCACTCAACAACATCGTCACCAGTTCCAATCGCGATAATATCATTGCCCAAGCCACCATTGACGAGATCATCACCATTCGCACCGTATAGTGTATCATCACCACCTTCTCCTTCTAGATGGTCATCTCCATCTAGACCATGCAGTGTGTCATTCCCCTCGTCGCCCTTGAGCGCTCCCAAATCGAGTTCATCACGAAGATAATCTCTTCCTAGGGTAGCCAGATAATCACCGTCTATTACATTTCCGTTTGCCAACCGAATAGCCCAAACATCAAGATCCAACCTCCAGTTATCAATTATAAAGCTTCCTGATAGACTAGAGTCATTATGGGTAATAACTACCCTAAGATCAACGTCACTCGCTGGGTCATGAGCCCATGATAGATAATCTGCATGATAAACAGAATCACGTTCAAAGGATAGCATGTCCGCTGTTATGTCGTAACCGAGCTGGAGGGTATTTTGGCCAGAACTATCATTAGCATAATCATCCCCATCCCCAAGATTCCAGTAATAAACATCGTTCCCTGCACCACCACTAAGGATGTCATTACCTTGAGCCCCAAATAGTTGATCTCCACCCGAGGTTCCATCAATTGTGCCACCCCCATCGTTGCTCAGCACGTCCAAAGCATCTTGAGCATCAAACCCAAAGAATGTTTCAAATCCGTCATTCACTCCATCACCATCTGAATCACCATCTCCATCTGAATCACTATTGATAATCGTGACAGAGGCTACCTGAGAGCCCATAGTATAAGCTGCATCATCACTTAGAGTGATTTCAACCGTCTCATCGCCTTCGATGATGCTATCCTGAATCGCTGTGACCACAAGGTCTATAGCGGTACTCCCAGAAGGTAGGGTCGCAGTCCCCGAAAGCGTTACAAAGTCGACCCCGGAGGTGGCGGAACCACTCACCGAATAGTGTACAGAAAGATCAGCATCGAGCACGGCCGGCACACTAATACGCAGTGTAGCTGTGTCGGTAACATCTACCTCGTCAGCAACGGCATCGATAGCTGCGATGGACACGAGAGGGAGCTGTGTACCTCCACCAGAGAGAAGCGTCATGATCGCGTTTCTGTCGAGGCTCCCATAGGCCACACCTGTCGACGGGTCGATAGCTTCAAACTCAATCGTCCAATCTACATTGGACTCCATGGCATTGTTCAGCACAACCACTCCCACGAGCGTAGGGTCACTGAGGTGGTTCACATGGATGCAGACATCTGAACCGTCCATCACAGGAGTGCTGCTTGAGTAATTGCTCTCATCAGCATGCACCCGCGTGAAGAGGAGATCACTGGGGCTAATTCCTGAACCGAACTTCAGAGTATTAGAACCTGTGTCCTCGATAAAGTCGTTCCCGTCTCCATAACTCCAATGGTAGAGGTCGTTACCGGCCCCCCCATAGAGCAGGTCACCCCCCGCCCCACCATCAAGCACGTCATCACCACCCAGTCCATAGAGCGTATCATCACCGGCCTCTGCCGTGAGAATATCCGCCCCTCTGCTACCGTACACGAGATCATCGGCTGATGTCGCAGAAGCACCAGCTCCAATATTCGCTAAACTTGAAATCTCAACTCCTGTCAACGCACGTCGATAAATCTGAAGGTTATCAACTTGGCCGTGCAGACGCTGTATATCGTGGAAGCCTCCCCCTAGTGAATCCTGCTCCTGTCCAACCAGTAAGCCACCTGAGGATATATTAAGCGTATTCAAAGTGGCTGCCCCTTCGTACAACTCCACTCCATCCAGATAAAACTTCACCTTCTGGTTAGTTTGATCTCGCACCCAAACATAGTGATGCCACTTACCATCAAGATAGCTCTGTGCATCATAGTTGTAGGTCTTCGTGGAACTAGTGGTCTCTCCAGTGAAAAAGCGAATATTGCCTAGTAGGGCGTTTACCCACATGACAAATTCATTGTCATTGCCACTTCCAAAACCAGAAATCAAAGGATGGTTCTCTTTATTCGTCGCGGTAGATTTATACCAAATGCTATAGGTGACATCAGAGGCCCCATCTAGAGTGGCATGCGGAATTTCCAGATAATCATTCACCTGGTCTAAGACCAATGCGTCACCTGCTACCCCCGTACCTTCTGACACCAATGGTCCGTGCACTAACACACCATCGTTGGAATTCCCGCTGAGATCAGGAACTGAATTATTCTGAACACCCTCAAAGTCATACTCTACCTGTAGGTCAGCAAAGCTTTGAGGTGTTTTAGGATACACCCTCACGTCCACATTGCTCATTTCAAGTATTTCCTTTGCATCCAAACACCTACGGTAAATCCGCAACTCATCGACCTCGCCATTCAGCCGTGCATCTGAAGCAAACCCCCCAGCAAGAGCATCTTGTTCCTGACCGACCAAAAGCCCTCCAGCAGCTAGGTTGAGCGGGTTCAAAGTCGTATTAGCCCGGTAGCGCTCAATACCATCAATATAAAATAAAATGCGTTGATTAGTGGCATCGCGCACCCATGTGTACTGGTGCCACTGGCCATCAAAGAAGTCAGATACATCGTAGTTGTAGAGAACATTAGCATCCTTCGATTGCCCCGTGAAAAAGCGAATATTATTATCTTGCTCGATAATCATCATCAAAAACTCATTCTCATTACCACTACCGTAGCCTGAGATTAAAGGATGGAATGACCGTGATGAAGTAGAAGCTTTATACCAAATACTGTATGTCACATCGTTTGCCCCATTCAAACTCTGATAGGGGATATCCAAATAGCTGTTAGTTTGATCCAAAGTAATACTATCTCCGAGGATCCCCGCACCAGCATTGCTTGCTACAGATCCGACAAGAGCACCATCATAGTTTGAGCCACTCAGGTCACGCACCGTGCTATCCTGAATGTGATCGAAGCTATAATGCAAAACAAGCCCTTCATCATTCTTATCGCTCAACCCATTGCTATCACTATCAGAAAGCTGAGGGTTCGTACCATCCACATACTCCTGATGATTGTTCACTCCATCCTGATCCACATCACCAATACCTGAATGCGTCAGACCACCAAAGTGCTCTAACTCCCATGCGTCGGGTAGTTGATCACCATCACTGTCATCCGAAAGTTGGTAATAATCAAAGCTGCCTGCCTGCGTGGAAAATTGCCAATCCCGTGGCTGCATCCAAAAATCTTTCACCACCACAGAACCTGAAAGTGAGGCGTTTGAACCATGGTTCATGCTCACACGCAAATCAGCCCCTTCAGAAGTGGCTGACCATAGGCTGTTAGGATCATCCGACTGGAGTGCCCCGCGACTGAAAGCAAGCTCGGCATTCGCCACACCCTCAACCTTAATGACATTCGTCTCACTTGCTAATCCATCAATGACCACATCATTCCCGTGCCCCCATTCCCACACATAGCCATCCACGCCTGCATTGCCATGCAGGACATCGTCACCTTCACCACCAGTTAAA
The DNA here is from genome assembly GCF_042683245.1 of Rubritalea tangerina. Classification (NCBI taxonomy): domain Bacteria; kingdom Pseudomonadati; phylum Verrucomicrobiota; class Verrucomicrobiia; order Verrucomicrobiales; family Rubritaleaceae; genus Rubritalea; species Rubritalea tangerina. The sequence continues at coordinate 50,064 of NZ_JBHUJB010000046.1, forward strand.
GTATCATTCGCCTTGCTGCCATAGACCGTATCATTGCCCGCCGAGGCATCGATCGTATCGACCCCAAGAGTGCCATGCAGCACCTCATCTGTCGCATTACCCACCAATACTTGGTCTTTACGCGCACACTCTTGAATCTCAGAGGCACTTAAAACCCGCCCGTAAAGTCGCACATCATCGACTTCCCCATACAGGCGAGCCACTGAATCAAATGAGCCCCCCACACTGTCTTGCTCTTGGCCCACGAGAAAGCCTCCGTTAGAGGCTGTCACTGCGCTCAAACTCGCGCTTCGTGTACCGATGAGCACCCCATCAATATACAACGAGACGGACTGGTTTGTGATGTCCCTCACAAAGGCGTAATGGTGCCACTCATCATCAAGGTAATCATTGAGGTTCACATCAAAAATCACATAGCTCGTGTTCGTATTCCCTGTGTAAAAACGAATGTGGTCTTCGACCTCAAAGAGCATGGCTAACATCTCATTATCCTTGCTGCCGCTCGCTACGGAGACCAAAGGATGCCCACTCACAACGCCCTTCTTCGACTTATAGCGAACCGCATAAGTCAAGTCTCCTACCCCACTGAGTGCAGAAGAAGGAATCTCAAGACGTCCTTGTGTTCTTTTGATGAATAAGGCCCCTCCAGCGCCCTCGTCGTGCAGTACCGTCTTAGCCTCACCTAGGAAAGTACCATCTCGTTGGGCTCCAGAGAGGTCATAGGCCTTCGTCCCCGATGCCTGATCAAAATCGTAAGCGACCAAGAGACCATTCTCAATGTCATCACGATAGCCGTCGCCATCTGAATCCGCCTGCAGGGGATTGGTTCCTTGCTGATATTCTTCAAGATCTGTCAGTGTGTCCTGATCTGCATTTGTCGTGCCATCAATATCCTCAATAGACTGAAGCGCATCATTCAGATTGGCATCTACAATTGACTGCTCCCAGATATCCGGAAGCGTATCACCATTAGTAGCATTATCCTTGTCCTGCGCAAAACGAAGTGAAAAAACAGCCTTGAGCTGGCCAATGCTGGCCAACTTGAGATTCTCTTCCACAGGCGTATTTACCTCCCATGGGTAGCCCTCAGCACCCAGCGTGATCCCATTCTGAGAAGCTTGGTCAGCAAGCCAAGCATCGGGGAGTTTTCCATAAAACTGAGCCGAAATGGCTTTGAGCTGACCGATGTTCAAAGGTGCGCGTTGGGCTGCGTACCAGGCCGCATCTGGAGTGGCTGGCGGCTCAGGAAAGACCTGACTGAGATCAATCTGTGCTGCGAGCGTCGGAGCAACCGCACTGAGTTCCTCCAATGCCTGAGTCGCCATCCACTTCGCTTGACCCACATTTGCGACCGCTAGATTGTTAGACGTCGCAGCTCCATCGACCACTCCCCGGTCAGTCCACCAGCTTAGTGGAGCCTGAGCGAAAGGAGCAACGGTTGATAGCGCCATGCCACAGGCCGCAAGCAAAGATGTGGCGCGCCAATGCGCCTTGGGCAAAGAAATTTCAGTGCTCATAAAAAATGGAGTAGAAAAAAGTAAATGTATGAAAACTATTGGCCGTAAATGCCCATGGAAATATCGCCCTGAGGCTCGGCTAGAATGACAGGCCCATTAAATGTTGAAGAACCATCAGCTTTGATATGCAACGGAACTGCATTATCACTGGCTGTTGCTTTGCCTAACTCCACCGAACCATCCTGATAAACCGTCACCGCATTCTTACGATTCAGCGAATCGGCTCCAATACCGACCTCTAACACTGAGTGCTGATCGTCTCCCATCCACACACTTCTGTTCGCCAAGTCTCCATAGGCCACATTAGATCGCCCAAAAGCCGTGGAATACCCTGAATTAGTCCGAACACCTCCACCAAAAGCTGCTGAGAAACTACCATAGGCCGCTGAGTTCTGACCAAAAGCTACGGAGTAATCTTCAGCTTCCACTCCGTCTCCGAAAGCAAAAGCATAGTCACCCTCGACATCCGCATTCAAACCAAGCGCAAATGAGTAATCACCGAGCGCAGATGAACCTTGACCAAACGCAAAGGAATAATCTCCATCTGCTCCTGCACCTGATGCTGCAAAAGACTTATTCCCAGATGCAGTTCCTCCCATGAAACTCAAGCCCACGGCTTCATTTTGCATGTAATTCAAAACAGTTGCCGGCGCCGATGCCTCAGAACTGACAAGGTTTCCATCTACATAAACTCCGCTCGGCAGAGAGTAACCCTCATAACTTTGACCTGATGCGATATGTAATTGTGGTTCGATTTCAACCAAGCTATTGAGCTGCTCAGTACTCGGTGTATTAAAATACCACTTATTCTTGAATGCAGTTTCAAACTGCACTCTTACAGGGTTTGTATGGGGTGCTGGAGCAGCATTATAATACTGAAGAACAAGTCCAACCCAAGGACCATGCGCATAAGACAAGACTTTGAATCGACTATGGTATGTGTGCTTTTGTTCCAAGTACACCGTGGGCTTTACTGCGCCATAGACAGGAACAAACATGAGCCTTCCTGTCGAATGAGCATGGTATCCTTCACATGAAATATGTATCTCATGCACAGCCCCACCAGCGAAGATACCTAAGGGAATGTAGACCTCCTGCCCAGCCTGCACTTCTGCATCCACTTGCCTCACAGTCTTTCTTACCACACTCCCATCAGACCCATCGTCCGCTTGCAAGTACTTCAATTCCGCAATCCCATGATTCGGAGCAATCAGAGTCTGCGCCTTCATTATTGATAACGAGCACAGCATGGCTATGGAGAAAAGAGTTAAGAAACGAACATTCATAATCTTGTTAGACAAAATTCAACTACGGCGAAACAACACATGTTAGAGCAACAGGTCAACGAAAATTATTATTTTCTAACACACTAACAGAACACTTCTAGAGCACAGTTATATTTCGTATTCCGACAGTTCACTACCGCTTTTAAGGATCGCTGAAGCTTGCTTCAGTTGCCAAACACCAAGCGCTCAAAACAACACTCCCAAACCCAGCGAAGTTACGCCTCCCTAAACCAAGCTTGATCAGAACATGAAAACTTTGGTGCCCACTCCATCTCCACAAGCAATGATAATCAATGGCCTCCTACACCCGCATGCAGGGCCAGCGATTTGGCGCAACATTCTACTAGCGTGGGCTACTGACCATAAATCCCCATCGATATATCGCCCTGGGGTTCAGCTAGAATGACACTGCCATCAGACTTCACTTGAAGTGGAACCGTCCCATCAGCAGCCTTGGATCCCACATCCACCGAACCATCCTGATAAACCGTCATCGCATTCTTGCGGTTCTGCTCATCAGCACCAATACCGACCTCTAACACTGAGTGTAGATTATCCCCTTGCCACACGTCTTGCTGACCTACTCCAAAATTGTATTGTCCGAGAACAAAGGAACTTCCTGAGGGAGCGCGGGTAGATAGTCCTGTAGCAGTTGAAAATGAGCCAATGGCCTCACTAAATCCGCCAAGCGATGTCGCTCCAGCCCCCACTGAAGAACTTAACATGCCTAGTGCAGTTGAGTGAGATCCGAGTGCCTGATTCTCATACCCAATGCTTACTGCGGAGATACCTGGGCTAAATGCCTGCTTACCAAGCGCAATAGAGTACATACCAGTTGCTGCACTAGAAAACCCCACCGCTACGCTATCAGATGCCGTAGCTTGAGCCTGATACCCAACTGCAAAAGCATTAACCCCAATGGCTGAGGCACCTGAGTGTGGCACCTCTAGGTATTTACCATCAAAAAAAGTAGTAGCACTCCCCTCTGTGAGCACCTTCTCCCCATCTACATAAACACCGCTCGGCAAAGAATAACCCTCATATGTGTTACCTGATGCGATGTGTAGCCGTGGCTGTATATCACTTAGATTATTGAGAATCTCCGAGCTAGGTGTGTGGTAGTGCCAGTGCTCGTTCATAGGAGCCTCATACCTAACATCAATGACGTTGTCAGTCCCCGCTGTATTAATCACCTTGAGTACAATGCCAATTCCGCGATACGCTTCGACCTCGGCGAACTCCCAAGTATTGAAATACATGACCTTGTATCGTGACTGTACAGAATGTTTTTTCTCAAAATTAACTTCAGGTCCATTTTTATGTTTCAAAAGACAAAAAGACCCAGAACTGTTCCCATTCGCTCCAGACATGGAAACGGAAAAATCATGGTCCACCCCATAGCGATAGAGCCCCAAGGGGATGTAAGCCTCAGTGTTTCCAGGAATTGTAGCTTTAAACTGATGTACTGTTTGCGTGACATCATCTCCGTCTGACCCGTCAGCAGCCTGTAAATGCTTCAGCTCTGCCACACCAATATCTGGTTCAATCAAAACCTGTGCCTTCAATATTGATACTGAGCACAGCATGGCTATGGGGAAAAGAGTTAAAAAACGAACATTCATAAATTTGTTAGGCAAAGTTCAACTACGGCGAAACAATACATGTTAGAGTCACAGGTCAATGAAAAACATCACTACCTAACAAACTAACAGGCCACTTTTAGAGCACAGTTATTTTTCGGACTTCGATAGCTCGCTACCGCTTTTGAGGATCACTGAAGCTTGCTTCAGGCGCCAAAAATTCAATCCACTCCCCTTAAGTTTCGAATAGCATAGGTGATAAACGACAGAATCGCACAAATGAAGAACAAGATCTGTATACCGATCACAATTCTAACATCAGGAGCCAATGCTACTGCCAGATTTTCGCTAGATGCCTGCGCCATCCTTCCCGTAATGGTCATATGCACTAACAAACCAACAACTAATGTGAGGGCAAACAAGATCCAGCTACTATAGAGAAAGGCTCTCTTGTGCTGGTTGTTCGTAATCACATCCTTGAAAAAAGTAATCGATAAAGCAACGCTACCCGTCGACAGGGTGATCAATTGCTTAGACAGGTCGAGTGCGAGCTTAGTCGCTTCTGGGCAAGTATCCATAGCCGTGCTTCTTTTTATTTACGGGCAAAAGGGGTAAATCGCCCATTTCTTGCAGATCGCCTCAATCATGGACTCCGTGAGATTTCCGCCATTCGACTTGGCCCGCTTGATACACTCCGCAGCAAAGCGCTGGGTATTGGCATCCATCACCTTGGCTAACTTAGCAGACGCTTCAGCTGCGGACTTCTCATCTGCAGGCAAAATGAAATGCTTCTTTTCAACCGAACGATTCAGTTCTTTCGAAATCCTAGTATTCGATTTCTCCAACTTTTCCTGCAATAGCTTTTTGGCCTCACCTGTCAGCTGAATATCGTTGCTATTAAACTCTGAAACCAAAGTGCCCGTCATATTCGTCAGCAATACGTCCTCGAATGACTGAGGCGCCTCACGCGATAATGTCCACGTCGATTGCTTCTCAATTGAGTTCTTAAGTTTCTCAATTTGAGCTGGGGTTTTGCTCTTATCGGTTCGAATCTGAATCTTCTCAGGAAAGACACGGGCATCAGGAAAATGCACCTGCTCCCTCATTGGTGCAGTCTGCAAACCTTGCGCAAGCACACATTGGCTCATCACCACGACACCCAGTATGAGCCCGCTAAAACAAAATGATACTTTCATAACAACACACCTCATCTAACAACTTTATCGAAGGAGTCAATCTCCATCCACCCACCTCCCCTTCTCGGACTGCGCCAGCATACTAGATTTTTTTCACACACCACTGATACACACTACAAGCAGTAGCTCCCCCTAATCAAGGATCTCACTAGAGCTTCACACTCTTCTTCTTTCCTAACAAAACCTTCTCGCCGCGTGGCGAGATGGTAATCGTCGAGCGATGGATACTCACCAGCAAGCCAATCGTGGCGAGGGTGAAAACGAGGTTGGTACCCCCGTAGCTCACAAAGGGAAGTGGCAAACCAGTGTTCGGCAGCACGGCTGTGGTCACCCCCATATTCATCATCGCGGGAATGACGATCGAGCAGGTCAAGCCTGCCGCGAGCAAGCGACCAAAGAGGTCGGTTGAGCGCGCCGCAATGGCAATCCCGTAGGATGCAATCAAGGCGAAACAAAAGACGGTCCCGAGCGCGAACCAGAGACCGAGCTCTTCGCCGACCATCGGAAAAATAAAGTCCGTGTGTGCAAAGGGCAGGTAGCCATGCTTCTCAGCCCCATTCCCGAGCCCAAGTCCGTCGATTCCCCCGTTGCCCCAAGCGAGCAGCCCGCGGTATTGTTGGAAGAAGAAGCCTCGCTGAGCCTCCGGGTCGTCGGGGTTGAGGAAGGCGAGAATCCGCGCCATACGGTTCGGATTGGTATACACGAAGGCTGACAGCACGCCGAGCCCCCCCAGACAGGAGGTCACTAACAACCATCCACGAGTCCCTGCAATGTACATCAGCCCAATCGCCGCAGCAGCCAAACCTGCCGCCGTCCCCATATCCTTTTCAAAGAAAATCAATCCTATCAACACGCCCATGATCACCATGGGCATCACAAAGCCACGCTTGAAGGTGCGCACCTCAGCCTGGTGGTGGGCAAACCATGCCGCCAAGGCCACCATCAAGGCAATTTTCGCTGGCTCCGACGGTTGGAAAGTAAAGCCAGCCAGCTGGATCCAGCGGGTCTCACCATTGACCTCTTTGCCAATCCCAGGAACATAGCATAAGGCTAACAAAAACAAGGCAAAGCCGTAAATCGGCCACGCGTACTTGCGCAATTTTCGGTAGTCGCTGTAGGCAAGCCCCCCCGCCACACAGAGTCCAAAAAGTAAAAAGATAATCTGCTTTATCAGCAATGAATACTCAGCCCCCTCTGCGATCCACACGCTGGTCGACGCCAGCATCACCAAGCCTAACACCATGAGTAGGCAGGTAGCGAGACAGACCACAATGGCATTGCGGCTATCGATAGATCGCTCGAGGACGTTATTCATCAATGCTTACTGAGCAGGAATTTTCAGCACTTTGCCAGCCTGAAGTTGGCGAGCATCAGTCATCCCATTAAGTTGCATCAGAGCCTCCTGGCTCACTTTGTACTTGTGGGAAATCCGCCAGACAGAATCACCTGGCTGCACTGTGTATGTCTGAGCTCCCGCTTCCACCACTAGCTGGGCTTTAGGAATTGCCGGCTTCACCACCTCCGCTTTGACAACTTCCGCCTTCGGGGCAGCAACCACAGTCGTGGTCACCGGCTCGATATTCACCACCGTGTTCGTTGCGGGCAAGGCAGGTCTATCAGATACCGGAACCTCCGCTGTTGCCACCACTGCGGGTTGCACTTGAATCTTCTGAGCAGGGAGAATCATGGCGCGACCCGCATGGATCGCAGCATTGCCATTGACCTTGCGCAACTCATTCACATCCACTCCGTGGCGAGCTGCAAAGGATTCATAGCTGTCCCCCGCAATCGCGAGCTTCGAATCCATACTCGCGTTGACATTAGAAATATCGACTGCAGCACTTGGCTGAACAGCAGCTGCTGGCGTGCTCGCATAGGATTCGCCACCAAAATCCCCCTTGTTCCACTTGATACCGATGTAGATCACTCCGATGGCAACCACGTGCAAGACGAGGATGATGGTGAGTGCACGGCCGATGCTGGCATTCGGCACGTCGGAATCGAGCATGTGCGGGTTAGCGGCTGCGCTGACGCGTTGCTTGCGGCGGGCACCAGAGCTCACTCTGGCATGGAGCTTGCGAAAGCCCTTCTTTGTTTGACGCTTAGTCTGGAGTTCTTTGTTTTTCATGGTGATTTTTTGGGGTTCCTATCGGAATGTGTCGTTCGGTGTGCTGTGGCTATCTGAGTTTATGTACGAGTTCGCGGAAATGGTCCCCTCGCGCTTCATAACCAGCAAACTGGTCGAATGATGAGGTTCCCGGAGAAAGTAAGACAACATCTCCATGCTGAGCGTGGCTCTGAGCCAACTTCACTGCTTGGTCGAGTGTCTCTACCGACTCGGTCTCCACAACTTGCGAGAAGGTCTGATGGAGCACGGGTGCGATCTCGCCAAAGACGATGGCGCAGCGCGCTTTATCTTTCAGACGTACTAACAGTTCATCGTATTCAAGGCCTTTTTCTTTTCCGCCTGCTAACAAGACGACTGGTCGCGATTGCGAACGCAAGGCACTATCCAGTGCATGCAGATTAGTCGCTTTCGAGTCGTTGAGGTATTCCACACCATCGAGGGTGCGGATCAACTCACAGCGGTGCATCGGCGGAGCAAACCCTTGCAATGCCGCCTGAGCTGTAGCGTAGGACACCCCAAGCGCATGGCACGCAGCCACTGCACTCATGACATTCTCCGCATTGTGTAGACCACGCATCCGCGTCTCAGAAAGGTCGATGACTTTCTGGCCACCCGCAAAGATGCTGAGTCCATCGAGGTGGTAATCCGCAGCACTCCCCTCAGATGAAAAGCTGATGTGCTGCGCAACGAGTGAACCGAGTTCTTCACCTTCGCGCACCACCGCAGTGTCCGCTGCCGTCTGGTTGATGAAGATCTGCATTTTGGCGCGGAAATAGTCGTCCAAGCTCGTGTAACGGTCCATGTGGTCGGCCGAGAAATTGAGCCAGATGGCCACATCCGCATGAAATTCCACTACTGTCTCTAACTGGAAGGAACTGAGCTCCAGCGCCACGGCGTCAGGCACCGTCTCCATCATCACCACTTCAGAAAATGGCACACCGTAGTTGCCACAGGCCACACAGGAAAGCCCACTGTGCTCGAGAATCCGCTGGACTAACTCCGTCGTCGTTGTCTTCCCATTTGTGCCTGTGATCCCAACAATCTTGCCTACATAGAAGCGATATGCGAGCTCAGTCTCCCCAATCAAGGCACCCGCATTCTCAGCAAAGGCTTTGACGAAGGAACCATAGGTGTCGATGCCCGGAGAAATCACTAAGTAGTCGCACTGGCTGGCGCGGCCAGTCTCTTCACTCGCTCCTGCAAACCCCTCAATGCCATCGGCCAACCCCTCAAAGCTTGCCTGTGGGTTGGCATCGTAAAGGCGCACCTGCGCTCCCTTAGCATGCGCAAGTGTTGCTGCTGCTCGACCACTGCGGCCAGCACCTAACACAATAACCTGTTTACCTGTAAGGGTCATATAATCTTGAGAGTTGCGAGTCCGAGCATGGCGCAGAGGATCGAGATGATCCAAAAACGAATGATCACCTGGCTCTCATGCCAGCCACGTAATTCAAAGTGATGGTGGATCGGAGCCATCGCAAATACCCGCTTCTTACGCAGTTTGAAGCTACCCACCTGAATCATCACCGAGAGGGCCTCCATCACAAACACCCAGCCGATCACCACTAACAAAAGCTCTTGCTTGGTACAAATAGCCGCAGTGCCCAATGCCCCACCAATAGCTAAAGATCCCGTGTCACCCATGAAGACCTTCGCTGGGTGGCAGTTAAACCACAGGAAGCCAAATGCCGCTCCTACCAAGGCCATCATCACCACAGCCAATTCTCCTAACATCGGGTTGTAGGCAATGTGCAAGTAGTCAAAGCCCAAAATCAAATGCCCGCCCAAATAGGCCACCACCGCATAGGCTAGGCCAGTCGTAATCGTACAACCAGCTGCCAACCCATCGAGGCCGTCGGTCAAGTTCACCGCATTCGACGCCCCAATGATGATAAAAGCAAAAAATGGAATAGCTAAAAACCAAAGGTCAAAAAGTGGTTTCTTCACCACTGGTGCCGTCAAGGCACTGGAACGCATCGGCTCAGCCTTGCCATCCACCTGTAACCAATACCCTGTTGCATCCTTCGGTGGGAAACGTTCAGAATTTTCAGATCCAATCCTCTCACCCTCATTTTCAACCACCTCGATGGTCGCACGCCGTGGTTCCTTAGCCTCAATCGACCCCGAGAGCTCAGGCTTAAAGAAAAGGAAACATCCCGCCACCAAGGCGATGCCAAACTGCCAAGCTAACTTCGTCCGAGCACTCACCCCGTCCGAGTTCTTCAATTTCACCTTTGTGTAGTCATCGACAAAACCTAACAAGCCTAGACCTAACATCACAAACATTGTCACGGCCACAAAAGGGTTCAGCGCACGTCCACAGAGCAACACAGCCACCAACACCGAACCCAAGATCATCACCCCACCCATGGTAGGAGTGCCAGCCTTCGCACCGTGAAGCTCATGCAACTTGTGCACCTCTTCAGCTGAACGAATCGGCTGCCCAACTTTGAGAGAAATTAACTTTCGGATCACACGAGGGCCAAAGACCAATGAGAGGATAAAAGTCAACATACAGGCGAGCGCAGCCCGCACCGTAAGGTACTTCAAGATGTTCAAGAAGCTCATTGTCTTCGCCCACTCTGCACCATCTTGCAGAGCTGCAAACCACCATTCATAAATTGCGTATAACATGATTAATCCGTCGGAAAAGCTTTGTGCATCACCCGCTCCATGGCAGCCGCGCGACTCCCCTTAAAGAGGACCGCATCGCCACTAACACAGGTCGTTTGCAACCATTCGGCTGCATCTTCTATTGATTCGAAATGAACTGCCTGAGCACCAGACTCCGCCGCTGCTGCGGAAATCGCGCGCGCTTCGTCCCCCAATGTCATCACTCCCAGGCCACGCTCAGCTGCTAGAGAACCAATCTCTTTGCTTGCCGAGTCAGCGTGTTTGCCTAGCTCAGCCATCTTCCCTAACACCACGTACCTCTGGGCTGAACAAGCAACCTTCACCTCAGATAAGGTCTCAATCGCAGCCTTCATCGACTCTGGATTCGCATTGTAGGTATCGTCAAACACCGTCACCCCAGCCGATTCAAATGAACGCAGGCGCCCACTCGTCAAAGAAGCGCGATTCAACCCCGCTGCAATCTCCTCAATCTTCATCCCAAGCGTGTGGCCAGCACCCGCTGCCAAGAGGGAGTTGGCTACCATGTGCCTCCCAACTACCGGCAATTTCACCTTCTGAGATTCTTGACCGTCGATCACTAACAAAAACTCTGAGCCTGTATGGTCCATCCGCAATTCTTCCGCCCGCACCGCTCCACGACCATTGCCCACAATCATCGTTCTTGCCTGAGTGTGGTCGCGGTAGTAGTCCGCGTAGTCGCAGGCAGCGGAGACAATCAACACCCCATCTGCAGGCAAAGCTCTGGCGAGCGCGCCCTTCTCGTCGGCGATCGCCTGCCGTGAGCCTAAATACTCAATATGTGCGGTGCCGACATTGGTGATGATACCAATCCGTGGCTTGGCAATCTGGCAAAGCGGAGCGATCTCACCGGAGTGGTTCATCCCCATTTCCACCACACACACTTCATCATCCTCTTCGGTTGCCAACACAGTCAGTGGCACGCCGATGTGGTTGTTCAAGTTGCCAATGGTCGCATGCACCTTAAAGCGTTCACCTAACACCGCCTTGGTGAAATCCTTCGTCGAGGTCTTCCCGTTAGACCCCGTGATCGCTACCACCTCAATCTCAAGCGAACGAATATACCAAGCCGCAAATGCCTGCAGTGCGTTGAGTGTGTCCTTCACCACAATCACTGAAGAATTACCCAAGTTCACACCTGCTGGCACATGCTCAACCACAATCGCAGATGCGCCTGCCTCAGCCGCCTTCTCAATGAAGTTGTGGGCGTCGAAGTTCTCACCGCGTAGGGCGAAAAATGCCGAACTCTCCCCAATCGTTCGCGTGTCTGTGGACACAGAGGTCACAACACCAGCGGACTCACCTGAGTGAAGTCGGCCGTGCACAGCATTTACGAGTTGTTGGATTGGGGTGGTTTTCATCGGTCTCTTTGGTTAGCGTTGATCTTTTCGCTCGCCGCTTGGTCGATCGCGGCGGCCTTTGAAGCCATCACGACGGTCGCTCTTACGTGGAGGCTTCCCTCCTACTCGGCGCTCACCATACTTCTCTGGCTTCTGATACTCGGGCTTCTCGCCCTCTTTGCGCTCAGGCTTCTCATCGCGATCTCGCCACTCGCCTTCCTTGCGCGTAAAATTCTTTTTCTTCTCAGCAGGTGCTGCTGCGCGAGTACTTGGTCGATCACGCAATGCCCAATGAGCAACTTTGCGGTCATCGAAGTCCACGGTCTTATCTGCAAATTGCTGGTAGGTCTCATGTCCTTTCCCTGCAATCAAAACGATATCGCCAGCCGCTGCCACATTGACTGCTGTGCGGATCGCTTCCTCGCGATCAACCACTGCCCGGTACGCCTTGCTCTTCATTCCTGCTTCGATCTCTTTAATGATCGCCTCTGGGTCCTCAGACCGTGGGTTGTCAGAAGTAATCAAGCTCAGGTTAGAAAGCTCACTCACAGCCTCAGCCATCAATGGGCGCTTTGATTGGTCTCTATCTCCCCCACAGCCAAATACCGTGATCAGCTTGTTAGGCTCAAGATCCTTCAAAGTCGCGCAAACATTCTTCAGAGCATCTGGTGTATGTGCGTAGTCGACAAACACATTGACTCCCTCGCGTGTCCCAACGTGCTCAAGACGACCAGGAACCTGCGGAGCCTCAGCAAGAGCTTTCACAGCATCGCGGATCTTAATACCACAAGCCGCACAAGCAGCGATCGCTGCGAGCGTATTGTAAACATTGAAGCGTCCAATGTAGGGAGTCCGCACGAGATAGGACTTCCCTCGATTATCCAATTGGAACTCTGTTCCGCGAACCTGCTGGCGCATCTTCGTTACTTTAAAGTCGACGTGTGCCCCCATCCCGTAAGTGATCACCCGCTGGCTCTCACCGAGCTCTTTCACTAACTTCTCACCGTATTGGTCGTCGCTATTGATGATCGCCACAGGCTTTTTCTTGCCACCTTGTTCAGCGAGTCCAGTGAACAATGCCTTCTTCGCCTCATAGTAGGCAGCCATGGAGCCATGGTAATCAAGATGGTCCTGAGAAAGGTTAGTGAATACCGCTGCATCAAACTCAACCGCTGCAATCCGCTGTTGGTCGATCCCGTGCGAGCTCACCTCTAGAGCCACTCCGCGGCATCCATTGTCAGCCATTTCACCCAGCTGTGACTGCAAGGTGTCCGCCATCGGTGTAGTGTGTGTTGCTGCAACGCGCTCAAATCCGTTGTCGACTTCGATCGTCCCCAATAGCCCCGCGCGTGTCCAAACCGACTTCATGATGTGCTGAATCAAAAATGTCGTTGTCGTCTTGCCATTCGTCCCAGTGACTCCCACCGTCTTCATCTGCTGCGATGGATCACCCGCAAGTGCCGCAGCCAACTGCCCAAGAGCATCTCGCGTGTTGTTGCTGTGCACCCACACCGCCTCACCTGTATAGTCGCTCGCCGGCGCTACCTCTGCCACTACCGCACACGCCCCTTGCTTGAGTGCCGCATCGATAAATTTGTGTCCGTCGGTCTCAGTCCCGCGGATGGCGACGAAAACCGAACCAGCTTTGACCTGACGGCTGTCAGATGTCACACCGCTGGCGGTCTGGTCGAGATTGCCCGTGGCCACAGCCTTCGGAATACGAGTGAGTAAATCGCGTAAAATCATTGGTTCTTGGTAAGTTGTTCAGAGATTGCTTCCGTAGGAGTCAGGTGCATGTGCGCTGCAGTGCGCTCAGCAATCCGCTTCCAAACCGGTGCAGCCATGGAGCCGCCGCCGTGCTTTACTTCAGTTGTCTGTGGATCGTCAATAACGACCACACAAACAAATGCAGGATTTTCCGCTGGAAGCATCCCTGCAAAGGAAACTGTGTGACGATCTTTCTGGTACGCCTTGGTCTCTACGTCATAACGCCAAGCGGTTCCTGTCTTCCCTCCCTCGGTGAACCCCTCTACATCAGCCCGTCTCGCAGTACCCTCTTTTGCACAAACCGTCTTCAAGGCCTCGCGCATCGTCTTTGCCGTTTCCTCAGAAATCGCACGCCCAATCACCTCAGGATGGAAACGCTCAATCACCAATCCTGAATTCGTGTCGATTGACTTCACAATCCTCGGCTGCATCAACTTACCTCCATTGGCAATCGTGCAATACGCATTCGCTATCTGCAAAGGAGTGACACTGACACCATAGCCGTATGAAATACGTGAGAAGTCAGTTGGGTTCCCGGTATTTCTCAACAAGCCCTTGCTCTCACCCGCCAGCTGGACATTCGTCTTCATCCCAAAACCAAACGCCTTGGCATACGCGTAGTAAGTATCCACACCTACCATCTTCGCCATTTTGTAGGAGCCGATGTTGTTTGACTTCTGCAAGATCTTCCAAACTGGGATCACACCCTTCGGGTAGCCATCCTTCACGATCACACTGCCATCGCGGAAGTACCCCCATTGGCAATCGATCTCCGTATTCATATACACCTTCCCCTCGTTGATCGCCGCTGCCGCCGCAATCGCTTTGAATGTGGACCCTGGTTCGTAGACTGCCTGAAGCGCAAAGTTGAAGCCGTTGTCCACCACCTTTTCACGGAGGTTCAGATTGTAATGCGGACGGCTCGCCATCGCCAAGATCTCGCCAGTGTGGGGATCCATCAAAACCACACAGCCACGCACCGCTTCAAACTCAGCCATCCCCTTGTCCAATTCCTCTTCGCAAATCGCTTGAATCCCCATATCCAAGGTAAGCTGCACATTCAGGCCATTGTTCGGTGGACGAAAGCTTCCCTTGTGCGCCGGCATCACATTGCCCCGGATATCGCGCATCTCAATCTCATAACCATTCGCCCCCTCCAGCCACTTGTTCGCTGAAGATTCCACCCCCGCAAGCCCCTTACCTTCCCGGTTCACATAGCCAATCAAATGCGTTGCCAACTCAGGAGCCGGATACCAACGACGCTTTTCCTCTCTAAAGAAAAACCCTTTGATCCGACGCTCCTTGATCAAACGCTCCAAACGCACCGCCAACTCCGTCGGCAAGCCTTGGTAAATCACACGTTCACCAGAACGACGCTCCATCGGCACCTTCGCTCGTAAAGCTTCCTTCGTCAGGCCCAATGGCCGCGCCAGCTGGGAAATCGCATAATCCAAATGCATCTCAACTAAGGCATTTGGATTCGTGCTGTGCTCATCTAACAAGGAACGCACCTTGGCATTGATCTTGGAATTGCGCTTCTTTGTGTCCCAAGTTTTCCACGCAGGGTCCTTGCGCAACTCCGCACACGCCACCCCTTTGGCAACGTGCTGGGCATCTTTAAGGTGCTGGACGTCCACCACCACGGACTTAGAAATCACTGAAGTCGCAATGATTTCTTCATTGCGGTCTAGCAACACGCCGCGGTTCGCCTGAATGACTTCCTTGCGGCGATAAGAATTTTCAGCAGTCTCCGCATAACGCGTGCGATCAAAAACCTGGAGGTAAACCAGACGCCCCGATAGAGCACTCAGCCCTGCAATGAGAGCGAGACAGAGGATGATGCAGCGACGCTGTGCGGATTTATCCATTCTTAGGGAGTAGTCTGGGCGACAGAGGTGGATGCAGTTGTCACAACCTCCACGGCCTGTGAAGGAATTTGCTTGAGTTCAGAACCTCGGCTGGCGAGTTCGGCTCGGATCATGTGACGGTTGAGTTTGCGATCAATCTTCACCTGAACCATCTTCATCGTCTCTTCAGCTTCTTCGATCTGAGATTTTGCGGCATCGATTTCACGCGCTACTTCGACCTGACGGTTCTTCATCACAGCGTGAAGAACGCCACCCGTAGCGAGCAACATGCCAATGACAATCACCATAACAATGTGAATAGTGTGAGACTGGTTAGATTGGGTACGTCGTTGATTCATAAAATTAGATAGTTAAAGAGTCTTCTGTAGACGCTCACCCACCCGGAGGATGGCCGAACGCGATCTTGGGTTGCGCTGCACCTCCTCAGCTGTTGCCTTGATCGGTTTGCGCGAAATGGTTTTGAATGTGTGGTCTGGATTAGGGCGCGGCTCTGGCCACTCGGGTCGGTCGATTTCTTCCTGAGAGGCATGCTTAAGAAAGCGCTTCACCATCCTGTCTTCGAGACTGTGGAAGCTGATCACGCAGAGTCTCCCACCAGGCGCCAACAACTCAGCTGCCGATGCCAATAGCTTTTTCAGTGCCCCGAGCTCATCGTTCACCTCAATCCGCAGTGCCTGAAACACCTTGGTCGCCGGATGAATCTTTTTGCCGTGCCGCGGGATTAACTTCTCAATGCTGGCCGCAAGCTGAGTGGTCGTCCTGTATGGCTCTATCTCGCGTTGCTGACAAAGATGCTTGGCGATCTTTCTTGATGCGCGCTCCTCGCCATACTCCCAAAAGATCCGTGCCAATTCCTGCTCTGGCCATTGGTTGACAATCTCCGCGGCTGTCATCGGCGAACTCGGCCCCATACGCATGTCCAAAGGACCTTCCTTCTGGAAAGAGAAACCTCTCTCGTCACAGTCAAACTGCCGCGATGAAACTCCCAAATCCACCAAAATGCCATCGACCTTCTCGACCCCTTCTGCCTCTAACAAGCTCAGAGCATCCGCAAAGTTGCCGACCAATGGATGGAAACGGTCGTCATATTGCTTCAGTCGCTGCCCAGCATAAGCATGCGCTTCTGGGTCTCTATCAATGCTGTAGACATCTGCACCACGCTCTAACATCAAGCCCGTGTGTCCACCACCACCTAGAGTGCCATCCACTAAAACCTTGCCTGGCCCCGCCTGCATTGCATCCACAGATTCCTCCAACAGCACCGTCTCATGATAGTGCGGCAAAGATGCGGAACCACCTCCGCCACCCTCTGTAGGCTCCGCGTAAAGACGCTGCTGCTGCGAACAGGAAATCAGTCGATTGCCTGCTCCGGCTTTGGCCACAGCTGCTTGGTAGGATAGCTTCATTGCTACGCGGATTGTTCAGGGAATGATAAAGATCAGAAGATATCCATCTCCGCGTTGAGCTCAGCAATCTCAGCTTCCTCACGGACACGCATCTCTTCGTAGTTCTCGGGATTGATGATCTCGAAATAGGTTCCTCTCCCGACAAGAGTTACCTGACCTTCCGGCTCGAGACTCGGGTGACTGCAAAGCGCCTTCGGAATCAAAAGCTTCCCCTGCGGGTTGAGCTTCGTCTTCTGACAATCCGAAAACAACTTGCCACTCATCATGCGACGCTGGGCCGGCGTCCACTCACTGCGATTCTTAATCTCCTCAAGAATCGTCGCGAACTCCTCCTCAGTTAGAACACGCAATGTCGGCAACTCATATGCCTTCGAGCGCATCAAACGTAAGGTCCCACTGCCCGCAGCCACTCGCCAATCCGACGGGACAGACACCCGACACTTGGGGTCCATCTTGTGTTCGTACACCCCTTCCAGGGTATGTTCATACGGCGTCATAGTGGTTGCTAATACATGAGAGCGCACTCTTATACACTTTAGTACACTTTGATGTCAAACCTCAAAACGTTAGAAACTCCAGCAAAATGAACGATTTACATAAAAAGCAACGCGAACCATTGTAATTCCAATGGTTAACAGAAAAAACTAACACAAATACACCCTAAGAATAGACCTACCGACCCCAAACCCACACTACCCGCCTAATCCTTGTTAGCTAGGGGATTCAACCCAAGTGTACCCACAAAATCACCCGAGTGTGCACTCGGGTGTACTGAAGCAAACTTCTGCCAACTGCAGCAGCAGAATCTACTCCACCACTTTCGTTCCAGCGTCAGGAGCAGCGAGCATATTCCTATACGCTTTACGCAGAATCAACAAATTCACCGCAATCAAAAAACAATTCCCCACTAGATAGAGAGAAAACATCAACCCCTGAAACTGTGGCATGTACATCCCCACCAGAGAGGAGCTCAAATACAGAAAAACCGCAGCACCCATCGCTGCTAACAAAAGTAAAAGTGGGTACCGCCTCGCCTTCGATGCGGAATACCCCTTACTGGCTGCGAGGCGGCCAAAACGCATTGCCGCCACCGCGCCTGTGATACATATACTTGCAAAGAAGAGCAAAGGCATCGCTTATGCCTTGGGCTCTTCACTGCCTTCTTCAGAAGCTGGAGCCTCCTCGCTGGAAGGAGCCTCAGTCGGCTCCTTTACCTCAGCTGCAGCTTGGTCTTCATTTGCTTCTGGAGTTGCTTGAGCTTCTTCAGTAACCACCTCAGCTACAGGCTCCGGACTTACTTCCTGGGAAACCGGCTTCTGTGACTTCCCCTGCTTCTTCGCAGCCTTTGGTTTAGAAAAGTTAGAGGTAAAAATATGCCCATCGCTCAGAAGCACGATGTAACCTTGATTGATCATCCAGTGAAGGTCATGGAACCATTCCTTCTTCACTTCATCCGTGACATCTTCAGAAAGAAGCCCCTTCCACAACTCATCAACCCCTGCACCTGGGTGCTCATTAACCCACTTGTACAGAGCCTCTGGGCGCTCGGCTAACTTCACATCATCAGCAATAGCATGCGGTCGTGAAGGTCCACAATGCAACTTACCCTGCCACTTAAACACCGCTAGATGACGGCCAGAGAGCTGACGGCACAAAAACGGTGCCAACTTGCCCGGGTACCTGCGTTGCTCAGAGATGGTCTCCTTCAATAAAGTCAACAACCCTGGCGAAAGCAACTTGCCAGGAATTTGAGAATCAACATCCGCACGGTGCGTGGCTCGGAAAGTCTCTCCAAAAGCATTCGCTTCGAAGTGGCTGAGCATCTCTTTCTCGGAAGCGAGTACTGTCTCAGTATCTGCCACTGGACGGTATTGCACCTGCTTCTTCATAGTGTCTAACCATGCGTTGACCGCGTCCTCACCACTCTCAGTCACAATTCGTGACTTGTAGCGGTCCAAACTCATGTTGGAGAACTGAGCTTGGTGCAGGTCCACAATCTTCTGGTTGTATGCATGGTAGTTTGGCGGACCAAACACTTCACCCGAGAAACCACACTTCGCGATCGTTTGAAAACTCCCCTTCGGAGCCTCAACTTCAACCTCCTCGGAGACATAGAGCTCTTTGATCCATTCCGCTGTGCGGAAGTGACTCAGACACTCACCTTTGCTGAGATAAACGGCACCATCATACTTGCACTGAAGCAACTCAGGACCACCTTCTTCTTTTCGGAAGACAATCTTATAGCGCTCGCGTGACGCCAAGATCATACGCGCCAACTCAAACACCGAATAGGTGCGACCAGCTGCCACAATCTCCTTTGAAAGATTATCAATGCCCTCTTCAATTGGCATAATGTCAGCAACGAGACCTTCCGGAGCAGCAACCGGCTGAGGACGCTGCGGGCGACGACGCTCGTCACGCCCACGATGATCTCTAGAGAATTTACCTCTTTCCCCACGTTGTGGTCGACCACCTTCACGGCGTTTTCCTTTGTTGCCATCACGGCGTTGGCCACCACGTTCGCCTGGGTGATCCGTGTATTTCTTACTCGGCTTGGACTCACCTTGTCGCGCCCAAGATGGACCAAAATCCAATGCGCTCAGGTCCAATGCTTTATTATCTTCAGGTTTCTCGTTCATCTGACGCGGCGATGCTGGCAGGTTTTTTCAAGAAAACAACCCCATCTTTATGACTGCTGACGAAGATTCCCAAATTATACAAATCCACTCTATTCTGCTGAGCCCAAGTGTTTCTCGAACCAATCGATCCGCTGCCACTTAGGGTAGAGCCCCTCACCAGCACCATGACCGCCACCCGGAACCACGATCAACTTATGATCAACCCCCGCCTTCATCAGAGCGTTAGAGACTTGCATCGTCGATGCAGGATCTACATTGCGATCTAACTCCCCCACTGTCAGCAAAAGCTTCCCCTTCAGTTTATGGGCATGTGTGACATTCGACTGAGCGGCATAGTGCTCCCCCACTGGCCAATCCATCCATTGTTCATTCCACCAAATTTTATCCATGCGGTTGTCGTGACAACCACAGTCAGAAACTGCCACCTTGTAAAAATCCCCGTGAAAGAGCAAAGCTCCAGTCGAATTCTGACCACCAGCAGACCCACCATAAATCCCCACACGCTCTAAATCCATCTGCGGCACCACTTTCGCCACCGCCCGCATCCATGCAATCCGATCCGGAAAGCCCGCATCCGCGATATTTTTGTAGCAAAAATGAGAAAATTCGCGGCATCGCTTACCCGTTCCCTTCCCATCAATCCTCACCACAATAAA
The DNA here is from genome assembly GCF_042683245.1 of Rubritalea tangerina. Classification (NCBI taxonomy): domain Bacteria; kingdom Pseudomonadati; phylum Verrucomicrobiota; class Verrucomicrobiia; order Verrucomicrobiales; family Rubritaleaceae; genus Rubritalea; species Rubritalea tangerina. Next base: position 70,099 of record NZ_JBHUJB010000046.1, read on the forward strand.
ACCACGCTGCGCAAGGTCAGTCGTACTACCATTCCACACCCTGAAACGCTTCGGCACGTGTTGGTCGTGCGGTCCCGCATAGATATTCTCAATCACAGGATACTTTTTGGACGGGTCAAAATCATCGGGGAATTCCACAGATCCCCAGATGTCAAACTTCCCATCACGATCCTTCGCGACAAAGGGCTGAGGCTCTCTCCAACCCGTTTGCTTCAATGCCTCAAGATCACACACCGCAAGCACACACACCTCAGCTGCATCCTTCGCACGACGCAGCACATGGCGAGGAGCCCTGTGAACCTCAGACACAGAATCCACATAATATTTCCCGTCTGGTGAAAACTCCACACTGTGAGTCCCCTCGGCAGGCGTCAGATGCAACATCTGACCAGTCTTGAGATCCACGCGATACCAATGCTTGTAGTAGGGATCTTGCCCCGACTCCTTACCCCCAGCTATCAAGATAACTTCACCTGCTTCCTCATCCACCCGCACCACCTTGTGCACAACATAGTTGCCGTGAGTCAGCTGCTTTTTCACACCACCAGTCTTACCATCCAACAAGTAGAGGTGGTTCCATCCATCACGCTCCGAGAGCCAGAGAATCTCAGACCCTCCATTCAGGTCATGGCGAAAGCCATTCCCCCAAACGTAAATATAAGTCGCGCTTTCCTCCCTAACTAAAACCCGATGCTTTCGCTCCTCCGTATCAGCCTCCAGAACATAATGCTTACCGAAGCCACGCTCAATATACTCATAAGTGAGCCGCTGACTATCCGAGCGCCAAGCCAATTTGTTCACCTGAAATGGATCCTTAAGCAAAGCGTAATCAGGCACCAACACCGGACGACTATCAGTGAAGAAGACATAAGGAGCTTGGGTGTCAATCACATCGCCTGGCTTATCATAGCGCAATGAATGCAGTTTCGGCTGTAGCTGATCAGCCGGCGAAGACTCCACCATTTTAACCATGCGTCTCTGCCCTTTCTTCATTTTCCACACCACAAAACGACTGGAATCTGGAGCCCACAGTACCCCCTGGTAGCCGTGATCGCTATTCCCATCGCTGGTGAGCACGCGCGTCTCCCCCCCCTTGCGTGGCTCCAAAATGACATTGTGGTCTTGAATGCGGACCTCCCACTTCCCGTCCGGAGATTGCTGGGAACTTTGACTCTCACTCTTCGTTTCCTGCTGCTTCGGCACTTTCTCTCCATCTAACTTCTTCCACTCTCCCTTGTGCTGCATTTCAAGCCCCGCACTGCCATAACGCAATGCTTTGATGGGCAATTTATCCGGAGAGGCTTCCAGCACCTTTGCCACCGCCTGATGGTCGAATACTCTCCCTTTCTTCCCATCCTTCAAATGAACCTTCAGGAACTCCCAGCCACCTTCTTTTTCATGCTTGTAGACCATCTCCATCCCATCCGGCGACCATGCCGGCTTCAACTTCAGGTTCCACACCGCCTTCTGACGCGCTTGGTATGCAGCACGTAATTCCTTCTCCCCCTCTGGCACCGCGCAGAGATCCTGCACAATCATGAGACCAAACCAAATCGCTATCAGCATTCGCATACCCACATATATACGTAGATTCCCACATTCTTACAAACTCAACCAAATGCCAACCCCCCACTAGGAAATCAGCAAATTCATTCCCACCATCACCCTCACAATCCCATCCCAGCAAGCAACACCCTAGACGGCACAACCCCACACCCCCCTTGACCCATCAACAAATTGCCTTTTCAAAAAGCAAAGCCCGATTACTCTCCGAGCATGCTCGCAAACGCACAAGCAGTCCTCTTCGACTTCGATGGCGTCATTCTCGACACGGAATGGCCCATCTACGAAACATGGCTGAACCTCTTTCGCTCTGAAGGACAAGACCTTCCTATCGAGACCTACGTCCAGTGCATCGGCTCCGACTTCGATACCTGGTCCCCCGAAAAGCACCTCGAGGAGCTGACTGGAAAATCCTACGACTGGGAAACCATCAACCCAGCTAGACAAATTGAAATCCGAGCTGCCTTGGAAAACCCCATCGCCCTCCCCGGTGTGCGCGAACTCATGCAACACCTCTTTGAGGAAAACATCCCCACCCTCGTCGTCTCATCTTCATCCCATGACTGGGTGGATTCTTGGTTGGAAAAACTCCACCTGACTGAATTTGTTCAGTCCTCAGTCTGTAAAGGGGATGCCCCACGCATCAAGCCCGCTCCCGACCTCTACCTCGAAGCCATCCGCCAAGTCCAGCTTCCCGCCGACCAATGCTTGGTCATCGAAGACTCACTCAATGGCACCAAAGCCGCCATCGCAGCTGGTTGCCAAACCTGCGTCGTGCCCTCGCGCCTCACCGATTGCCTGGACTTCTCCATTGCGGACCGTGTCCTCGGCTCGCTGAAAGAACTCCTCCCTGCTGCCCGTCTCATTGAGGGCTAAGTCACATCAGCTCGCTCCTGATCCCAATTTCACCCAATCCACACCCTGAGATTCCACTATGTTCTTGCTCACCAAAGCCTTCAAAATGCGCGATAAAGCAAATGTTGGCAACGACGAGAAACCCTTTCTCGAGCATTTGGAAGACCTCCGTGTGACGATCACGCGAATCGTGGTCACTCTCCTCATCTCTACGATTGCCTGTTACGCACTCAAAGACACCCTGATGGACCTACTGCGTCGCCCTATCGAAGTGGTCTGGGAACAATCTCAAAAAAGCCGCCTCCCTGACACCATCAGCCCAGAGCGCTGGGAGCTAGCAAAGTCATGCTCAGCCAATATCACCAGCCTCAGCCCAGAGCAAAAAGGCGCCTACTTCCAACAGTTTGATGACAAAGAACTCCCGTTCTACAGCGAGTGCGCCGGTTATTACCGCGCCGCCCGCACCATCAAAGGCGACGGCGATGCCGACACACTCAAGAAACAATTCGATTTCATCGATGCACTCCCTGAGACCGATCAAGCAGTCAAAGATCAGGTCAAAGTTCTCCTAGAACTCAAACCCAACGCCCAAGCCGGAGCTAAAAATAATGTGGTCTACATGCGCTCGCTCAAGCCCACAGAAACCTTCATGCTCTCCCTCAAACTCGCCTTCTTCGCAGGCGTGATTGTCTCCTTCCCATTCATTCTCGCCTTCGTCCTTCAATTTGTTCTGCCTGGCCTCAAAGACGAAGAGAAAAAAGCGCTCTGGCCCGCCCTCGCCATCGGCTTTGGCCTCTTCCTTTCCGGGGTGTGCTTCTGTTACTTCATGGTGCTCCCGAAAGCCCTCGAATTCTTCTACCTCTACTCGGGCAGCATGGGGGTAGAAAACGAGTGGAGAATTGGCGAATACATCACCTTCGCCACCCAGTTCACCCTCATCTTCGGACTCGCATTCGAACTCCCAGTCGTCGTCATGACCTTGGTCAAAATTGGCCTCCTCGATTACGACATCATGAGCAAAACCCGCTCCTATGCCATCGTCTCAATCTTTGTGATTGCAGCCGTAATCACCCCCACTGGCGACGCCCTCACGCTCTGCATGCTCGCCGCGCCAATGACTCTCCTCTACGAAATCTGTATCTGGTTCGCCTTCTTCACTCGTAAAAAAGAACTCGAAGCCGAAGCCGCTGAAATGGCCGAATACCGAGCCAACCTCGCCGAACACACCGACGACTACCAAGAAGACGCTCACGAGTACGAACAAATCCACGACCACGATTACTTCCAACAAGAGGCCTCCGAACAAAATGACCACGAGGGAGAAGAACTCGACGACGGCGACTACACACAAGAACCTGACGACGAAACCACCCACGACGAAGAAATTGAACACCTCGAGATCTTTAATAACCTCCGTGAACCCTACGACCCATTCGCCGAAGAACAAGAGAACCTCGATGCTATTGACTCAAGTCCCGAGGAAGTCGTAGAATCAACAGATTCAGACAGCTCAGACAGCTCAGACAGCTCAGACAGCTCAGACAGCTCAGACAGCTCAGACAGCTCAGACAGCTCAGACAGCTCAGACAGCTCAGACAGCTCAGACAGCTCAGACGAAACCAAATCTTAATAACCCCACGCCGAGAAACAGATGAAATCAATGACCGGATTTGGCCGTGCCGCACGGACCTCAGACACACTCACTGCCAGCGTCGAAGCAAGCTCAGTGAACCGCAAACAAGGCGAAGTCGTCGTCCAACTGCCACGCCACTACAACGAAATCGAAGCCGAAATCCGTAAGTTCGTCCTCAGCAAAATTTCCCGTGGCCGCGTCTCAATCAATATCTCCATCGAACAAGGCGATCAAGGGGCCAGCCCAATCAGCGTTGATAAAGGCCGTGCCAAAGCCCTCTCAGAGGCACTCAAGGAGCTCAGCCACGACATCGGCCACCCGCTCGATATCACCGCAGCCGACATCCTGCGCGTCCCAGACATCATCAAGTTCGAAGACAAATCAGCCGACATCGACTCCGCACGTAACACCATCCTCCCAGCACTCGAAGAAGCCATCGATCACCTCATCGAAATGCGCAGCCGCGAAGGAGCCGACCTCAAGCGTGACACACTCGAGCGCCTCGCCACTCTGGAGAACGAAACCTCTGCTATCGAGAAACATAGCCCATCAGTAGTCGAGCGCTACAGAGATAACCTCCACCGCCGCCTCCAAGAATCAGGCCTCGAACTCGACCTCTCAGACGAGCGCGTGCTCAAGGAAGTCGGCATCTTTGCCGAGCGCTGCGACATCAGTGAGGAAATCACCCGCCTCCGCTCACACTTCTCAAAATTTCAAGAATACCTCGACTCCCAGTCCGCCATCGGCCGCTCACTCGACTTCCTTTGCCAAGAAATCAATCGCGAATTCAATACCATCGGCTCCAAAGCAAACGACGCCACCCTCGCTCAGCATGTCGTCACCTCCAAAACTGAGCTCGAAAAAATTCGCGAACAAATCCAAAATGTCGAGTAGCCCGCAGGCCTCATTAGAGGCCGATTAAGCGATTCTCTTGGTAGAGTTGCTGCACCGCTTCGGCATCCAGCGCCCCCTCGATGATGTATAGCTCGTCTAGAGCTGCTTCGAGACGGTCACTATTTTCAGGCTTGGTATTGCGGAATGGATAGAGGCTCTTCCCGATCACCATCGGAGCCTCTGCATAGGTACCAAGCTCCACCTTCCCCTTTTCATCCAGTCGCGTTGGTCCGTGACGATCTGAGAAAATCTCAACCTGCTGGCCATCAAAGTACAATGCCACCTTCGGCAAACCTTCGTCGTCATACTGCCCACTGTGCACCACGGCGATGTGATGCCATTGGTCATCATCCACCACAATATCCCGCGTGTAGTACCAAAACCCACCAAAGCTCATGTTGAGGATAGGCGAGCGCTGGGCCTGAAAATCTAAATGCACCGTCCACTTTTGGTTGAAGTTCATCATCTTCCCCAGATTCTGACGCCCCCACGCCACTAAATAGGCATCGCGCAAACCACCTTTGCGCCCAGGCTCGAGACGGGTCTGAGGCATCTTGACCCACATCGCGACTGTGCGAGGGTTATCATTGAGCACCCCTTCCCAGTTAGTCTCAATAAACTCACAATTCTGATCGAACTGCAATGCTCCAGCAAAAGGGCCATCGACAATCGAGAGATCCTCGCTACCTGCCGACCCTTGATAGGAAAAATCGCCCGCATCCTTCAGCGTGTTCGATGCTAGCAATTGTTGGCCATCATCAAAGGCAAAGTGCAAATGCGGCAAGGTCTTGGGCAACTCCGTACTAAATCTTTCAGGCGCCACAGTCACTGGCGTGTAGCGACCACTCGCACGCACCTCCACCGCCATATTCTCCACAAGCTCACAAGCATGCATCTCACCATACTTCGCTGTCACTGCCACCTTCCCCTTCATCACATGCACTTGATCCGGATCCTTAGGGCTCGCGAGCACACCAAACTTTGTCCCCAAATCCACCACCTCAAACTCGCGCGTCTTGACTGTAAACCCCTCAGCACCAGCTGGCACATGGAACCAACCACGTCCTGTGTCCATAAACAACTTGTCGTAGTCGTGTAAAGTGATGTCCGCAGGCGCCTCAATCACCGAACGCACCCCTGAACCAAAGTTCAACTCCACCGCACCCTGAAGCAACTTGAGCCTCGATCCCGGCTTGAGCGATGCCAATGACTGGTCGTCGCTAGCCACATGCGTAAGCTCATACTTAGAGCCCGGACTTGAGCTAAACGCTAAATTGCGTTCCGCGTTGGGCCCCAATACCAAACTCAGCACAAAAAATGTCATTGCAACCGCGGCCGCAGCCGCAAGAGCCGCAATCCGATAACTCCGCTTGCGCTGACGCTTCAAGCGCGACTCCGCAAGGCCAACTACCCCCGAGTTCACTGTACTTTTAGCCAGTCGAAACTCCAAATTCTGCTGCATGGAAATGTATTGGTAATACAAATGGCGCAACTCTGGGTCAGCAACCATCGCATCCTGTAATCGCTCAAAGTCTTCAGGACTCATGACGCCATCGATCAAATCTTGAATCAGTTCATTCCACTTTTTATTCATGCCAACCCTCCTTTCGCTTTCAATCCACGTTGAATACATTCCCTCAGCACTGAACGTACTCGATACAACGACACAGAAAGTGCCGAAATGCTCCGCCCTGAAGTCTCAGAATACGCCTGCAAGCCTTCCTTACTCAGGTAACGGTGACGCAATAAATCCTGATCTGCCGGCTTGAGCTTGCTAATACAGTGGTCCAGCTGCTCCAGCTTCGCACTCTGCCCATCAAAGGTGCTGCCCGATTCCTCCGCTATCGTTTCAGATAAATCCTCCCTGAAACACAGCCAATTGCCACGCTTCGCTTTCTTCAAGTGTGTTAACACTTCAAAACGCGCCACACTAAAGGCCCATGCCTTAAAATTTGTCCCCAACTCGAACTGATCTTGCTTCGTCCACAATGTCAGGTTCGTCTTTTGTAAAATATCAGCCACGTCAGGGCTTCCTGGCAACTGCGCCAAGATAAACGCCCACAGGTCAGACTGATGCTCGGTCATCAGGCTCACAAATTCCGCAGATTGGTTGTAATTCGGTGTCTCGTCCAAAAGATTTTCTATAATTCACTAATGAACGGCATTATCCGCAAAAAACTTAACATGCAGACAAAAATAATCTTTTTTTTGCATCATTTTGCAAAACTCAGAGTTTGATCCATTGTATACTTAATTTTATGAACAAGATCATCCCGTATTGCCGCTGTGTAATACGGGTACATTGCCTATTTCTACCATGAACACCAAGATCCTTCTCCCAACAGCTGGCGCCTGGCTCACCACAATCGCAGCGGCCTATTACATTGGCAGCTCAGATAGTTCTGAAAACTCAGCCGCTGACACTTCTGCCTCCTCAGCAAAGTCTTCCCAGTCCGGTCAATACTCCCAACTCAGTGGCAACCGCTATTCCTCAGGCTCCACAAATTCTGCCCGACTTTCCGCACGCTCTAGCGCTAGCAACTCAGGTGCCACCTCAGCCCCATCTGGCTCCATTAGAAGTATCAGCGAACTCGGAGACCCAATCGAAAGATCGCGCCAACTTCTCTCATACATCGACACACTCTCCGCCAGCGAATTCGAATCAGTCGTAGACGAATTCCGCAATATGGGCATGACCCGTGAAAGAATGGGAGAATACTCCATGCTCCTCCATGCCTGGGGCAAGGCAGACCCCACTGGAGCTATTGCCTACCTCAAAGAAAACACCCGCTCAGACTTTGCCGTCAAAGAAGTCCTCGCTTCATGGGCGAGCACCAATGCCAATGCCGCTATCGCATGGGCTAACGAAAATCACACTGGCGATAAAGCCAACCCCTATCTCGTCGGCATCATCCGCGGCCTCGCAGACACCAATCCAACCCTCGCAACCCAAGTTCTCCAACAACTTCCATTCTCTGAGGAACGTGGCGAGGCACTCCGTGGCCTCACTCCGCGCATCGCCGCCCTCGGTGTGACTGGGGCCCAGCAATGGCTCAGCGGCATTGAAGACCCCAAACTTGTCAACGGCGCCTCAGCATACCTCGCCGACCACTTCTCAAAACAAGACCCAGAAATGGGGGCCCAGTGGGTCAGTACCATCACCGATGAAGAGGCTCGCCAACGCGCCCTCCTCGAAGTTGTCGACAATTGGGCTGACAAAGACCCCAGTGCGGCTCAAGTCTGGATCGAAACCCTCCCCTACGATGACCAGATGAAGGCGGGCCCAGAATTTGTGAGCTCGTACGCTTCCAAAGATCCACACGCAGCTGCTGATTGGCTCGATGCCCGCTCAAACTCTGAGAACTACCAAACACTCCTCAGAGAATTTGCCGAAGGAGCCACCCGCAAAGACCCAGTACTCGCTCTCAATTACGGCAACGAACTTAATGACGAAAGCTCACGCTCGCGCACTGTCGGCCGCGCCCTCTGGACCCTCTACCGACAAGATAAAAATGAAGCGCGCAATTGGATCAATAACAACGAACTCCCAGAACGTGTCCAACGTTACGTCGGCCGCATGATGGAAGACCAATAAACCATTCTCCTGAAAATCTGATTACCCTCTATCAAAAAAAGCGCGAAGGCCAACCTTCGCGCTTTTTTCTCTTAAAATAATCAAGCTTTGCCTTACTGGCTAAAGCCACCTAATGCCCCTTGCCCTTCACCAGGCATGCGTCGATTCCAAGGAATCGCACTGTGCTCACTCTGAGGTCCGAGGTCCGGTTCAGGCTGTGGCAAACTACCACATGAGACACTCATTACACTGACGATAGATGCCAGCCCAATTGCAATCCATTTTGCTGCTTTCATTGCTTGGATGTTAGTCCATCCCACCACCTGCGCAAGTTGAAATATTGTGCACAAAAAAAGCTCCCGACCACGAGCCGGAAGCTTTAAAAGGTTCACTAACGAAGTACTTATTTAAAGAACGGTGAGAGAGCCTCATTAACGGCCGCTGCCACAACCTCTTTGCGCTGTACATCACTCGCACCATTGACCAAATCACCCACAGAAACGTTGCGGTAAATCAACTTATTCGTCTTGGTATCAATCACGTCCACAATCAAACCTGCACGCTCAAAGTAATCAGGACGGTTTCCTTCAATCACCCCCTTCTTGTGAGCCTCGCTCAAAATCTTGTCGTTTTCACGTCCATAACCAAAGTAGTCATCAAATGATGTCGTCATCGCATTGTCCTGATACACCACCATGTACCCCACTACGAGATCGGCATTCGGTGAATCAAAGCCCATCCCACGAGCCTTGAATTGAGCTCGGATGTTGCTCTGGATCAAATTATGCACCCTCTTTTCCCGTGAATTAGTAATTGCCGGACTTCCTGGTGCACGCTTTACGATACGCGCAGATGTGTACCCATTGCTATTCCCCTTAGGCATGTCGATGCTCGATGAGCACGAAGAAAAAAGTGCCGCACATGCTGCAACGGCAAGTAAACGTAGAGCTGTCATATCTAAATATCTAACGTTAGAGCTTCTCTATAACAAGACCTTTCTGACACCACTCTACCCTATACTATGAAACCCCTGAGGACGACCAATCATCCCCAGGGGTCTTACTCATTTGTTGTGCACTAACACTCGTTAGCGCACGATCTCACACAGAGTTATTCTATTCACTGCCCGCTTTGACTGAGGAGTCAGGAACCACCACATAGGCTTCAATCGCTTTAGCCAAATCACTAACATTCCCTTCTTTTGCTTCCTCCCTCTCACCTAACATAAACCTCAAAGAACCTTCCTCAGTCCGCTTCTTAAGTTCGTATTGAGACTTTCCTTTAAGCACCTGCTGCCACGCCTGCTTCGCTTGCATCCAAAAGGCTCCATCCTCTTTCCAAAATTGATCCACCACCGAAAAGTCCACCCCATCAATTCTTTTGTATGTGTTCATTCCAACCTCACGACAGAGGGCAAAGTTCTCCCCGTCTCGCACCACCTGCTTCGCATTATCTTGCTCATGCACCCAACCACTTGGGGTCACCGTCTGGCGGTTTGTTGCATTTAAAATGTCGTAGTCCTTACGCTTTTTGTATTCACGTCGAGGCAATGGTCGCGCAGTAACCTGACTCGTCCAGGTGCTGCTATCTTTCTCGTGCTCCCATTTGCCAAAAGATTCATAGCGCGGCGCATCCGTCGTCTGAGTGACCTGCTGGCTCCAAGTCCCCCTGACACTATCAGAACTCAAGCTCTGAACCTTCCACTGCTGATGACCCTGAAACTCTAACAATTCAGTATCCTCGTATTTCCAGATCTGCGACCAATGCTTCACCACCTCCCCCTGCACCATCAATAAATGCTGCAGTTCTATCTCCTTACCTTCATCCCGCACTACCAACACCTTCTCTTTCGCGCTCTCATTATAAGCACCCTCCTTAACCTCGTAGCCCTCACTCAACCCCACCGTCTCTTTGAAAAAAAAGCTCACCTCAAATTCACCTGCCATCTTTAATATGGCTGAACGATCTTGCTCAAAGCCAGCCATCAGACTGCTGCAGCCCATCGCCATCACAAGCGCACTTACATTCGTTGCTCTCATCAATTATCTTTCTATCTATTTTTTGTTCTATTTACTATCGCTGGCTTGCGAAGAAATGACGCTCAATTGTCCTCCTTGCATCGCCAGCTTCATTGAGCCCCACCAGCCCTCAGGCAGTCACAGCCCAGAAAATCACCTAGCCCACTATTCTAAAACGAAAGGGATAAAGTTACAAAACCATTGGTGCCTGGCGCCGTGCTCCGGTCATCCACGGCCAAGTCGTTTGGCAAATGCCCCCCCACTCTGCGCGAGTTCCCCCATTGCCAGTATTTCCGATCTAGCAAATTGTTAACTCCTGCCTGCAAGGTCACATTTTCACTCAATCGATAATACCCTGAAACATCCAAGGTGAAGTACCCAGGAGGCCTAAAGTAGGGCCCGCCGACACTATCGTCCACGTGCTTCACCTCCCCCACGTAAGTACCAGTCACCCTCGCTCCAAATCGATCCTCTGCTGACCGATACCCAATCCACGATACCCCCTTCCACGGCTCTACCGAATTGATCCAGCTGTTGCGCTCATTATCAATCCCCCACGTTTGTCCCACAGACGCACCTATATACAATCCGTTCAAAGAGGTGTGGAGGTCTAGCAAGTCGTATTCACCACTCAGCTCATAACCATAAAAGGTCGCTTCACCTCGGTTGACAGTAGTTAAGATATCACGCCCCTCAGGAGTCACAGCCCCTGTGCGAACCCCATTCTCGATTAAGTCAGAATACTTAGTGTAAAAACTCGCTAAGTGAAACCTTGAGCTTCCATTGAAATACTTATAACCCGCTTCCAGAGCATGGCTGCTCTCCTCCTTCAAATCTGAATTTGGCAATGTTATTGAACCAGCCGACCCACCACCTACCGGTGGATGATCAAAGATCATAGAAAGCTCCTCAGCCGTCGGATTGCGCGTCCCACGAGCATATTGCCCATATAAACTTGATCGATCATCCAACGCGTATACCACATTGAACTTCGGAGATATCGAGAAATTCTCCAAGCCCTCAGCCGGTGCATACGAATCCCTTGCCCCACTCAGATAGTCAATACGCTCGATGTAATCCTCCGTTAAATTTGGATCAATCCCATAGTAATCAAACCCAGCTCCAGCTACAAAACTCCAACGGCTCCCCTCAGATGGTTGAAATTCTGACTGAACAAATGCTGATACTCTTGTCGTCTCAGACGGTGCAAAAGCGATCCTGTTAGGCAGTGGTGGCAAACCATTATCCTCACGAATAAAGCGGTTTTCACTATTACTGATCGAGCCATCCACCCCATACGTTAGAAGTTGCTTCTCAGTCTTTTTTCTTAAGGTCGTGCGCAGCCCCGCGATCTCGGTATCAAATGAAATATCCTGAAGCCTCTCCCTCCCGTACTCAGATTCACTCTGATTACGACTGAAGTTTTTTGTATCCTGAAAATATGCATGAGTGTCAATCGAGTCAAAGAGCAGATTCCTTCCCTCCATAGGCTCATAGAACCACTGCAGGCTATACCTACTCCGCTCCTGGTCCTCCCAGTTGTATACAAACTTATTAAAGATCGGAATAAACCCCTGAGCTGACTGCACATCCACAAATCTCGCCCGCCTAAAATGTTCATACGCGAATAATAAATCGTGTCCATTGTCATTAGCCACACGCATTTTCAACAACACACTATCACTGCTGAAATCTACCGGATTCGGTGGAGTCTCTCCATTATTCTTCGTCTCACTCCCGTCTCGCCTCGCGTAACCGAATAAGAATGATAATGCCTCATGCTCCGCTGCAAAGAATGCCTGTTGGGCAAAACTCTCATTGTGGCTGAAATATTGCCCCTGAACCAAACCCGCGAAATCCCTATCTGTATGAATCAAAAAGTCTTCTGGATCAGGCGTGCGAAATGACACCACACCAGCCATTGCATCACTCCCATACAGCGCACTCGCAGAGCCCTTCAGAATCTCTGTCACCTCAAACATCATCGGGTCATAGTAATCCCTACCAGCCCCTCCCGCTGAGCCCTCTGATTGATCAAATGATGTCGAAACAAATTGCTCCGGCTGGCGAATTCCATCCACTAACATCAACACACGGTTCCCCCCCACCCCTCGGATATTGTACCCAGTGTAACCAGTTTGCCCATAGCCGAATGTCCCGTCCCCACTTCCAATATTCAATGGTGCCGTCACTGTCGGATCATACCTAACAATATCTCCAAAATCTGACCCACCCATTGCTGTAAAGTCACTACGTGTCATCTGTGCAACCGACCCTGATGTCCTCAACCATGGAGTCTCGTTGGCTGTCGCAACTACCACAGTCTCATCTAACACCTCCACCGGATCCGTATTCTTCGACTCCTCAGCCCAAGATAGAGTAGGGAAACATACCCCTCCAATAACTATGACCTGAACGATATCCCCCCAGCTCCTGCCTGTTGTCTCTCTTCGATTCATTGGGACGAACGCTAGAGAGCATCGCGCATTCTCAGCTATCGTTCCATTGTCCCAAGCTAGCGCCAGCTTGTCTAACACCACGAATATGACAACGAGACACAATTGAGGGTCATCCCATCGCTAGCAGCGATTTCACTAACAGGCTAAGCCTAACTTCGTTCAAGCAAGGACCCAAACACCTCGCGAACATGTCCTGCCTCTCGCATAGCTTCCCTACAACCAGAGAAGCTCTCCCAGAGGCAAGCATCCATAAACTAGATAGAACAACGAAACTATGAAAGCTACATTACTGAGCATCTTCACCAGCGGAGCGATCATTTGCGCCTCTTCAGCAGCCACAATCACAACTGCCACCTTCGATACAGACACCTACCTCTACTTCGGCACTAGTAATGCCTTTGACCCGCAAATCACTATCGGTGCGAGCCAGCGCCCAGGTTCAGGCCACTTTAATTTTGGCGTCCTCGAATTTGATGTCAGCACTCTCGATGCCGGCACAAAATCACTCAACCTCTCAGCTGTACAATATGTCACTAACATTCCTAACCCTGCAGGACCACCAACCGCCGTCACCTCCACCACTGGCAATGCCACAGTACACGTCGTAGCCCTTAACGACTCATTCTCTAACTACCAGTTGGCTCCAGACAAAATTGCTTGGTATGACACCTATGTCCAAAGTGGTTCAGCCACCGTCTTAGGCACCTATAATTTTGCAAACCAACAAACTCTCAGCATTGATGTCACCTCCACCGTCGATGCCTGGCAAAGCAACCCGTCCAACAACCACGGATTCGCCATCTTTTCCACCTCAGGTAATGTCGAGCTCGCCTCATCCACCTACGGTAATAGCAGCCTAGTGCCGTCTATCTCGGTGACGCCAGCCTCAGTTCCCGAACCATCCTCCATGGCCCTTCTCGGACTCGGTGGCTTGGCTCTCATCCTACGCAAACGTAGATAACCACATTTTGTCATCCCCCCACAAAACAAAGCGTGCCCACCCAAGCTCATTTCAAGGGCGCGCTTTGTCCCCCCCCCTCATCACAAAAAAATGCCACACCCATCGGGCATGGCATTCCTAAAGTTTCTTGAGTGCGATTAACGCTCGCTAATCGGTGGCACTGGAGAAGTCGTCTCAGGTCCAACGTACTTTGTAAGCGGACGATAGAGTCGGCTATCCTGAAGTTGCTCGAGAACCTGTGCTGTCCACCCAGACATACGTGCAATTCCGAAAATAGGTGTGAACAGATCAGTTGGAATTCCCAATGAGTAATACACAGTCGCTGAGTAAAAATCGACGTTGGCATTCAAGCCCTTGCGCTCACGCATGATCGTGGCAATGCGCTCAGACATGTTAATCCACTTTGCCTCACCCAATTCCTCAGTAAGCTTAATTGCCATCTTCTGAAGATGAGGTGCACGTGGGTCGAGAACCTTGTAAACACGGTGACCGATGCCCATGATCTTCTTCTTGTGAGTGAGACAATCCTCAACAAATGCATCCACAGCGTCTTCGCTGCCAATTTCATTGAGCATTTTGATCACGCCCTCGTTAGCTCCTCCGTGAAGTGGCCCCTTGAGTGTGCCAATCGCAGATGTCATCGCAGAGTAAAGATCAGAAAGAGTCGCAATCGTTACACGAGCCGAGAAAGTAGAAGCATTCATGCCGTGATCCGCGTGCAAAATGTACGCAATATCAAGGGTGCGTGCCGCAGCTTCTGATGGCTCTTCCCCATTGATGAGGTACAAGAAGTGAGCCGCCTCGGAGAGGTCAGTACGAACAGCTGGCAATTCCTTCCCCTGACGTGCCAGGTGGTAGTACGCTACGATCACTGGAGTCTTGGCAACCAAAGACAATGCTACTTCGCGATTCAACTCGTGGTTTGGCTCACCAATTTGAGCGCGGTGGTCAAAGATACCGAGCATTGACACTGCCGTGCGAAGGACATCCATCGGAGTCGCATCCGCAGGAAGTGACTTCAAAAATGTGATGAGCTGCTCAGGAAGCTCGCGGTCACCACGAAGTTTTGCTTCAAATGCGGCAAGTTCCTCAGCGTTCGGAAGGCGACCGTTGTGCAGAAGGAAAGTGACCTCCTCGAAGCTGCAATGCTCAACAAGATCATCAATGCTGTAACCCAAATAGGACAACTTACCTGCGAGGCCTTCAACCTTTGACAAGGCTGATTCATTCGCTACTACTCCTTCTAAACCTTTTGCGTAATCGCTCATAAACTTTTCTGGTGGAAATTTTCTATCACAACTGCCATGCAGCCAGTGACGCGAAAGAGAAAAACATAGAAGCCGTCAGTTTCAAGAGCGAATCGATAAGATTATCAAAGATTCTGCATCCTCGCCATGAATCTCATTCAAATATCCGTTTACTGTGCCTAATATACTCGCAATAGAAACCAGTTTCCCTGCCGCTAGCATCGCCCTCCAACTCGGCGAGGCTCCCGTCATTCAAAAAGACTTTGAAAGCCACCGCCAGCAAAACCAATTACTCTTCCCCCCGCTCCAACAATTGCTAGAGCAATTACCTGACAACCAATCACTCGACCTCATCATCGTCGGTACTGGCCCCGGCTCCTACTCCGGCTCTCGTATTTCCATCGCTGCAGCCCAAGGCATAGCCACTGTCCACGCATGTCCAGTCGTCGGCCAATCCTCATTCCTGGCCACCGACACTTGGCTCCAATCTCAAGACTCCCTCGTAGTAGGCGATGCCCGCCGCGGTGCCTTTTTCGCTACCCACATCCCCGCTGGTAAACTCCCCCCTGAGCCGCAACTCCACGAGCGCCCAGCTTTCGATGCTATCGTCGCATCCTGCCAATCCCCCATCTTCACTCTCGATGCTCAAATGTCCCTCACTGAGGACCAGTCACTCATCTTTGAATCTCCAACCGCCGAAAAGCACATCCTGGCTTGGCGCACGCTCAGCCCAGAAGATCAAAGCCAACAGAAGCTGACGCCCCCATCACCCACTTACCTTCGAGCCCCCTTCATTACAAAAGCCAAACCCGGCCACCCATTGCTGCGCGGAAAAGTAAAAGGCCAGTAACGCCTCAACCTTGAAATAGATCCTCAGCTCCCCCCTCATACCCCACATCCTCAGGCAATTCACCACCTTCCGCTGCGGCGACAGCCAATGCGTCACAGCGCTCATTGTGCTCGTGTCCTGCATGCCCCTTCACCCAGGTCCATGTCACCTGGTGCTTTTCCTGAGCGCGTTCTAGTCGCTGCCACAAATCTGCATTCTTCAAGGGCTTGGAGGGCCCACGACTCCATCCTTTCATCTTCCACCCTCGAATCCACCCCAAGCGCATCGCATCAACCACATACTTGGAATCCGAAACTAACTCGACCACACATGGCTTTTTCAAAGCCTCCAAGCCCACAATCGCAGCCATCAATTCCATGCGGTTGTTCGTTGTCTTGAGAAAACCACCACTCAATTCCTTCCGGTGCTCACCATACAACAATACCGCACCATACCCGCCAGGCCCAGGATTCCCCAATGAGGAGCCATCCGTATAAATCATCACTTTTTGCATCTCCGCCAGCTCTCTTACCTCAATACTTGCAAGTTCCAACCTGAAACTTCATCCTCCGCCCATGCGGATCGATATCATCACACTCTTTCCTGAAATCGCACTCTCCCCACTCAGCGAAAGCATCATCAAGCGAGCTAGAGAAAAAGACCTCGTAGAAATCCATGCCCATAACCTCCGCAACTGGGCCACGGGAAAACACCGTAAGACCGATGAATACCTCTGCGGCGGTGGCCAAGGAATGCTGCTCAAGCCTGAACCCATTTTCGCCGCCATCGAAGAACTCAGAACGAACACTTCCCAAGTCATCCTTATGACTCCTCAGGGGAAACCCTT
The DNA here is from genome assembly GCF_042683245.1 of Rubritalea tangerina. Taxonomy (NCBI): domain Bacteria; kingdom Pseudomonadati; phylum Verrucomicrobiota; class Verrucomicrobiia; order Verrucomicrobiales; family Rubritaleaceae; genus Rubritalea; species Rubritalea tangerina. Next base: position 86,979 of record NZ_JBHUJB010000046.1, read on the forward strand.
CAAGCAAGCTACCGCCCAAAACCTTGCCCGCGCCGACCACCTCATCCTCCTATGCGGCCACTACGAAGGTGTGGACCAACGCGTCATCGATACCCTCGTCGACCTAGAAATCTCCATCGGAGACTACGTCCTGACCAATGGCGCCATTGCTGCTGCTGTCGTCACCGACGCCATCGTCAGACTCCTGCCCGGCGCCCTCGGCGACGAACGCTCCCACCAAGACGAATCCTTCTCAGACCCAAACATGCTCGAAGCTCCCGCCTATACTAAACCTAACCTCTTTCGCGACATGCCCGTCCCTGAAGTCCTCCTCTCCGGTAATCACAAAAAAATTGCCGAGTGGAAAAAACAAAAAGCCCTCGAGCGCACCCGCGCTAACCGACCTGACCTCCTAAAAGAGTGACTCCACCAGCATGCACAGGCTTAATGCTAACAAAAACACCACAACCATGGTACCCAGCCACATCACCACCTGCATGCCGGTAGACCGTTTATAACGGTTGGGAACATCATTAAGCATATCATCCCCCTCTGAGCTTTCCTCCGGCTCATCAACCTCCCCCACTACTACTTCTGGTGCATCTTGTTCTCGCAATTGCTTAATCAATGCTACCGCTGGCTCGTAATCTTCATCGTTCACCACCCACAACTCAGGATAGACCTGTTGGAATGGTACTTCCCCAGCAGCTAACTGAGCATACTCGTTCTTAACTGCCGTCTCCACCCCCTCTTCCTGTAGAACCGACTGGTAGTACCCCACCATTGTCATGTCCTGGTCTTCATACACTTTCCGCATGACCTAATATCCAAAATAAATTGGGGGCACAATAATACGAATGTTGCCCGGGCTGTTGTTCTCCAAGCTCGAAATAGCAGTCACCACATCATTCTCAAACTCCACAGTCAACTTCTCCTGTTCCTCTACAGTCACATGAGAAAATCTGCGAAAAACCTGCCCCGTCCTAGGATCTACAGTATTCGTATAGTGTTTCTGCTCCTTGCCTTTGATGAACTCCCACTTTCCTGAACGCCCCTCCTTCGTTAGCCGACTCTCCTTTTTCGTAGGCTCACCAATCGACTTCTGTACCTCACCAATCGTCATACCAATCGCAACCTCTTTGTTCGCAATCAACTCACGAATCGCCATCTCCCTCTCATAATGCTTCTTAAGCTCCTCTACAAATTTTGGCTTTGTAGATGCCAAATTCTTTGGAGATACCCAGCCAGTCACCATGCTATGCTTCGCTTTCCCCTTCACCTTGTATCCCTTGTCCGTCATCCCCAATAGCTGCAGCTTCGTATCCTCAGGATAGGTACCTAACTTCCGCCCACCTTTCTTGGTCGCAAACACCGTTGTCGGCTTGACCACTAACAATGTCATCTTCTTGTCTGATTCAAATAAGACCACATCCGGGTCGTTATCCAATCGCGACTGAGCCATGCTCATTTGGCTAACACATAACCACAAGGCTGCGGTCACAAGAGAGATCAATGGTTTCATGAATAAACTATGAACCAAATTCTCACATTCAGCAAACCTGTTCTCACAGCCCCACATAGCCAACCCGTCAAGTACACTTCAGAATCTCCAAAAAAAGCATCGCTCGCCATCAAGATTTTTGACAAAACCCTCTCAAGCAGCCCCCCTAAGAATACACATTTTAAGATTATGGTAGGTCCACTCTCACAAAAGCTCTTCGCCAAAGCAAAAACGGTCATCCCTGGCGGCGTCAACTCTCCAGTCCGTGCATTTAAAAATGTCGACGGCGACCCCTTCTTTGTCCGCAGAGCCCAAGGTTCTCGTATCACTGATGTCGATGACAAAACCTATATCGATTACATCGGCACTTGGGGCCCTGCCATTCTTGGCCACTCACCCATCCAACTCACCCAAACCATCCACGAAGTAGCCAAAGATGGCGTATCCTTCGGTGCTCCTTGCCCGTGGGAAATCGAAATGGCCCAAACAATCGTCGACTGGGTCCCCTCAGTCCAAAAAGTCCGCATGACCAATTCTGGCACGGAAGCCACCATGTCAGCCATCCGCCTCGCTCGTGGATTCACAGGAAGAGATAAAGTCATTAAGTTCGACGGTTGCTACCACGGACACGTCGACCACCTTCTCGTAGCGGCCGGCTCCGGCGCCCTCACCCACGGTGAACCTGACTCCGCCGGTGTCCCTAAAGACTTCTCAAACCAAACTATCGTCCTCCCATATAACGACTTTGAAGCCATCCAAACTGTGTTCGATTCTATCGGCGACCAAGTCGCTGCCATCATCCTCGAACCCTTCCCCGCAAATGCCGGATTCGTCTTTCCGCGCGAGGGCTACCTCGAATTCCTCAGAGAAATCACCACCAAACACGGCACCGTTCTCATCTTCGACGAAGTGATGACAGGTTTCCGCGTAGCAAAAGGCGGTGTCCAAGAACTCGTCGGCGTCACCCCGGATCTCACTTGTATGGGGAAAGTCATCGGCGGCGGACTTCCTGTCGGCGCCTTCGGTGGCCGCGCTGATATCATGGACTGCGTCGCACCCATCGGCCCGGTCTACCAAGCTGGCACCCTCTCAGGTAACCCACTCGCCATGGCTGCCGGCCTCGCCCAACTCAAAGCTCTAGAAGCGGCAGACGGCTATAACCAACTCGAAAAAACTGGAGCCCGCCTCGAAGCCGGTATCCGTGGCCTACTGAAAGAAAACGGCCTAGACTTCACCTTCCACCGAGTAGGCTCTATGTTCTGCCTCTTCTTCACTGGGAAAGAAATTTGGAATGTCAATGACGTCAATGGAGCCGACATGGAAGCCTTCAAGCGCTTCTTCTGGGCACTCCTCGACGATGGTGTCTACATCGCACCCAGCCCATACGAAACGGGTTTCATTTCTCTTGCTCACAGCACCGGAGATATCGATGATACCCTCGACGCCATGTCCAAAGCATTTAAGGTCATCTAAGCTCGAAATTTCTTAGATTTATTTGTTGTAAGGTGGGACATTTCCCGCCTTACTCCTCTCATCCTAACGAAGGATCTAGAGCACTCTCTATACCTTCTAACTTCCGAAACTTTGCTTCGGAATTTGGTCCCATGGTGTAATGGATAACACATCGGTTTCCGGAGCCGAGGATCCAGGTTCGATTCCTGGTGGGACTACCACTTATCTCTAATAATCTATGAAATCGCTCTCGATCTCCTCTAGATTCTTGTCGTAGGTCACGCCAGCTTTCAGCGTCAACAACGTACTTCCAAACTTCTCTACCAGAGTCGTAGGTACAGACCTAGAAGCCACCACATTCTTCTTCTCGTGGACTATCACAACATAGCCTAAGTACTTGGCCCCATGCTTGTAGCCGACTTTATCATAGACCGTACGATAGGTCTTACATTGAATGATGTGCTTCCCTGCTCCATCAAGCTTAGGCAAATCGTGCGTCTCTTTCTGAAACACCTTGATGCTAGATGTATCGCTCAATGGCCTTCCTAAGGTAAGAACAGTCACCTCAGCCTCTTTCGACTCTAGGTTGTTATCCCCATTCTCAATCGTAACCACCGGCTTAATCGTTAAAGTACGATCATCATCATAATCTTGGCGCGATCTCGAGCTCTTGCCCGAATCAAATTCAATTTCAAAATCAGTAGACAAACCACCTCCAGCATCTTTCCACTTCTTAATTTTATTCTTAGAAGCAACATCGAGATCCGCCAACTTAATGGTATGAACCTTGTGGTTCTTGGCCAACTTTACGGTAACCTCTTTGTCATCAGACTTCTGTAAATACACACTCACAGACTTACCTGAGGTGTTCGTGATAGATATGGGCTTATTCTGAGCCCCTGCCAGCGACACTGAGCAAATCAAAGCAAGAATGCTGAGGGGAAATGACACATTTGTTTTCATTTTATTTTTTGACACGCACCTTATTTGCACAAAAACCACCGTTTGAAAACACTTAAGTTTAGCAAACTTGTCACATTACTCAGAATTGCGTACACAGACGATTTCGCAGCAAATTGAATTGATGCGGAAGAAATTAGAGAAAATCGGGCTTTTTCGGCTTTGACCTTTAACTAAAACTTGCCTAGTTTCCCGCCCCCGTGCTGAACGACTTACGAAGTCGCACACGCTAAACGATCAATCTATCGAACCAATTTCGTCATGAATATCACAGTAGAAAAGAAAACATGTGCCGCAACAGTCAACGTTGAGGTTCCTGCAGACAAGGTCGCTTCTGAGCGCAAAAACATTGTTAAAGCATACATGGGCCAAGCTAAGATCCCAGGCTTCCGCCCAGGTAAAGCTCCTGTGAAAATCGTTGAAAAACGCTTCGAAAACGAAATTAAAGAAGAACTCACTAACCGCTTGGTTCAAGAGGGTTGCCAAGAAGCAATCAAACAAGAAGAGCTTAAAGTCCTCAACGTACAAGCGCCTCAATCACCCGAGTTCAAAGAAGACGGTGCATTCGCATTTGAAACTTCAGTCATGCTCGCTCCTGAGTTCGAACTTCCTGAATACAAAGGTCTTGAAATCGAAGTTCCATCCACTGAAGTCGCCGACGAAGACATCGACAACAGCCTCAAGGAACTCCAACAGCGCTTCGCTGACTTCAAAGACGTTGAAGATCGTGCTATCGAAGAAGGCGACTTCGCAGTTGTCGACTTCACAGCTACTCTCGACGGCAAGCCAGTCGCTGAAGCTATCGGTAAGCCAGCTGGCTTCCTCGAAGGACGTGAAGGCCACTGGGTAAAGATTGAAGAGGATTCTTTCCTCCCACACTTCGGCCCACAACTTGCCGGCCTCAAAGTTGGCGACGAAAAAGATGTCACCGTCACCATCGGTGAAGACTTCCCAATTTCTGACGTACGTGGCACAGACATCGTATTCGCTGTCACCATCAAAGAAATCAAGATTCAAGAGCTCCCTGAACTCAACGACGAGTTCGCTGGCAAGCTCCTCCCTGAAAAAGGCCTCGATGAACTTAAAGATGTCATCAAAGAGCAACTCGGCCAAGAGAAGACACGCGCTGCTGAAGACGCAAAAGTCAACCAAATCGTTGAACAGCTCAACCAAGCTGTCGACTTCGAACTTCCTGAAGAACTCGTTGCCGCAGAAACTCAAGGCAACATCCAAGGTATGGCTCAGCGCGCAATGCAACAAGGCATGACGCAAGATATGCTCGAGTCACAAAAAGAAGAACTCGAAGAGTCCGCTTCTAAGCAAGCGGTTACAAATCTCAAGACCAACTTCCTCCTCCAGGAAATTGCCTTCAAAGAAGGTATCAAGGTCGAAGACCAAGACGTTCTCCAACGCATCTATCAGATGGCTCAGCAGGAGAATAAAGCTCCTAAGAAGTACATCAAAGAACTTCAAAAGGCGAATGCGATTCAGAATGTTAGAAATTCTGTCCTCATCGGTAAGACTATTGACTTTTTGGTAGAGAACGCAAAGGTATCTGGTACAACTGAAAATGTTACCGAAGAAAATACCGATGCTTAATTCTCAAAATACCAACCCAATGGTTCCGCAGGCGAATTATTATCCAATCCCCACGGTCATCGAGCAAGATGGCCGCGGTGAACGCGGGTATGATATCTACTCTCGCCTCCTCAAGGACCGCATCATCTTCATTGGCACTGCGATCGACGATCACGTAGCCAACGCCGTCATCGCTCAGATGCTCTTCCTGCAAATGCAGGACCCCAAGAAAGACATCCACGTATACATCAACTCACCAGGTGGCTCGGTCACCGCTGGTTTGGCAATGTACGACACGATGCAATTCCTCACATGTGATGTGAACACCTACTGTATCGGTATCTGTGCCTCCATGGGCTCAGTCCTCCTGACAGCTGGGACCAAAGGCAAACGCTTCTGCTTGCCTAACTCACACGTCATGATCCACCAGGTATCAGGTGGAGCTCAAGGAACTGCTTCAGATGTCGAACGTACTGTCGAGTTCATGTACGGCCTCAAAAGCCGCCTTAACAACATCCTCGCTAAGCACACAGGAAAAACTGCGAAGCAAGTTGAAAAGGATGCCGACCGTGACAACTACATGTCCGCAGAAGAAGCGGTTGCCTATGGCTTGGTAGACCAAGTTCTTGAGATCAGCAATACTCCTGACAAAAAGAAGTAAGCCTACTCACTTTTAACGACTTAATCATCCTGCAGGCATTATTCCTGCAGGATTTTTTTATTCTCTCCATTCATAAAACCTACACGCCTAATTCGATGAGCTCTGAGCCTCTTCTTTCTTGCAGTGACCATAGATTGAGTGCAAACTTCCCAAACGAGAGTGGCTCAGTCATAATAGACCACCAGCGACTCGACAGAGAGTGCCACATAGCACTCAAAAATAGCTCAGCAAAAATCTCTCCGACTAATAAAAGTAGCGGTTCCGAATTACCATCATGGCACGTTCAAATAATCTTACCCTGTGTTCCTTCTGTGGCAAAAGCCATTCCGAAGTCAAAAAATTGATCGCTGGTCCTGGCGTCTATATCTGCGATGAATGTATCGAGGTGTGCTCCACGATTCTTCAAAAAGAACTCAATGGCGTCAGCAAGTATGCCAACTCGCCCACCGACATTACCGCCCCAGCCACACCACACACTGACGCGCTCACTCCTGCTGAAATTTGCACCAGACTCGACGAGTACATTGTCGGTCAAGAGCACGCTAAAAAGACCCTCTCAGTGGCGGTTTATAACCACTACCAACGCCTGCGTCAGCATGATCATAGCTCAGACCCTGAACTTGATGGCGTCGAAATCGAAAAATCAAACATCCTCATGCTTGGGCCCACAGGCTCAGGGAAAACACTCCTAGCCCGCACCCTCGCCCGCGTACTCGATGTCCCATTCTCAATCGTCGATGCCACCACTCTCACTGAAGCTGGGTATGTAGGTGAAGACGTCGAAAACATCATCCTCAGACTCCTCCAGGCTGCCGATGGTGATGTCCAGCGCGCTGAACGCGGCATCATCTATGTCGATGAAATCGATAAGATTGGCCGCAAAACAGAAAACGTATCCATCACACGTGATGTCTCTGGTGAGGGCGTCCAACAAGCCCTTCTCAAAATCCTGGAAGGCACTGTCTGCAATGTCCCCCCACAAGGCGGACGTAAACACCCACAGCAAGAATATATCCAAGTCAATACGGAGAAGATCCTCTTCATTGTCGGCGGCGCCTTCGTCGGTATGGAAGACCTCGTACGTGACCGCCTCGGTAAACGCACACTAGGTTTCCAAGTATCAGAAGAAGACATCACCCACACCGAAGATAGAGATATTCTCACTAAGGTCCAACCCGAGGACCTCCTCCACTTCGGTCTCATCCCCGAATTCATCGGACGTCTCCCAGTCTTCTCCTCACTTAGGAAACTCGATGAACCTGAACTCGTACGCATTCTCACTGAGCCCAAGAACGCAATGGTAAAACAATACCAAAAGCTTCTCAGCATGAATGAAGTGAAACTTAAAATTACCAACGACGGCCTCACCGCCCTCGCTGAAGAAGCAGTCCGTCGGGGCACCGGAGCACGCGCACTCAGATCAATTGTCGAAAACCTCATGCTCGATGTGATGTACGACGTTCCAAGCCGGAAAGACATTGAAAGCGTCACCATCAATCGTGATGTCGTCGAAGGCAAAAAACAACCAATCCTCAAAAAGAAAAAGAGCAGCGCAGCATAGTTGCAACAAGCTCACCTAACCTTCTTTCAAGTCCCGCACAAACACTGTGCGGGATTTTTTTTATCCCACTTGCCCCAGAAAACACAAGCTCTCTACTAACAAAGACCTTAAACAACAAAAAGCCCCAGTATCACTGAGGCTTTTTTGCTTTGAATGGCGGACCGGGAGGGATTCGAACCCTCGATACCGTTTCCGGTATACTCCCTTAGCAGGGGAGCGCTTTCGACCACTCAGCCACCGGTCCAGTGATTCGTAAGTCGAACGTGCAGGGAAAAAACCATATCAGCCCCCTAACGTCAACCCTGCAGCTTAAAAAAGAGTCGCTTTTTTTCATCTCAAACTTGAGCTTCCCCCCCTAAACTCTAAGCTTTATTCATCATGAGACTTACTCACATTGCTCTGCTTGTTTCACTCTCAGTCGCTTGCATCAATGCTTGCTCAAATTCCCCCACCCCGCCCACTGAAAAAAAAGCACCAGTCGATCAACTTGTCGGTAGAGTCGCAGCTGTTTATCAAAATGACAATTACCTCCTTGTCCAAAAATACCGCTCCTTCCCCACCGATATCGACGCCATATTCTATTCACGTGGTGAGGATGGCTCAGTCAACACTCTGACGATGACTGGACAGAAACTTGGCCAGTTCTACGTCGCCGACCTCAAACAAGGTTCCTACACCCTCAATGACCCCGTCTTCATGCGCGATCTTCGTAACAAATCTCAAGTGGATGAAAATAAAGCCAATGCACAACAACAATTGAAACAACAACTCGAATAATTTTCTCAAAATTTGAAAATTTAAGTCCCTATTTACGTAGATATTTTAAAAAAGTTTATAATTTTTGTTGCTCGTTTTTCAAAAAAAATGTTAGGATGTGATCCACACCGCGAGACTCAACGCTTGAGACTTAACCAACACTTCACACTATCGCCTCCTATGAACACGTCCTCCAAAATGAACACAACCTCGAGCAAGGCTGAAGCCGAGCGCCTTGCAGATTTTGTTCTGTTCACTCAGCGCTCCTGCATTTTGAACCTCTCCTCAGAACTCAACCGTGGCAACATCTCTTTCCCACAGTTCTTTTTGATGGCCTACCTCTCAAGTGAAGATTATCTCACCATGTCGGATATCGCCAAGAAAATGGGACACTCCACAGCTGCCGCAACAGGCCTCGTGGACCGTCTCGAGAAACTCGGCTATGTCGAGCGAGTGCATGCCGCAGAAGATCGCCGTAAAATCATGGTGCGCATCACCAGCAAAGGCACTGACCTCGTTGCACAAATGCGCGGAGAAATCGCTTCTAGCCTCGCTGATACGATGGCCGAAATGGATGAAGAAGAAGCAGACACCATCCGTCACGCTCAAATGATGATCAACAGGTAAGCATTGACTGACCTGATCAAAAAAGCTTTCCCAATAAAAAACGCACCACGTGGTGCGTTTTTTCTTTTTACACAAGATGAATGCGGTTTGTTAACAACAACTGTCTCCATCGCAACAATCAGACGCTTCTGTAGTAAGATTGTAATCTTGACCTTTTGTTTCTCGAGGATGTCTGGTGACGACCCTAGAACAGTCAAATAACTCCGCGTCTTCTAACATCACCTCCTCCAGTGGATCGATAAAGGTAAAATAATCTGAGTACGGGGGCTTCTTATATAGCTGGTAAGTCTTATCACATACTGCATAGCGCTTTCCTCGTTCCATGGCATGACCATCATCATCTAAAACCTTTTTGAATGGACCATTGTAAATCACAGCCTGATTACGCTCACGGCATTCTCCTTGCTTACCTTTCCATGCTTGGACCGTCACTGAACGAAATTCAATCCCCTCGACTGTTTGCCAGGGTTCACTCTCGAACTTCACGAACTCTACTCCGTAAAATCCTGCATCTTCAAATGCCCTGAGAAATGCTTCTTCAGTCATCGCTCCGGAAATACATCCACTCCACAAGTACGCATTGTCTTGTAGATGCTGTGGCACTTCCTCATCAGCTACAATATCAGATATCACAGCTCTCCCCCCTCTTTTAAGCACCCGAAATATTTCCTCAAACATCTGCTTCTTTAAACTTGGCTCAACCAAGTTAAGCACACAATTAGAGACAACCACATCCACTGAACTATCAGAGACTAACGGCTTTTCTTGCCGGATGGCCTCTTCAATACTCCCCAACTGCATCCACCCATTTGCGTCCGTAATGGGCTCGGACTGCAAATGCGCCTCAAGCTCTCTCAAGTCTAGAGACAAATCCTGAATCCTACCCTTTCGAAACTCTACGTTCTCATAACCAATAGCTTCCCCAACGATCGGGGCATTACGTTCGGCCACCTCTAGCATATCATCCGTCATGTCGACCCCAATGACACGACCAGTCTCACCAACCACCTGTGCAGCTATAAAACAAATTTTTCCCGTGCCACTCCCTAAATCGAGGACAACATCTCCTTCCTTCAACCACTTTGAGGGGTCACCACAACCGTAATCTTTCTCTATCACTTCCTGAGGGATTACCTTGAGGTACTGTGGGTCATAGTCGACTGGGCAACATAGTGCCGCCTCCGCTTGATTTGCAGCAGCCGCATATCGGTCTTTTACAGCAGATTCTGTTTTCATGAACTTTGAAAAGGATTTTTTAAATCTTATAGAGGTCAAAAAAAATGCGCAACTTTCAAGCTGCGCATAAAATTAATTCTAACTATCTCAGAAGAGCTTAACCATCTCTTGCTTGTTAGCTTTCGTCAGAATCATGTAAGCTTTGTCGCCTTCACTCCAATGAGCAATGTTAAACTTCGTCCGACTACAGCCATAACAATTCTTCAGCGAGATACTCTTCATCGTATTGAGCTTATCAGCGTCTTTAACATTTGCTGTATCTAGAACAATGAGATGAACCATTCCCATGCCTTCCTTTTCAAAACAAAGTAAGGAAACGGGCTGGCCATTCTCTAAATACATGTCGCGAGCACCTACTAACTTCGCATCGCCGAGCCCAGGTGGTAAAACCTCAGGCACTGGATGCGACTTAGTATCGAGAAACTGCATTGCATCATGAGCACAACCCAAGTCCTTATTCAGATCAACCCCCTCTGGACTTGTAAGCTTCGCAGCCATCTGCTGCACAGCATTATGCACCGCAACAGTTCGGACTTGTGTGTCAACAGGCTGATCCGGAACGGCTAGTTCATTTAAGTTATTTACCAATGCTGGCTCGGGATCACCCAATGAATTTGTTGAAACATAAATACCGACCACAACAGCAGCCGCTGCAGCCGCCACACTTAACCACCTCCATGCAGCGATATCGGTCACCTTCTCCGCCGCCGTCATCTCAGAACTCTCTGTCTGTAGTTCCATCGCAGCAATGATCTGATCACGTAGACCAGCGGGCGGCTGGATCGACGCCATTCCTCCTGTAAAGATACTATCAACTTCAGCATCTCCCTCCTGAGCCCTGCCGTCATATTCTAGCACTGCCAATATCTCATCTCGAAGACCATTGGGAATCGGCACACTCGAAAGAGCTTCAGCAAACGCTGCATCCGTCGCACGTTCTTGCGCTAGCCATTCTCCAAGTTCACGATCCTCTGCAGCTAGTTGCAGAGCCTGTGCAAACTCAGGTGAGCTCGCATCTGCCCCATCTGGGCGAAAGCTGCTGAGTAAAAATTTAGCCTGTTGTTTATCCATTTTGTCGGGCCTTTCCTTCTAAATTAATGATCTTATTCTCCGCATCCACATGCATTTTATTGCGGAGCTGTTCTTTCCCTCGAGAAATGCGAGACATGACGGTGCCTATGGGCACATCCAAAATCTCAGCAATCTCCTTGTAGGAATGTTGCTGTAGAAAGAAAAGAGAGAGTGGTGCCCGAAAGGTCTCATCTAGCTGCTGGAGCAACTCAACGGCCCTTTTGCCATCAATCCCTCGAGTGGTATCCGGTTCGTGACTGTGCAGTTGGTAATCAACCTCTTCAATATCTGTCTCAGGAAACCGCGTTGACCTCCTCGCATGCCCAAGGTGCTCACGGTACAAAGTAGTAAACAGCCAAGTTTTCGCCTTCGAACGATCTTTAAGCTGATGACCTTTTTGCGCCCAAATGCAATAAGTTTGTTGCACTAGATCTGCTGCTCGATCCGGATTCTTTGCCAGTGAATAGGCAAAGCGATAGAGAGCTTGGTAGTGCTGATCTACTAATTCTTGGAACTCACTCATACTTTCTATTCCTGAGAGTACTCAAGCCCCCAAACTATTCCATGAGATTTCTCAATTTCTTAAGACCAAGGCCCCTCAGCAAAAATTCAGCCTTATGGTACATAAAATACATGGCTCATATCTGGATCTGCCGGATCTCTTACCAACTTCCCTGATTCTATACCTGAGACATCCACAACACTCCCTGTATAAGGATTGAACACATAGTTACTGCGTCCAGGGACACGCTCTGCCACCGGAGTGCGAGCCTCTACCTCCTCCGGCTCAGTCGCTTTCGCAACTACTTCCTTCTGAACTTCCGGATACTCAGGGGAAGACCCAAATTGAAATATCCCGCAAGATACACTCGTCATAACTCCCCCTGCCACCAGTATTCTTATCCATAGTCTATCTTTCATAGTGCAGTTTTTATAGCACATAAAAACCATATGACAATGCATAATGCTAAAAAAACAGCACAAATAAAGCATGCCCCAATGTGATTAGCTATTTACGAATCCAAGGCGATACCTTAGTCAGGTGCCATGGCGAACGTTCAAGTTGATTTAGGCACGAGAAGTTATGAAGTCCTCTGTGATTATGGACTGCTTGATCAGGCAGCAGAAAAAATCAAAGCCATAGGCCTCTCTGGTAAAGCTGCCATCATTTCCGACAGTAACGTGAGCCCAATCTATAGTGCAGCACTATGCAGAAAGCTCGAAGAGGCCGGATATGCCACAACTATTCATGAGGTACCAGCTGGAGAAGCATCGAAGTCACTCACAAATTGTGAGCTTCTCTGTAGAGAACTGACTCAGCAGGGCCATGACCGAAGTTCTTTCGTCATCGCTCTTGGCGGAGGAGTTGTTGGCGACCTCGCAGGCTTTGTGGCATCCATTTTTTACAGGGGCGTCCCATTTGTCCAAATACCAACTACGATCGTCTCACTGGTTGATTCGTCTGTTGGCGGTAAAACAGGTGTGAATATCCCCGAGGGGAAAAACCTAGTTGGAGCATTTCATCAGCCCAAATTAGTCTTGGCTGACCCCGCAACCCTGGCAAGCCTACCTGGTCGTGAATACCGCGAAGGTTACGCTGAAGCCATCAAACATGCAGCTATTCGCGACCTTTCAATGTTTGACGCTCTTGAGTCCATCTCACCTGAAGACCAAGCACCACCAGCTGATTTAATCGCTCGAAATATCGCTATCAAAGCACGGGTTGTAGAAGAAGACGAAAAAGAAACGGCAGGAACTCGGGCTCTGCTTAACTTTGGCCACACCATTGGTCACGGTATTGAGGCCGCCGTGCCATACGGTACCCTTCTTCACGGTGAAGCCATCTCACTAGGTATTGTCGCTGCGCTCAAGCTCTCTGAACAATACGCTGATCTCTCACCGGAAGATTCCGCCAGAGTCATCGCCCTATTGGAAAAGTTCCAGCTCCCGCTCACCCTCGATGCCTCGATCCGTACCGAAGTAGTCCTTGAAAAAATGAAGCGCGACAAAAAGTTCAGTGGAGGAAACATTAAGTTCGTACTTCTTCGCCAATTAGGTGACGCATTCGTCTCAGACCAGGTCACTTGGAGTGCGATTGAAGAAGCCATCGAAGGCCTTCGATAAAAGCGCCCACAAAAAAGCATCTACTCCAGCAGAGTAGATGCTTCTAGAAAACCGAATTCCCCCTAACTACTGCCTCTTTTGGATCACGACCAACCAGTTCATTACATTCACTGGGGGTAATTCATCGAGAGCTTCAATAGGTGTAAGTTCCGCGGTTGTCTGAGCAGCTGAAGCTGTACCATCAGTACTCTTCAATGCCAAAATTTCTTTACTGTTAGCATCCTGACTCAGACTACCGAGACTCCCCTTCAAGACCACTTCACGCGCACTATCAGCTTTGCCGTACTGAATATTCGGTGCGAAAATTGATAGAGGTGGGAATTTCGTTCCTCCAACACTCGTCGGAATTTGATTCAAATTCTCGAGGATGTTCAAAGTAAGATTAGTAACAATCGAAAACCCATTCGTATAATCCGTCAGATCCTCTCCCCCACGAAGGATCACAACCAGAGGACTGTCTGAACTTGAATCTAAAGCCGAGATGCCACTCGCTGTGTAGTCAATGTTCACTACCAAAGAATGGTTCTCAGCCACCTCACTCGTGGTCATGCTTCCTCCATCAACGGTCTGCACCCAATCTATAAAGCGGTCCACATAAATAGCGATCCCCGGGCTACCGTTGTCTGCTGTCTCTGAGATGATGGGAAAAACATCATCATCCGTAGCCACCCATTCGACAGACGGAGAGTAGCCAGACTCATAACCACTCTTACATAAAAAGGTCTCAAAACCATCGTAGGCAAAGCGAAGTACCACAGGTGTGTTGTCACCACCAGCCGCATCGACAACCTCAACCACATCCAGCTGCATCTTACACTGGTGGCAACCACGACTATATTGGTTCCAAGATTCCTTACTCAACCCATTGGATATTGCAGTACCGCTGCTTGCGAACCTATCGAAAAATTCAAAACCTGGGTTGATTGGCAAAAACAAACTACGTGCATAACTAGAGGCCTGCGAAATTGGGAAAAAGCTGCTATTCTGAGCCTCATATTCTTCACGAGACAAACCATCGGCAGCCCCTCCTGCAATCGTTGCTCCAGTGGTGGTCGCACCATCCGTCGTCGCCACACTATCAAACGACCCACTCGTCACTTGGGCCTTCTTAGCGTATACATTCCCAGCTATACTCACCTTGCTCTGGTCAAATGCCTGCCCCCCGATGTTACCAATATTCACGAAGGCTGAAGCCGATATCGCCAACTGTGATGGCACTTCATAAATAGAGAGAATGTACTCGTTCTGTAGAGCATCCAAATCAACATTGCCTAACCCAGCCAACTGAATGTCCTGAGCTCTGGGGTGGACAAATATTTGCCACCAATTCTGACGCGCTATAAACGGATCACCAGGATCTTTATACCCAAAGCGTATGTCCGGATACGAAATTAAAGAAAAGTCTCGGTCATCCCCTGAACTACTTGCCGCATTATAGGTGGCATCTGAACTAATCACAGGCGCTAAGCCAGCATTAGTAACTACCGCTGCATCTCTAGCAATCAATGGCACAGGATAATCATTGGCAGCGACTGCCCCTACTCCAGATGGAGTCACCCCTGAACCGTCTCCGACAAAGTCAGTAATGAGAAAACCACTCGTAATCTCTCCAGTATTTCCATTCCGGTAGGTCGTAAAGCCCATACCGGTGTTGTCAGCATCGCTACGTGACACGGCTACTTTCGATATGTTCGCAGCCTCTGTAAATAAGCCTGTAAATGAAGCCGTTGCCGACCCATTCGATTCATCTAGCATAGTGTTCGCTGCATACTTAGGGGCCAGTGTCACTACTGCCCTCAAAAACGCCTGCTGCTTCGCCTCATAGCCCACTTGTAATTGCACCTTCTTCTGAGACTCTAAAGCCCGAATGCTCGTGCGATACATCATCGCCATCACTGTAAGTAAAAAACTACAAATGACGACTGTGGTCAAAATGCTTACAAAGCCAGACCTCCGCCTTCTTCTATAATGTGAAATCTTCATAGTGTCGGTGTCGTTGCATAGGTTACTTGACCTCCATAAGGCCCCGTCAGGGTAAGTTGGTGCACGCTATTGACCACGTCAAACGACGCATCAGCAATGCCTGTTGCAATGGTCCAAGATGAGATGACTCCGTTTCCCGCATCATTAAGCACATTATAAACCAATTCATCCTCATCTCCATCATACTCAATCATCCCATATTTTTTACTTCCATCACCTTGCAAAAAGCCAAGTAAAATTACCTCTCCGTCGATCACAACCCCATTGCCTCCTGTTAGAGCGGAAGTACGGTCAGCAAAAATCTCAATGTCGTCAGCCTTTGAAAACACACGCACAACCATCGAGTTCGTCAATGGCGCATCTTCCGCAATAAATTTCTGTGTGTTCCACCAACTATAAAAACTAACCTGCTGGTTGAGCATCGACACCAAAGTGGATGAAATCAGAACCACCAGAACCAAAACAACGCTGAGTTCAATCAGAGTGTAGCCGAGCCTCGTTCTCCTGTGTTTAAATAGCTTCATAATTCTATTGTGTTCGTATCACACTCCGAGTTTTGACATAAGTTTCACCATCTATGGTATACACCACATGGCTCTGTAACTCATAACAACGAATTCCCAAATCTGCTAACACCAGCTCATCGTTCGTTCCCGATGGAGTAAAAGTCCCCACAGCGGTGTTCGTTTCCACTGGAATCCGCACCCGATGCACCGTTGCCGTAAAATCACGCCCATTGTCCACTCCTGGTGTGAACCCCGGCATCTTGCCCATCAACACATCATTCGCTGAAACCGCATTCGCCAAATTCGCTGTGGCAGCACTCCCACTCCCCCAACCAGATGTACCATTCTCAATGGTATCAAAACTCACCCGGTTCATCAGGGCTATCTCCTGAGATAAAAAGGCGTCCACTAAATTCTGCCTCATCACCCAATTCCTTGGCTTTACAATGTTAAAGGAGGCATTGAGCAATACAATGGCAACTGCAACTAACACAAATAATGATACCGAGGACTCAATCAAGAAGCCCCCTCGTCGTTTCTTAGCTCCGGGGGAAGCTACTACTGCACGCGTTTTCTGCAGCGGTGATCCTAACAGTGATATTTTCATAGCTCTATTGCATAGACTAGTCTTCAATTTAGCGACAATGCCCTGACGAAACAATCCTAAACTTTAACAACAGCCCAATATTCCCCTCATCCCTCAAAAAGAAACAAATACAGAGACAACACTCTGAAACCTCTCGCCTCAATACCGAGCTTCCTCTAGCGCAGGAAGCCCCACAATCATATAGAAACCAAAGGTAAAGCACACCTGCCGCTCAGGCCTCTATAGCCTCACCTCCAACATGAAATCCAATAGTGCGCTTGACCTTTTCTTGTTCATCATCGGGAACTTTCCTCGTATAACAAAGGACCTGCAGACTCGCCTGATGAGAAATAAACATGCAGGCGCACCATCAACAAGCCCTTCTATCACCACACTCGAATGCCCATCCTCACCAATAGTTAACACCTCAACCACATCTCCTGTCGGTAGAAAAGTTAACACCACAGGCACCTCATCTTTTGCTACCCCCTCGCGCCACTTGGCAACCCGATGCGCTAAGCGCCTGATAAACTCACCTGCAGATTCAAAACGATGCTCTTGTTCTTTAGGCATCGAAGCCAATATCTCCTGCATATTGGGCAAGCCCGAGCTCGCCCCTGGCAGTTGAATGTACGGCTTTCTAAAATTGTTCTCCCCATGCGCTTGAGTCATGAGGAGAACTGTAACATGAATTACGCGTGCTTTTCAATCATCGCATACGCATTATGGTTGTGGATAGACTCAAAATTCTCTGCTTCCACCTTGTACCATACAATGTTCTCTTGACCGTTCGCCTTGCCCGCTATGTTGCGAACCAGATCTTCCACAAAAACTGGATTCTCGTACGCCTTTTCTGTCACAAATTTCTCATCGGGACGCTTCAAAAGACTGTAAAGCTCACAGCTCGCAGATGATTCAACTAAATCAATCAAATCCTCCACCCAGATAGGCTGTTTTGCGCGTACTGCAAAAGTCACTAAACCTCTCTGGTTGTGTGCACCATAGTCACTAATAGCCTTCGAGCAGGGACATAAAGTCGCCACCGGCACCATCACCGTACAGACAAAATCTGAATCCCCATTGCCACACGCCTCTACTTCAAAACGTACTGTGTAGTCCAACACCCCCCCCTTACCGGTCACCGGGGCTGGCTTCGTCCGGAAAAATGGAAACTCAAACTCTACATGTGCCCTCGATGCTTCGAGCCTCTCCAATAATTCCTCCGGCACGGTCTTCATCTCCCGAACATCAAGACAATTTCCATGGCTGTTAAGCACTTCCACAAAACGACTCATGTGGGTTCCCTTAAAGTGCTCAGGTAGATCAACAGCGAGAGCTGTCGTCGCCACAGTGCGTTGACTCCCCCCCTCTTTCTCTCTCACCTCTACGGGAAAACGCAGAGCCTTTACCCCCACGCGATCAATCGCTATGTTACGTTCGTCACGTTCATTCTGAGTGTCAGTCAGTGGCTGAATTTGTGCAGGCATGATATTTACAATCCTCTCTCTAACTATATATGAAGAAACAAAGCGAGCTAGCCCAGTGTGCACCGGACTAGCTCGAGAAAACCATTAATCTGGTATCAACACCCTATCTTCCTTATGGAAGAAGGTTGCAAGAACGTGCACGCTTGATTTCACGTGTGATCTTGCGGTGAAGCTTGGCAGATACACCTGTCACACGACGTGGAAGGATCTTGCCTGTTTCAGAGGTGAACTTAGAAAGAATGTCTGTGTTCTTGTAGTCGATCTGTTCTGCTGGAAGGTCGATACGACGACGAGTCATGCAGCGGTTTGCTTTACGGAAAGCAATACGACGCTCGATGGTCTTAGGCTCAGTTGACATAATATTTGAAAATTTTAAATTAAGAATGCAGCGGATTAGCGAAGCTCACGGTGAAGAGTACGGCGACGAAGCGCTGGATTGTACTTAATCTTCTCAAGACGACCCGGTGTGTTTAGGCTCTTCTTGTTGCGTGTAGAGGTGTAGCGAGATGGTGACTTACCTTCTGCGCGTGCTTCTGTGCATTCGAGGATGATGATATCGCGTGGCATGGTTCTTTAAATATTTGAAATCGGGAGGCGGAAGCTACCGAAATCTCGCCCATCGTCAAGTCAAACCGACGCATTTTTCGTTTTTCTTACAAGCCCTCATAAAAAATACCCGCATAACCTACTGGCACACGGGCATTGAAGAGAAATCACAAACTCAGCTTATTTAGAGGGTCAATCCTGAGAAACCAGCCTCGTCAGCGCGACGGTAGCGGTTTTTCCCATGCTTCTCCTCCCACTTTTCTTGACACTCTACTGTCAAGCGGCAGAAAGGAATTGCTTCAAGGCGCTCATTGGGAATCCGCTTCCCAGACATTTCACAGATCCCATACACCCCACGGTCCACACGACGTAGTGCTTCCTCAATCTCATAGAGCGCATCATGCTCTTTTGAGAGAATGTTCAGCGCCAAATCGCGGTCATAGGCATCACTACCTGCATCTCCTTGGTGCATACCTGAACCATTTGCCTCGCTCCCCTCTGGATGATTCCGCAGAGTGTCCTGAGCCTTATCAAAGGTTGTATCCACCAACTCGTCACGAAGATCGAGGAGACGTTGGTGTTGTTTTTTGACAAATGCTGAGAGCTTCACAGGCTTGGTCTTGGTTTCTTTCATGGGTTTTTTCTTACTATTCTTTGGTTTCTTGGCGGCCGCCTTTGGCTTTTCCACCTTCTTTGAGACTTTCTTTACAGCTTTCTTGGCTGCTTTTTTCGTCGGAGCTTTCTTCGCAGCCTTCTTTGACGACGACTTCTTCGTAGCTTTCTTAACCACCTTCTTTGCCGACGACTTCTTCGCAGCTTTCTTAGCCACCTTCTTTGCCGACGACTTCTTCGCAGCTTTCTTAGCCACCTTCTTTGCCGACGACTTCTTCGCAGCTTTCTTAGCCACCTTCTTTGCCGACGACTTCTTCACAGCTTTCTTCGCCACCTTTTTAACAGCAGTTTTTTTCTTCGAGACCTTCTTTGCTACCTTGGTCTTCTTCACTGCTTTTTTGCCGATTTTTTTCGGAGCAGCTTTCTTAGAAGCCCGTTTCACACTTGTCTTTTTCGTCGCTTTCTTTGCAACTTTCTTCGCCTGTTTCTTTTTGGCAGCCATAGAGTTAGGTGGTTTTATTTGGTTAGATTGTTATATCACAAATCTAAAACATTAAGAGAATTAACACTATTTGCTTAAAGCAAAGCATCTTCATGGCAAGAAAAATCGACATACAAGAATGCCCCTAAGCCCTTATTCTCTCTATATTTGACAGCAAGCATCTAACCGTCCACTCTGCATCCATGACTTGGAATGATCAGTTTTTGAAACTCTTTCGCCGCTGTATTGAAGCCTATAGAGGAGGCAATACAGACTTTGAATCCTACTATACCGAAGAAGACCTAAACTTCCTTGCTTCCATTGGCTACAAACCCCGTGAACTCTTCGATTTTGTCGAAGACCTTGCTGATGCTGGCGAGCCAACAGAGTCCACAGCACTTCTGGTTGCAAGTGTTCGTAGAGATTACCTCATGGTCGTACAAAATGGAATTCTCAGTGACCACGAAGTTACCAGCGATGACATTCCCTCCAAGCCAACAGAATATGACGGAATCGCTTACCTCCCCCGAATTGTGGCTAAGGCAGAACACAAACTACGTGGTGAACTTGACCCAAATCTCATGTTCGGCTGCGGTGGTGATAGAAATTTCCTCAGAAACCACGGAGATATCCCCATGGCTGATTTTCTCCGCCACGTCTGGGCTGCCGACGGAGACATCCAGCAAATCGCCGATTACGTAAAATCCCAATCTGCATAACCACCCATGGGTAAAGATTATAAAGGCGAACAAATTCTCGTCATCACTCGCGAGCTCCTTGACTCACTCGGCTCGTTTCAAGGCATCAACACCGACGTGGAGCAATACCTGCCCTCCATACTCGACCCCAAAAATAACTTTTTCATGGATCGAGCTGCTGCTGAAGACGACCCTAGTCACAAGCAACTCATTCCCTATGTCCTCATCAGGCACAATGGCAAATTCGTCCACTACTCACGTGGTAAAGCAGGTGGCGAAGCCCGCCTTCACGCTAAACGCTCACTCGGAATTGGTGGCCACATCAACCCTGAAGATAAGAGAGAAGATCATCTGGGATATGACACCTATATGGCGGGCGTAGAACGCGAAATCGCTGAAGAAGTACTCATTGACGGCTCATACTCTCAGCGCATCATTGGCCTTCTCAATGACGACTCAAATGAAGTTGGAAAAGTCCACCTCGGCGTCGTCCACCTCTTCGATGTCAACGGTAACAGCGTCCAATCTAACGAAGACGCCATCGCCGACCTCCAACTCTCAAGCCCGACAGCCATCAAGTCCGATCACTACCAACAACTTGAGACTTGGTCACAGTTTTGCGCCGACATTCTCGAGAGCATCTAGCCCCCATATCCTCAGCTCAGAACCGATTCATAAAAAAGGCGAGCCGCTTCAGGCTCGCCTTTTCTTTGATGCATGCAATGAGCTTTCCAGCTCTCACTCTGCACCCGCTTTAAAAATTAAAGGTCCCAATGTCTGTGCGGCTTTGCATCCCTGGGAATGTCACTTTCTCCAACTCAGCATAAGCAGCTGAAACAGCCAACTCTCGCGTCTCGCCACCAGCAACTACTGCCAGGACTCGACCACCATGAGTCTCCCAAGCTCCTTCAGCATTCTTTCGAGTGCCAGCATGGTAAACTCGCGCACCATCCACCTCATCAAAACCACTGATGATGTCACCACTCCGCGAACTTTCAGGGTATCCAGCTGAAGCTCTCACAAGACAAACAGACCAACCATCACTGAAATCAAGTAATGACGCGTTCAAAGCCCCTTTGGCCCCCTCAAAACAAAATTCTGCAAGGTCGCCACCAACAATTGGCATCACAGCCTGACACTCCGGATCCCCAAAACGACAATTGTACTCGATGATCTTCGGACCATCCTTTGTCAGCATCAAACCAAAGTAGATGAACCCCCTGTACGGCAGCCCGTCTTTCACTAATCCTGCGACGGTTGGCTTGACGATGCTCTGTTCAATTTGATCTAACACCTCTTGGCTTACCAGCTGGCGAGAAGCCACAGCCCCCATCCCACCAGTATTCGGCCCAAGGTCGCCATCCAACGCCCGCTTGTAATCACGCGCCGGTGTGAAAATCAAATATTCCTCATCCACTACTGCAGCAAATACTGAGACTTCTGGCCCGACCAAACATTCTTCTACCAACAAACGACCATCACCAAATCGACGCTCGACAAGCACCTCATTTAAGAACTCCTCTGCGGAAGCTTCATCTGGACAAACCGCGACTCCCTTGCCAGCAGCGAGTCCATCAAACTTCAACACTGTCGGATACTCGCCATTGATCGCCGCACGAGCCTCATCGATGTCAGCACATCCGGTCGCCGCTCCTGTCGGAATCCCATGACGCAACATGAATTCCTTCGCAAATTCCTTGGATGCCTCTAATTGAGCAGACTGAAAATGTGGTCCCCAACAAGGAATCCCCTCCCGCTCACAGAGGTTTGCTAAACCTTCACCAGTGACTAAATAGCTCTCCTCACCCGCAACACACAGATCAATCGCATTTGACTTCATCCATGCAATCAACTCCTCCAAACCTGCAACCTCCACCAGCGTTGCAATCTCGGCAATCGCATCACTCCCAGGAAAACTATACAATTCGGTTTCTGTCGCCGACTCATCAAATGCTGTCAAAAGCGCATGCTCGCGCCCACCTTTTCCTACAACCAAAATTTTCATATCTGGCGCGAGTCAAAACCAGTGACATAATTTCTCAAGACTGAAGTTTGACTTTCATCACCTTGTTAGCTAGTTAGACGCCAATGTCGTTTTACGTAGGTCGTAATTATACTGTCTGGATCCTGCTATCTACCGGTTTGCTAGCTTGGGGAACCTATTATTTGGCTAACAAAACCAATGAGGAAAAAAACCAGAAGCAAGCAAACCTCCTTGAGCAGGAAGAGAAACGCCGCGAAATAGCACGCCAAAATGAAGCAGACCGCATCAGGCGTAAAGCTGCCTATCAAGCAAAACTCAAAGCTGAAGCCGATGAAAAACAAGCTCGCCTTGAAGCCAAAGCAAATGCCGAGGCTGACGCGCGTCAGCGTGAAGCCGAGAAACTCGCAGCAGTCGCTGCACAAAAAGAGCGCGAGGCTAAAGAACAAGCCAAACGAGAATTCGCTTGGAAACAGTTCAAGGGAACCAAGTACGCTGAACTCGTCGTCGCTGGAAAAACCTACAAAGACGTCACAGTTCTCAGCGCAAATGCACACGGCATCGTCGTCTCCTACGAACATGGTGGCCGCAAGTTCAAATACCAAGATCTCTCAGAAGAAATTCAAAAGCTCTGCCTCTTCGATCAAGCCCACTCAGACCGTATTGCACTGGCAGAATCTGAGCGTAAACAGAAAATGCGCATCCAATACAAGGAATCACTCGCCAGCCGCTCAAAGACTAGTAGCCAGCAACTCCAAGCCCTAAAATCGCAAGATCAGCCCCAGAAACCAACTCGCAGCAAAGAAGAACCCAAAACGTCTCGAGGCACCATCACTTGCCGCGTCACCCGACAATACCGAAAGTATGAACCTTCTCTGCGAAAAGAAGTTCACTTCAAAGACCTCGAGGTGCGAGCCGTAGCCAATGTCCCTGCAACACTCTACATCAATGGCAAGCCCCGTGGCAGCGTCCAAGCACTGAGCCGTCAAAAGTTTAACGTCACCTCCGGCCCCTACGGCAAATACACGATCGAACTCAAAGATAAATCAGGGAAGCTGCTCGACTCAGAAAAACAC
Organism: Rubritalea tangerina; assembly: GCF_042683245.1. Classification (NCBI taxonomy): domain Bacteria; kingdom Pseudomonadati; phylum Verrucomicrobiota; class Verrucomicrobiia; order Verrucomicrobiales; family Rubritaleaceae; genus Rubritalea; species Rubritalea tangerina. Next base: position 110,441 of record NZ_JBHUJB010000046.1, read on the forward strand.
AACCGTAAATCCGGCCTCTAAATCCCCTTGCCCCCCATCACATTTCTGGCGGGATTTTCTGGACAATTGCGCTAAAGTGGCAAAAACACGCAGCGTGAGCCTTAAACCACAAGCACTTCCCAGCCTTCTAGGCTACACAGCCGATGACCTGACCAAGCTCCTCAAGGAGGAACACGGCCAGCCAGCCTACCGCGTCAAGCAAGCCCTGGAGTGGATCTATCAGCACCGTGCTGACTCTGTGGATGAAATGCTCAACCTACCGGCTGCTCTGAGAACCACCTTGAAAGAAAACTTTCGCCTCAGCCCAGTCGAATTCGTCCGCGTCCAAGGTTCTGAGGACACCACACGCAAGTACCTCTTCAAGCTCCACGATGGGCGCTATGTCGAGACTGTCCTCATCCCAGCATCACCCGCTCTCTACGGCGAAAAGTCTGACCGCCACACCGCCTGCGTCTCCTCCCAAGTCGGCTGCGCCTACGGGTGTAAATTCTGCGCCTCCGGACTCGATGGATTCACCCGTAACCTCACCGCCGATGAAATCGTCGGCCAACTCATGGCGGTTGAAAAGCAAGCTGGGCGCAAAATTAACAACATCGTCTTCATGGGCATGGGCGAACCCCTCGCTAACTTCAAAAACCTCAACAAAGCCCTCGATATCATCACCGGCCATTGGGGGCTCAATATCGGTGCCAGACATATCACTATCTCCACATCGGGCCTCGCCCCAATGATCAAAAAACTGGCAGACCGCCCCCAACAAATCCGACTCGCCATCTCCCTTCACGGTGCCACCAATGACACCCGTGACAAAATTATGCCAGTCAACTCCAAGTGGCAAATTGAAGAACTCTTCGACGCCCTTCACTACTACAAGTCGAAATCCAAAAAGCGTATCACCTTCGAATACATCCTCATCAAAGGAATCAACGACGACCTCGAGCAAGCCACCATCCTCGCCAAACGCGCCAAATCACTCGGCGCCCTCGTCAACCTCATCCCCTACAACACCGTCGAAGGCCTAGAGTGGGTGCGCCCTAGCGAAGATCATTGCTACAAATTCCGCGACATCGTGCGCAACCACGGAGTCACCACCACTCTGCGTATCGAAAAAGGACACGATATCGATGCCGCATGCGGACAACTCCGCCTCAAACAAGAAACCGCAGACGGTAAAATCGAGTCCAAGTAAATCTCTCCAGCCTAGAAGCCTGCTTTTACTTCTCGCTGAGACTTCTCACCCTCATCTCCTCCTCGTGGCTGAGCTCCCACCTCCTGACCTCACTCTCGATTTCTTGGCCGATTGCCCTCTGAGCTCGATCACTCCTTGGTCCATATCCGCGTGTTCAGATTCATCATCTCTACAACATCACAACACGCATTCATCTCTAACACAAAGTTTTCTAGCTGACCCAAATCATTGCTAGCCTTTCCAAAGTCAGGCTCAAACCAGTTAGACTGTGTCGAAAACAACATGACAACCTTGGAGTCCTTGAACGCCAACATCACACTGTCTCCAAGCGCAGCTCGCAAGCTTAACAACCTGTCTTGCATGTCAGGCGTCAGAATATAACGCACCGCCACTTGATCGCCACCACGCACTACAAATGCCTTCTCAAATTCAGGGTTTTCCAAATGAACCACATCCCCACCTAACTTTTGTAACTTCTTTCCAAGCCACCCAAAATTGCGCTCCGCAAAATCAGGCGTCACCGTCGCCCATGTTGAAAACTCCTTGTGGAAATCAGCCATAAAAAAGACTCCATCAAATAATGTCTTCCAAGTCGTCCGCGTATTCCCCTCAGAATCTCGCTTCGTATCCTTGCGCTCAGCCTTCACCTCAGAAAACCAGACTTCCGTCTCACCTACATGCCCAGTGAAAAGATCTTCTGAGTGGTAACGGTCAATGCGTGAAGACACCAGACCCGTACTTTTAAACAAAGACTGAGAGATCCCCTGACTCGGTTGATACTCCATGCCCGGCTGCACCTTCCGTGCTACCTCTGATAACACCCGTAATTTATAGTCCCTTAAATACTCCGCCTTGTATTTGCCAATGAACACATTGTGCACCACTACATAACTCACCACGAATAGAAGCACCCCTGTGATGAGACCCGCCCCCCCTTCACCACTCGCTGATGCGATAATCCCACCTACCAGAAAGCTCACTACCCCAGCCCCAGCTATAGACATAAAGCCCTTCGAGCGCTTCTCTATCGCCTCCTGTCTCTGGTTCTCTAACTGTGACAATAAAGGTGATATACTATCTATCACCTCTTGTACTTGAGATCTAACCGAATAAGACACCGCGCCTCCTCCCTAGACTTGCACTAACTTGAAGCTCCCAATTCCTATTCTCTCTAACTCGTCTAACCATCTGAATGATCAGACAAGTACACACCCTCACACCACAAGCAAAGTATCAAATCCCCACCACACTAGATCACTCTATTGAACTAAGTCTGCTAAACGCTTCCCAACCTCTAATTTGTTATGTGGGTGAATGTCCTTTAGATTCCCAATATCCTCAGTCCTGGCAATATAAACCCCATCTAACTGCTCAGGAACGGCAAGCTGTTGCTTCCAAAATCCCTCAATCTCCACACCCTTGTAGCGAAATGGACAAATTTGAACCATGTAGAATGGCTTGTATGCATCGCCCCAAGCATCTCTCCAAGATTGAACTAACAACTTTTGCCGCTCCGCATAGTCACTCACTTTGACATCATTCTCACCTTGATACCAAACCCAGCCGGCAATGTTGAATCGTGTCACAGGATGCACCAAAGCATTATACAAAGCCGAAGGAGCATGCTTACCTGTACCTCTCACTGGGCTTGCGTATTGAGAGATGGCCTTTTGATCACTAAACGCGTGAATACTCACCCCACCCCACGCTGAGACAATCACCCCCACTGGCACACCTGTCTTCTTGTTCAAATGATAAGCAAAACTATAGGCTGTCCCAGAAAATCCGCGCTTCTTTAATACACCCGTAGTCGCCAACGCCTCTGGACTCGCCACCCTCCACCCATTCAAACCTTTCGGAAAATCATCCAAGGGGGCAGGACTCAAGCCCTGAATAGAACTACAAATCCGAATTTGCTCATTCGCTGACTTTTTTACCAATGCTTCACAATCTTTACTATGCGTCACTGGCATCTCCATGTTCGATTGGCCTGCACAAAAATACACATCGCCCACAAGTACATTGGTGATCCGTACAGCTTCCTCTCTATCCTGCACCACAAGATCTTGTCCCTTCTTGTTGGCACGCATCGCCTTGAGCTCCACCTGCCACTTACCGTCTTCCACTTCAGTCACCACGGACTGCTTCCCAAACTGAACTTTGACCTTATCTGATCCACTTGTCCCCCAAACCTTCACCTCTTGGCCACGCTGTAGCACCATGTTATCCGTGAACACTGAGGGCAATTCGACTGCCTGAGCACAACAACTAAAAAGACAAATGAGAAGTAATGGTGAAAAACGAAACATAAAGAGCGTGGTTTGATTGACCATTTCACTAACAGCCCAAGACTCCCAAAACGAGCGACTTCCACTGGTGGCCCATGCACACCACTCTCCCCCTCTCCTACTTTTTCCTTCCATCCTCGAGCATTTTCCTTCCCACTCCCCGCATGCAGCTCAGCAAGCCCTCCGGCAACTACGATTCAGACGACTCACTCAACCACTTCCTCACCACTGTGGCGGACTCAGGTATCGAGCTCTATGACCACCAAGAAGAAGCCATTCTTGAAATCTTTTCCGACAACAATGTCATCCTCAACACCCCAACCGGTTCGGGCAAATCCATGGTCGCCCTCGCCCACCATTACAAATCCTTCTGCGCAGGACGCACCTCCTATTACACCGTCCCCATCAAAGCTCTGGCTAATGAGAAGTTTCTCTCACTCTGCCAATCATTTGGCCCTGAAAATGTCGGTATGGTCACTGGCGACGCCACTGTGAATCCCGCTGCCCCCATCATCTGTTGTACCGCGGAAATCCTCTCGAATATCGCCCTCCGTGATGGAGAGCGCGCCAAAGTCGACGACGTCATCATCGACGAATTCCATTACTATTCAGACGAAGAACGTGGAGTCGCTTGGCAAATCCCTCTCCTCACTCTCAGCCAAGCGAGATTCACCCTCATGTCCGCCACCATCGGTGACACCCACTTTTTCCAAAAAGAACTCAGCAAACTCACCGGAGCCCCCACCACCCTCGTCCAGTCAGACCAACGCCCAGTCCCACTCGAGTTCGACTACTCAGAGATCCCTCTCGCCGAAAAAGTCACCGAACTTGTCGAAAGCAACAAAGCTCCAGTCTACCTCGTCCACTTCTCTCAAAGAGCCGCCGCTGAATCCTCCCAAAACCTCCTCTCCCACAACTATTGCTCAAAAACAGAAAAACAAGAAATCAGCGAAGCCTTAAATGCCGCCAACTTCCAATCCCCCTATGGCAAAGAAATGAGCAAATTGCTGCGCCACGGTATTGGCATCCACCACGCTGGCCTCCTTCCCAAATACCGCATCCTCGTTGAAAAACTTACCCAGCGTGGCTTGCTAAAAGTCATCTGCGGCACCGATACCCTCGGAGTCGGAGTCAATGTTCCTATCCGCTCAGTCCTGTTTACCCAACTCTGTAAGTTCGACGGATCCGCCGTCAAAATCCTCACCGTCCGCGACTTTAAACAAATTGCTGGCCGAGCCGGACGCCGTGGCTTCGACGATAAAGGCTACGTCGTCGCACAAGCCCCAGAGCACGTCATCGAAAACCTCCGCCTCGAAGCCAAAGCCGCCACCTCATCAAAGAAAAAGAAATTTGTCAAAAAGAAGCCCCCAGAACACGGCTTCGTCAATTGGAATCAAGACACCTTCGAAAAACTCGAAGCCTCTGCACCCGAAGCCCTCAAATCCAGCTTCCGTCTGCGCCATAACCTTATTCTTAACCTCCTGAGCCGACGCCACGAAGACGGCTGTGCCGCACTTAAACAACTGCTCACGAACTGCCATGAAACCGAGGCTTCCAAAAAGAAACTCCGCAGCCAAGCCCGCAAAATGTTCATCGCCCTGGTGCGTGGCGGCGTACTCACCATCCTCCCACCCTCACAGCGTTCATCCAAACCCAATACCCCAAAAGTTCAGCTCCACCTTGACCTTCAAGAGGACTTCACCATGAACCAAGCTCTCGGCCTCTACCTCTTAGAAGCCATCCCAGAATTAGACCGATCCCACCCCAACTACGCACTTCAGGTCCTCAGCCTCATAGAATCAATCCTCGAAGACCCAGCTACTCTCCTCAAGGCCCAAATCAACAAAGCTAAAGGCGACCTCATCGCAGAACTCCGTAACGAAGGTGTCAGCTATGAAGAACGCATGGAACGCCTCGAAGAAGTCACCTACCCCCAACCAGGTAAAGATTGGATCTATGACACTTTTAACCGATTCAGAGCCAAGCACCCGTGGGTCCAATCCGAAGGAATTCGCCCAAAATCCATTGCCCGAGAAATGTTCGAGGAATACATGGATTTCGAAGACTATATCAAAGACTATAAACTCGAACGCTCCGAGGCCATCCTCCTGCGCCACCTCTCTGAGGTCTACAAAGTGCTCGCACAAACTGTCCCCCCAAACCTTAAAGATGAAACCCTCCTAGAAGCCGAAGCCTACCTCAAAGACCACGTCACCTCCGTCGATTCCTCACTCATCGACGAATGGGAACTCATGCGTAACCCCAAATACCTCGAACAAAAACAAGCAAAACAACAAGAACGCGCCGCTCAACCACTCACCCAAAATAAGAAAAAATTCACCAAACTCGTCCGCCAAAAATCACTCGATGCCCTCAAATTCCTCGCATTCGATGACATCGACGCCTTCCTCAGCCAATTCTCCCCAGAATCCCCCGATGGTTCCCCCTGGAGCTTCAACCGCATCGACCCCCATATCGATGCCTACTTCGAAAACCACCATAGCATCAGACTCGACCCCGCCGCGCGCAATTTAAGCAATACCATTATCCGCGAATCCTCCGATACCCATACCTGGCAAGTCACCCAAATCCTTTGCGACCCCGATGAAAAAAATGACTGGGCATTCGTTTTCAATGTCGACCTAAATGCCTCAAATATACAAAAAACTCCTATTATTCAGTTAGAAAAGCTAACAAGCATCAGTTAGTTGCGATAATCCCTAGGATTTCCACTGTGATCTAATTGTTGCATAAATCTCTTTCTAACTCGGACTGAGCTTCGCACAGTATGGTAACTCGTGAACAGGGCCTGCCCTCATCGCGAGAACTCCACTACTATGCAAATCCAACTCTATCTCAGCGCTGAAGTGCAATCCCACTTCGGAATCTCCCCGCAAGAAATCAAGAGTGACCTCCAAACCCCGCTTCACGCAGATTGGAAAGCACTTTGGTATTGTGAACACCTCATCAGTACCGATGACGGCCTCGAACACCTCTACATCTTTAGCAACGCGCTCACCCACTACGCCCTCATCATGGTAGACAGAGATCGCGACTTCCAAAGCCTCCTCGGTAGCTTTCAACAGCACTTCGCCCTCGCCCTCCACGAACATGGCCAAGCATTCGCCACCCAAGCCATAGAAGCCGAAGTCGAGCTCCTAAATGGCCAAGCACCCAGCCGACGCCTCCAGTTCCAAACCGACCACGCCATCGAACTCTTACTCGCCAATGACAGCGATATCGATGCCGCAGAAGAATTCCTCAACCAATTCGAAAACTTTCACTTCCCCAAATCCCCCAGCGATGCCATGCGCGAGAGGCTCAGCCCTACCCACACCCAAGCCGAAGCCACCATCCTCCCCTTCCAGCACAAGCGCGCAAAATAAACAGTCTCATAAACTCAGCCGAACCATCGACTGAGACGACCAAAATAGACGGAGTAAAGACGGCTGGCCAAGAACCAACCACCTCCCACTCCCAGCACCGACACCATACTAGCCGAGTAATCGCTGGAGAGTCTCAGAACTCACCTCGCGCACGGCGCGTATGTCGTCGCCAATCATCCCATCCATGAGCTCCAGACACACCCGCTTGGCTTCAGGATTGTCAAAATCCATCCCCACCAATGCGCGTCCAACCCGCTCACCAGAGTATTCATAGTTGAAGTAACACAGGCTCGTATAGTCACTCACCTTCTCCATAAATTGCTGGAAGGCTCCCGCTCGCTCTGGAAATTCCACATTCACAAATAACGGACAATGAAACAGGCCCGGCTCATAGTTGATGATCCGATACCCGACAACCTCCTCAGTCGAAACATCCGCCGCGCAAACGCCCCGCTCAGACAAAAGTAAGTCAATCTGAGCATAATCCTCTTCCGAGCCAATCATCCCAATCACTGGGTACTGCACCTCGGAACCAACTCGACCATATTGTAAATCAACGATGCTGACAGCCTCAGGCAATGCCTTCAAAAATTCCAACAACGAACCCTTGCCTTCAGGAATCGGCACCCTCAAAAAGCGACGATGACGGGAACCTATCCCTGCGCGTCTCGATATGTTCGCTAACTGCGCAAAATCCATGTTCGCACCACAGATGATCGTCAGGACCTTTTCTCCAGGCTGAATCTTCCCAGCCGCATAATCCTTTGCAATCGCAGCCAAGCCCATCGCCCCGCTCGGTTCTGGTATCGCACGCACCGTCTCCCATAAGCGCCGCACACCATGGCAAACCTCATCGTTCGTCACCGTCACCACCCCATCGAGTAGATCTTTGCAAATTCCAAAGGTATTTCCACCCACCTTGCGCACCGCAGTGCCATCACAAAAAACATCTAAGTATTCGAGCTCAACTGGCTCACCAGCCTCAATCGCAGCCTTCATCGAGGCCTGCCCCTCGCCCTCCACTCCGATCACCTTGCACTCCGGCCAGTACTTCTTTAACCAACAACTCACCGAAGACGCTAAACCACCACCACCAACGGCAATGTAAACGCGATCAAATGGCCCCTGGCCACTCATCACGATCTCATCAGCTACCGTCCCCTGCCCCCCCATCGTCACCGGATCATCATAAGGGTGCACATAAACAGCTCCAGCTTCCTCACAAAAAGCGCGTGCCGCAATCCCCGCATCATCATAGCTATCTCCCACGAGACGAATTTCCACATTCTCCCCCCCATGGCGCTTCACTTCATGCTGCTTCACCTCAGGGGTCGAGACCGGCATGTAAATGATCGCCTGACAATCCAATTTTCGTGCAGCCAAAGCCACACCTTGCGCGTGATTACCAGCAGATGCCGCCACGATCCCCTTCGCCCGTTGCTCCGGCTCCAACGCTGCCATCGCATTGTACGCCCCACGCCACTTGTAGGCCTTAATAGGACCAAGATCCTCACGCTTTGCCCAGACTTCACAATCGTACTCGGCAATCTCAAGCTTCTGCAGTGGCGTCGGCTCCCCTACAGCATAGACGCGTTGCCGCGCCATCAGTATCTCTTGAAATAATTGATCTTGGTTCATCATTCTGTGAGCGAAATACTCACAGGATCACCCCAACGGTCAAGCCCAGAGACTCTCACACCCCGTCATCCCACCATCGCCTCCAATGTCACCCGATGCCGATACTCAAATAACCTCTCTAGCCGATGCCTCACCATCCACCCAGAAAATGGCGGCGCCACATACTCGATCACATCCTCTAAAATGCTGCGGCCCCCATCGAGTTCATGAAACCTATGCTCGTGCCTCCAATACCGAAAAGGCCCATACGCCTGCTCATCCACAAATAATTTCCCATAATCGTATCCCGAATGTTCATAGCGAGCCTTAAACCCTATAGGCCCTAACACTCCCACTCGAACTACGACATACCCCCCATCCTGAATGCCTCCATTACGTTCTAACACTTGGACATTCTCCCACTCAGGCGTCAACCGCTCAAAGGCTCCATCCTCCTCGTGCCACGCAAAAACTCTCTCTGCCGACACTGGTAATTCTACCTCTCTTCTAAAAAGATCCATACCCCTAACATCCACCCATTTGCTGCACCTGCAAGGACGAAAGGATCTTGCCAAGCACCCACCTTCTGTCCAATCATTACCCCGAATTGGGAGAAACATCCCACTCACATTCCGAATCAACTAACTCAGAAAGACAATGAAACTCAACGTAGGCGATAAAGCCCCAGATTTCACCCTCGTCACACTCGGCGCTAATGGCCCAGAAACTTTCACACTATCCGAGCACATCGGTAGCGCAAACCTGCTACTCTTATTCGTGCCCATGGCATTCACTGGTGGCTGTACCGCTGAATTCTGCGATATCTCTAAAAATATCAGCGCCTATGACGCTCTCGACGCTAAAGTCCTTGGCATCTCAGGCGACAACCCATTTGCCCAAGCCGCTTGGGCCGAAAAAGAAGGCATCACCCTCACCCTACTCTCAGACTACGAGCACAAAGCCACTGAAGACTACGGCGTAGCCTACTCCAGCTTCCTCCCTGAGAAAAACCTCATCATGGGCGGTGTTCCAAAACGTTCCGCCTTCGTCGTCGATAAACAAGGCACCATCCAATACGCCGAAGTATTAGAAGTTCCAAGCGACATGCCTGACTTCGACGCCATCCAAAGCTGCCTCAAAGGCCTCTAATCTCCCCCCTTTTTTAGCAAGCTCACAGCACGTATGCTGTGGGCTTTTCTCTCCACCTCCCTAGCCCGACTTACGCCCATGAAACCACTCCTCGCCTTCTTTTTTAGCAGCACTGTTCTCATCCTCTTATCAGCATGTGGGAGTAAGGGTCCCTTAGTTTTCGATCTCATGCCAGCCCCTGCGGCCTTCACTGAGACGGGTATCAAAATGCCCAACCAAGACGATCTCATCAAAGATACCCTCGTCGACCACATCTTCTATGCCACCGATCGCCAACCTGCTACCCCCTTGGACAAACAACAATTCTATTCCAGCAAACGTGGCAATGCCCTGCGCCTGGGCCGCGCACAAATTGAAACTGGCCATGATGACCTCACTTGGCAAGACGCACGCAAAATCTCACTCCTGAAAACACGTACCGAAAAGTTTCCCATCAAAGTCAAGAGCGCCAACGAATACGGCCTCCTCGATGACTCCATCCACCCCTACTCCAGCGTTACCCAACAAGAAGTCAATCAATCCAAAGCCGCCACCCAACGCTACATCCGCGAGATTAACCAACAACTCGCTCAGTCAAAAAATGACACCATCAATATCTTCGTGCACGGCTACAAAGTCACCTTTGAAAACCCCATCCTCACCACCGCCGAAATGTGGCATTTCCTAGCTTACGACGGCGTCTTCATCGCCTACTCCTGGCCCTCAACCCCAAAAACTCTCGCCTACGTATCCGATACCGAAACCGCCCTCGTCTCCTCCCGCCACCTCCGCGACCTCATCCTCTTCCTCGCTGACCGTACCAAAGTCAAAAAAATCAATGTCATCGGCTACAGCGCCGGAAGCCGTGTAGTCACCCGCGCCATGGGCGACCTCGCCATCCTCCAATACGGTAAATCACCCGCTGAAAATAAAAAACGCCTCAAACTCGGCACCGTCGCTATCATCGCCGGTGACGTCGACCGTAAACTCGTTGGTGGCTACCTGCTCGATGGTGCAGATAAACTCATGGACCAATTCCTCATCTACCAGAGTGATGCCGATAAAGCGCTCTTCTTCTCACGCTTCCTCACCAGCCGCCACCGACTCGGAGAAACTTTCGACCTCGAAAATGTCGACCAAAAAGCACTCCAGTACCTCAATGATAACCCACATGTCGTCATCATCGATGTCAGTGACGCCGAAGCCGCCCGCGCCGGCAACGGCCACGGTTACCTGCGCAATAGCCCATGGGTCACCAGTGACTTGCTCATGAGCCTCGCATACGCCCCCAAACCCGAAGCACGTGGCCTCGTCCGTAAAAAAGCACACATCCCCTACTACACCTTCCCGAAAGACTACACCAAGCGCCTCGGCCAAGCCCTCAGACGCTACAACCCAGAGCTCTTCGATTAAGCTACGCGCCCCTCCAACGGTCGTGCTTCCTGAGCATCTGCTCAAAAGTCACCATCTCCTTCTCCATCCATCGTGGAATATGCTCAAACTCCCAACTCACCCGGTAGGTCCAGTTCTGATCCCCCACCGTCCCCGGAAAATTAATCTGCATCGGACTGTCACCCACCCCATTGATCATCACTCCTGCATAGCGCGACCGACACCCCATCAAAGCATCTAACAGAGCGTGCTTGGTCTTGTGCGAAAATGCTGGATACGCCTTTCCTTTGCGCATCACAGGCAATCCCGCAAACTGAGAAATCGCTTTCAGCTTGGCTTCTGCCACCCGATCTCCAGCCTCCGCCGCCACACGATAATCTTCCCATTGGCTGCGTATCGGCGCCATATCATGGGTCGTATAACAAGCAAACGAGCACTCAGGATATGCAGAACCATCGATCACATTCCCATCCGCACCCACCTCCCAATGGCATATTTTAAAGCCTGCAATCCCACTTTCTAATAAGTGTGGCCGTACATAGTCAGGCACGGTCCCCAAGTCCTCCCCAATCACTTCCGCATCCCCAGCAGCCTCTCTCACAGCACGAATATACTTATCTCCATCTAGTAAATTCAGAGCTTTGTGCACCATCGTATCATCCTCACGTGGAAAGAACCCAGGCAGCCTCCCTCCCGTCTCTCTCGCTGCTTCCTCCAAACTCAAGGGCAAAAACTCCGCGTTCCTGCGAGGATGCCATGGGAAACTATAAATCCGATAAAACCCCAGAATGTGATCAATCCTGAATTGATGAAAAATCGAGCTAAGCGCACCAATACGCCTCCGCCACCACGCATAATCGCTCTTCTCGATCACATCCCATCGATACACTGGCACCCCCCAGTTCTGCCCCCATTTTGTGGTAAACGCGTCCGCCTTAAATTCAGTCTCGGGTGGCGCGCCTCCAAATAAGTCAAGATGAAACCATTCTGGCTCAAAGAAAACATCTGCACTCGCATAACTCACCCCTATCGGCACATCCCCCATCAGGCGCACCCCAACTCTGTCTGCGTGTGCACGCACCCCCTCCCATTGTGCAAAGGCGTGCCATTGCTCCCATGCATAATAATTCTGAGCCGTGCGCACCTCTGCCCGATCCTTCCGAAGACGCTTTGCTTCATACCGATATGCCCCTTCCTGCGTGTTGAAGGCCTCTGGCCACAACGACCAATCCTCCTCCCCTCCCGCCTCATCTATCAACCACCGGTAGAGACAGTATTGCTTGAGCCACTTCCCTTGACTCCTCTTGAACCGCTCAAAGCCCTCGTCCCCGCCTGACTTACAAAATTTCCCAAAAGCCATGCTCAGAATCTCACTCTTCACCTTCCACACCGTCGCATAATCCACACTCGCTGCAATGTGGGCAATCCCACTCGCCTCCCGAGCTCTACGGATCGTTGCCCGCCCCACTCCCTTGATCTGCTCCAAATCAAGATACAATGGGTCTAATGCCACCGAGCTGATAGCACTGTAGGGACTCCGGTCGCTCCCAGTCACATTGATCGGCAACAGCTGTAAAAAACCTACCCCGTGCGCAGCAAACCAATCCAAACATTGCTTCACCGCACGCGTATCTCCGATCCCCAAGTCATTCTTCCGTCGCATCGAAAATACAGGAAAAAGCACCCCCGCTGAACGCCCCGCTGAAACCATATCACTCATGATCTAACATAGAGCCATTTTCTCCCAAATTGGCAACTTCAAAGCGTACCCCTAAAGTGACATCTGTGAAGTCATCCCTAAAAAATTGTGAAAAGTACATTTGCTAAGTCCATCGTGCAATCTGGGATCGAGGAATGCGCGTGGCTGACGCGCAATATAATATAGAGAAAAAAACCTAGCTCCTTGCCAGTCGCGACAGCTGGAGCCAATTACCCACCGTGCGCCTCAAATCCATTCCGACCAGGACTTCACATACCCCACACAAGAACATTTACCCCCCACCCTTCCCCTCGCCTCAAAATGCCCTTCATGGCTCTAATTCTAAGACCAAATCAAAAAATTGCCTTTCCAAATGCCTCAATGCGACCTAATTCCCCTTTCTAGGATGTCCAAGACTCTAATTATTGCTGAGAAGCCCTCCGTCGCCACTGACCTTTCCCGTGCCCTTGCTAAAGCCCCCGGCATGAGCAAATTCGATAAGAAAGGCAAAGGACGCGACTACTATTTCGAAAATGACACCCACGTCATTACCTCAGCAGTGGGTCACCTCGTACAACTTAAAATGCCTACCGGCCCCAATGGGAAAAATCTCCCATGGAAATTCGATGTCCTCCCAGCGGTCCCTAAAACCTTCGCTCTCGAGCCCATCGAGACCTCTGAGTCCCGACTCAAGCAAGTCCTGCGCCTCGCCCGCCGCAAAGACATCGACACCATCGTCAATGCCTGCGATGCCGGCCGTGAAGGTGAACTCATCTTCAAATACATCCTTGAACTCGGCAAAATCCAAAAGCCTGTCAAGCGCCTCTGGATGCGCTCCATGACCAACCAAGCCATCCTCGACGCATGGGCGAACCTTCGCGATGACGAGGAGATGGAAAACCTCACCGCTGCCGCCAAGTGCCGCTCTGAGTCCGACTGGCTCGTTGGCCTCAACTCCACCAGAGCCCTCACCTGCTTCCGCTCACGCCACGGTGGCTTCAACATCACCTCTGCCGGCCGAGTCCAAACCCCGACACTCGCAATCCTCGCTAAACGCGAACTCGAGATCCGCTCCTTCATCCCAACACCCTATGCTGAAGTCCATGCCGACTTCTCCGTCTCCTCCGGTGAATATGCCGGCCGTTGGATCGATACCGAATGGAAAAAGGATCCTGAAAACACCCACTCAAAAGCGGAACGCATCTGGGAGCTCACGAATGCCAATGCCATCAAGCAACGCTGCGAGGGTAAATCTGGCACTGTTACAGAAACCAAAAAGCCCACCAAGCAGGCATCACCACAGCTCTACGACCTCACCACTCTCCAGCGTGAAGCCTCGTCGCGCTTCGGCTTCTCAGCAGGTAACACCCTTAAGATCGCCCAAGCCCTTTACGAGCGTCACAAGATGCTCACCTACCCGCGTACCGACTCTCGCTACCTCCCCGAAGACTACGTCGGCACAGTCAGCAATACCATCGATGCCATCGGCAAAAGCTACGACTCGCTCTCCCCATTCGCCAAAGACATCCAAACCAACAACCGCCTGATCCCGACCAAGCGCGTCTTCAACAACAATAAAATTTCTGACCACTTTGCCATCATCCCCACCGGCAGATTCGTCAAACTTTCAGAGCCAGAACAAAAAATCTTCGAGCTCGTCACCAAGCGCTTTCTCGCCGTCTTCTTCCCACACGCGGTATTTGAGAACACACGCCGTGAAACCACAATCTCTCACGCGGAGGGTGTCTCCGACACCTTCCTCACCACAGGTAAAGTGTTGGTCGAACCTGGCTGGCTTGCCGTCTACGGCCGCCAAGTCGGTGTCGCTGCCGGTAAAGACGAACTATGCTCAGTCAATGAAGGTGAAAATGCTCAGGTCGAAGATGTGCGTGTCAAGGAAGATGAAACCAAGCCTCCCGCACGCTACAATGAAGCCACCCTCCTCTCCGCCATGGAAGGGGCTGGAAAGCTCATCGACGATGAAGAACTACGCGAAGCAATGGCAGAACGCGGCCTCGGCACCCCCGCCACCCGTGCGGCAACCATCGAAGCCCTCATCCGCCAAAAATATATCGCGCGTGACGGACGTGATATCCACGTCACCGCCAGCGGACTCAAACTCATTGAAACACTCCATGAAATTGGTGTAGATGGACTCACATCTCCAGAAATGACTGGCGATTGGGAACGCAAACTCCGCCAAATGGAGCAAGGCAAACTCGAACGCCCCGAGTTCATGCAGGACATCATTGCCTACACGAAGGATATCGTCGAGCGCGCCAAAGGCTACGCAACCGAACTTAAAAACAAAGTCTTCCCTGACATCAATGCCCCTTGTCCAAAGTGTGGTGCCACCACTCTCAAACAAACAGATGCAACCTACGAATGCCGTGAGCCAGAGTGTGGATTTAAAGTGACCAAGTATATCGCCAACCGCCTCCTCACCGAAGATGAGGCGCGCGAACTTTTCACCAAGAAATTCGTCGGCCCTCTCAGCGGCTTCAAATCGCGATTTAATCGCCCCTTCGATGCAGGCCTCGAAATCGATAAGAAGTTCAAAGTCGCCTTCGTTTTCGACCGCGATGAGGAAGAAATGGAAGACCTCACTGAGGACATGATCATCGGCGAAATGGAGTTCGATGGGAAATCACTCAAAATCTACGACACTGAGAAATCCTACTACGTGCCAGAAGCTAAAAATAAGAAAGCTCCAAATGGCATGAAAATCTCCAAGGTCTTGCTCCAACAGCCGATCTCTAAAGAAGACGCCATCAAGGTCTTCCAAGGTGGCAAATCCTCACTCATGGAGGACTTCATTTCCAACCGTACTAAACGGAAATTCAAAGCCTTCATCATCTACGACTTCAATAACGCACGCCCATCCTTCGAGTTCCCCCCTAGGGAACCTAAGAAAAAGGCTGCGAAAAAAGCCGCCAAAAAAGCGGCAAAGAATTCAGAGGAATAAATCAGCCCCCCCGAGATCACACCGGGTCCACTGAGCCCAGCATCGGTAACGCCAACTAACATAGCCGCCGCAGACAAACTGCGGCGTCCTTGTCGCTACTTCCGACAACTACTTTGACCGTATCTATGAAGTTTTTCACACTCCTAGCACTTCCTGCTCTACTCCTCTGCAGCTGTGCCACCCAAACAACCTCCTCCAAAGACGCCACTGTCAAAATCGAGGATAAAAAGTACCGTGTCGCCTCCGTCGAACATGGCAAAATGTCCTGGTACTCCGTGAAAACAAACTTCGGCACCGCCACTGCCAGTGGTGAAAAATTTACCAACCACGGCCACACTGCCGCCCATAAAAAACTTAAGATGGGTACCAAAGTCCGCGTCACCAACCTCGAAAATGGGAAAACCAAGATCCTCCGCATCAACGACCGCGGCCCCTACAAACCAGGCCGCATCATCGACGTCTCCGTTGGCATGGCACACAGCTCTCATCTCGACTTTCACCGAGATGGCGTCGTCCCCTGCAAAGTCGAGGTCCTAGAGGAAGTCTCTACCCAAAGCTAGTCGCCACCACTCGCCATCAGATCACTCCGCGTGCCAGATGGTCCTCCGCATGCTTCAAATTGTTGGCCACGCGTGCCACATCAGCATCCGCGCCATATATCATAAGCTCATCCCCTTCTTGCACCCTAAAATCTTTGTCCGGTGCCCCCGTAAAACGTCCGTCAACATGACGAACATTCAAAACCACCACTCCAAAATCTGAAGGCCTGGACTCCATCAACTTCCTGCCACACCAAGGATGCGATGCATTCACCTTCACCTCCGATACCGAAAACCCCTCCTCTACTCGCAATAACAATTCGTAATCACACACCCTCACCATCCCTGAAGATTGCAATGATCGCATCAACAAAGTATCCACCGGTTTCTTGATCACCTTCAAGTTCAACAGAAAAGCCAAACTCGCGATCCCAAAAACCGTCAACAATAGCTGCAACCAATGGCTCATACCATCCGCTGCATTATCATTCTGCACAAAGGTCACCACTAAGGTCGCCAACGCCGATGTCAGCCCAATATTCCCTGCAATAATCTGTCGTAACACAATCTTGCGTCGAATCGAGTGTCGCATCACCATCTCCGCCTCCGCTGTCGTAAAACCTACCCCAAAAAATGCCGAAGCAGACTGAAAGGTCGCCGCCTCCCTCGACATGCCCGTCAGCATCAGAGCATTCGTCCCCAGCCTCACTACTAAAAGTGACAACATTACAATTATCAAGAGAGCTAACAGCGGTCCCATAGCACCCAACATAGGACAGCTCACTCCGCTAATTCAAGCCCCACTCTCACCAAAATCGGGGCATTGACAAATCCCCTTTCTCGCAGAAAATTCCCGCCCGCTCCATTATGATCGATCGACTCAAAGCATTCCCCATCATCCTAGCCATCGCCTTGGTCAATACGGTCTTTCGCTTCATCCGTGTCGAGTCTGCTTGGAAAATTGGAGAATGCTTAGGCACACTCTGCTACCGCATCATGCCCAGCCGCAGAGCCATCATCGACTACAACATGGAAGTCGTCTCCAACGCCACACAGGACTTCAACCCAAACGCCCCACTCACAGAATCCATCTTCCAACGCAATTGCGCGAATCTCGCCTGTAGCCTGAAAACCTACGGCATGACCCCACAACAGCTCACAGACTGTGTCGATATCTCCATCTCACCTGAGTTCCGCCAAGCCATTCAATCAAATTCTGGCGCCATCCTCTGCCTCGCCCACATGGGCAATTGGGAAATCCTCAGCAAGATTTCTTCCCTCGTAGACCCAGAACCCGAAAAATTTGGAGCCGTTTACCGCCCCCTCGATAACAAAGCTGCAGATGACTACGTTGCCCAGCAACGACAAGAATACAATTGCCAGATGTTCTCCAAGTCCACCCCCATGGGCACCCTCAGTACCTTCATCCGTGAGGGAGGTATCCTCGGAATTCTCGCAGACCAACGCTCAGGTGGCATGAAAAATGCCCGCCCCTTCTTTGGTGTCGATTCAGAACGAAGCAAACTCCCCGCAGTCCTTCACCTACGTACTGGCGCCCCCCTCTTCAGCGTAGCTGTCTCCTCACCTGAACCCGCAAAATGGAGAGTTGAAATCATCCCAATTCCAACAGATGTCTCCGATATTAATGTCGACGACGCAGTAACTCTTATCACAAGTTCTTATGAAAAGAACTTTAGAAGTAATCTGTTAGATGTGTTCTGGCTCCACCGCTATTGGGTAAAAAAAGCCTAGATATTTCATTCCACCCTCTTTGCCGTAGGTCAATAACCATCCCCCCCTCTTTCTATTGTTCTGTGCACTGTATATAACCTGCTCACTCTCTGCACGGCAATGCTTCTAAAATTACGATTTCGTCTGGACTCACCATTCTAAACTTGAGATAGAAGTCCGCGCATGCCCCCCTTGGCACAAACTGCTACCCTTAAGTGAAACACAACTAACAAATAATCTGAAATATGCTGTTCAGTAATTGGGAATTTATATTTTTATTCTTACCTATATGCTTTTTAGGTTATTTTTTCCTAATTAAGCAAAGGCTCTTCATTGGTAGTAAAATGTGGCTAGTTACCGCTAGCCTTTTTTTTTACTCCTATTGGGATGCTTCATATCTGCCCCTCATTCTCATCTCATTAGCATGTAATTATGCAATAGGCACTGGATTATCCAAAAGTTACTCTCATAGAAAGAGAGTAAATAGAAAAGCCTCTCTCATTGTCGGCATATGTTTCAACCTTGGTCTATTAGGCTATTACAAGTACTCTAACTTTTTAATAGATAACATAAATCTAATAACTGGAAGCAACTTTGAACTATCTGAAATTGTACTCCCCCTAGCAATTAGCTTTTTCACCTTCCAACAAATCGCCTACCTAGTGGATAGTTATAGGGGTGAAACTAGCGAGTACAATTTATTGAACTACACACTCTTCGTCACCTTTTTCCCGCAATTAATCGCTGGTCCAATTGTACACCATCGAGAGATGATGACTCAATTTGAGTCTAAATGGAACTTACTCCCCAAAACTAGGAACATACTTCTTGGAGTACTCACTTTTACTATCGGTCTGGGTAAGAAAGTAATCATTGCAGACTCATTTGCGGTCTGGGCTGACGCAGGTTTTCAGTCAGCAAGTACACTTAACTCTGCTCTAGCATGGGCAACTTCTTTAAGTTATACATTCCAGTTGTACTTCGACTTCAGTGGGTATTGCGATATGGCCATTGGCGCAGCTTTGTTGTTCAACATCAAACTTCCAATCAACTTCAACTCCCCATACAAATCCCTAGATATCCAGGACTTCTGGCGACGTTGGCACATCACACTTGGCCGCTTCTTAAGAGATTACATCTACATCCCTCTCGGAGGAAACCAGAAAGGTGCAATCCATACATATAATAATCTATTCCTCACTTTTTTGATTGGAGGGATATGGCACGGAGCTAGCTGGATGTTTGTTATCTGGGGTGCTCTGCACGGAATTGCCCTCGTCATACACAGAATTTGGAAATCACTGGGAGGTAATATGCCTAAAGTCCTCGCGTGGTTGGTGACATTTAACTTCGTCAACCTCACCTGGATCTTTTTCAGAGCTAGCGACCTAAATGATGCTCTCTCGATAATTAAAGCTATGCTTGGACTCAACAATACGATTTATGACGCCCATGCAATGCCGACAGAACAGCTAGCTTGGCTTGGCACAAACGCTGACAAGATAGCGGCCTCCTATCCTGTCTACTTAATCACCTGCATCCCTCAGTACTTATGCATTTCTATTGCCTTCTACATTCTATCGTGTCGAAACTCGATAGAGCTCACTCAATCGATTTCTAAGAAAAAAGTAATATTACTAGCCATCGTATTCACGGTATCAATTTATATCACCGTTGCTTCCTCCAGCTCAGTTTTCCTTTATTTTAACTTTTAGCGCGTACCATGTACTTGAAACTTTTTTTCTCTATCGTTGCAATTGGATTATCTGCATTACCGATCATTAACATTTTAAATAGAGACAGCTTCGAATCCAGTGTCATTAAAAACTTATATTCGACAGACTATTTAGATAAGAAAATCAACCCATACTTGATTCAGAACGGGATCAGCCCTGAGCCTGGCGATGTGATTATTGGTAAGGACGGCTGGTTATTTCTTGGCGACAGACACGACAACACCCTAAGCGCTAGCCGCATAGGATCTAACACTCCTAAAGTCGCTCAAACCTCACACGAGATTGTTGAGAACCAAAAAAAATGGCTCGATTATTACTTAGAGAATAATGTGGATGATTTTAAAATCCTAGTAGCACCAAATAAGAGTACGATTTATTCTCAAAATATGCCGCAATGGGCTCAGCCACAATCAAGTTCCATCTCTGAGCACTTATATAAAGATAACAATATATATTTAGATTTACGACCTGACCTATTCGCTGACAGTGCTCTACTATATTTTCGTACCGACACACACTGGAACTTCTATGCAGCAGGTATCGCATTTAATAAATTAATCAATAGCCTTGAGAGTAAGGAAAAACTGACTACCCCGCCTCCTAACTGGACACAGCTAGGTGACGTTGTCCCATGTGCATCTGGAGATCTAGCTAGATTTTTAAAGATAGAAAACCCACCTCAAGATACTGTATCCTTTTCTGGGATAAACAGACTGAACTCTCAATTCACACATACTATTTACGATTATGAAAATAACTCGGTTGTATATGAGGGTACTGATCCTGTTTTTGGCAACCCACACCATCCTTACCTCATACACACGCCAAAATCACTGAATAACAAAAAAGTGCTCTGGTTATCTGACTCTTTCGGTGTTGCGATGACTAAACACATGACATCAACTTTTAGCCATGTACTGAAACAACACTGGAAGGACGTGGTTGCTAGCCCCCGACTGGAAAATATCATAGAAAAATGGCAACCGGACTATGTTTTCGTGACTGTTGTTGAAAGAGCCTGTCTCGCTGAAGAATTTAATGAAAGAGCACCTGGCTCAGTTGAGTTAGACTAATTGCTGACTGTAATAATAACTCTTAGCGCTGTTTGAAATGGCCTCTTTTCAAAACCTTATACAATTTTGACTTGAGACGCTTGAAGCGATCTTTCCAGTCATAAATCCATTGGGCTTTATCCTGTGAATGAGCGTCTAATCTGCGGTGCCAGCCAATGTGCTGAGTTGCCGATGCATCAAGCAATATAGAATGCATCCCCGCATCCTCCAATACCTGTGACACTCCCGCCTCGATCTCATCCACAAACTGAACCAAGGGAAGATACTTACCAAAGTCAGAGGCTCGTCTCAATGATGGGTTAAATGAACAAATCTCCTTCACAACAAACTCTCCTACATCCTTACCCTCCGAGTCATAATACCTCTCCCCAGAAAATAAGGCGTCAGGGAATTCGGATCGCTCGCGAATCCATACACAAAATGCCTCGCGATCCTGCTTCAAGACCTCCAGTGAATCCTCAATAAACCCCTTGCGACTAAACTCCCAGTCGTCTTCACAGTGAAACACATATTCCGAGCTGTTCTCAGCATACGCCTTATCAATGCTTGCTAGCTGACCAATCCGCTCCCCATTCGCTATCAACTTCACAGGACAGCCCCAATCATATTGATCTAACAACTTTTGCACCTTGTCTCCATAGGGGGAATCCTCAGTCACAATCACCTGACTCAGTGGATAACTATTCCAATGATGAAAACTCGCTAAAGTTTGCTCCAATAAATCCATACGAGCACAGCTCGTAATCACTAGTGATACTGTTTCCATTGCTATTCTTCTATACCACTCTCACAGCGATAGTAAGATTTATCATCTAACACCCTCTGCAACATTTTATCGTTCTCTGGCAATGACGCCCTGGACACTTCCGGATGGTAAATGTGCAAAGCCACTGCTGAGAATTTTAACTTTCGGCGTTTCACCCCGTAGTTCACTAACCGCCAAGCCAAATCACTATCCTCACGCCCCCATCCCTCATAGCGATTGTCAAAACCGTTGACCGCATACAGGTCCTCGCGCCAAAATGCCATATTGCATGTGCGCGTATTCTTTGCGCTCTCCTTAGCCTGCAAGCCAATCAATCGAGTCAATAACGGCTTGCGAATAAGGTTATTCCTGTTTCCTAACACCCCTCCTTCTATCAACTTCGTATTCCACCTCCACGGCTGGCTGCTAGACATGATCTGCTTACTAAAGTCATCATTAAGTAGCACCCGAGACCCTTGTACAAAGCTCCCCTTCTTAGCAAACGAGAGATGATCTGATACAAAGTCTGGGTGCAGCACCATATCTCCATCAATACAGATCACATACTCAGCCGTCACCTTGCGCAAAGTCAAGTTGCGGCTCCGAGCCAGCCTAAAGCCACTGTCCTCTTGCCATTCATGGTAAATCGTCAACTTCGACCTCCAGCGATCAATCACTTCTTTGGTATCAGCCCTCGACCCATCATCCCCGATGATCACCTCATCTGGCTTGTGGTTCTGCTGTGCCAATGACGCCAAACACAAATTTAAGGCCTCAGGCCAATTATACGTCGAGATAATTACCGCTACCTTCATTTTCTCTCCCTTATAATTTCCGCCGCACGCCAATGCTTATGAAATACCCCTCCCGCATTCATCAGAGATATGATGAATCCATCGCGTCCAAAACAAATCCCCTTCTTCAAAATGTAAAACTTTATGAATGCCACCAATGTCCTCAGTAAAATCACGGGCACCGACTTCGGCTTCCCATTGTAATTCTCCGCATACAAACTCGTGTATTGAATCAATTTCTGTAGCAATTGGTCACTGCCATTAAATGAATAATGCAAAATGTGCCCCCCAATCGCCTTGGGCTCTAACTTCCCATCCAGCGGCTTCACGGACTCGTGCACAATGTCCTCACTAAAGTTTGCCACTCCCCTGTGAAACACACGGATCACATAGTCTGGGTACCAACCACACCCGCGGATCGGCCTCCCACAATAATGATTTAAGCGCCTCAATTTATATATCCCAGGACTAGCTAGATCAACTCCAGCCAATGCCGACTCACACTCAGCATCCGGCCATTCATCCGCATCCATTGAAAAAATCCAATCGTATCTAGCCAATGCTACAACCCTTCGCTTCGCATGCCCAAAACCCTCAAATGTGAAACTCTCAAAGCGTACCCCGTCCACCCCCTCTAGAGCCTCACTCACCTCAGGACCACTTCGGTCATCCACCAGCACGACTACATCCTGTACTAATGTCGTGAGATGCCGCACTAACTTCGATACCCGCTCAGCGTCATCTCTGGTGATGATCACTGCAGACATTTCTAGACCTCGACTCATTTTCCTAACTGAATCCTCAAGTATGCTACGATGCTCGCTCGCAGCCCAATGCTATGGCTAGCCTTCGACAAGGCCCGTAAATATTCTTTCTTTAACTCAGGCGTGCGTGTTGGGTGCGCGCGATATTCCTGCGGCAATAACTTTGCAAAGTCGCCAGAAATATAAAATTGCCGCCTGCAATACTCAAAAAAACGAGCCGTCGCCGCCTTCCTCTGAATCCTCGCTGGATATTTTGACAAGCTCTTGTGGTTGTTAGTGGCATGCACCCTATACTGAACGGTCACCTCAGATGAAGCATACTTCAGTCCTCCACTCAAGGATGTCAGCCAGATAGTGATGTTATCAGCATTCACAATCCAATCTCTCTCCAAATCTCTCGGCAATGGCAAATACGGCTTCAAATCCTCCACCTTCGCCACCAAAGCCGAGTTCAAACCTCCTACATAAGAATTGCCCACCGCCGTCAACACCTGTGTGCGCCCCAATAGCCCAGGCGCATAACTACGATAAAGGTTCTTCTCCCCCTCCCCAAATTCCTTACAAGCCGAAAAATATAAGCTCAACTTTGGCTCCTTACGAAACTGCTCTTCCGCCAATTCCAGATGGTTCGCATGCCATATGTCATCGCTATCTAATAGAGCAACAATGTCTCCCGTCGCATGCACAACCCCCTCACTCACACAGCTCAGCTGCCCACCATTCTTCTTCTCTACCACCCGAGCCCACGGCACATCCCGCAACATCCTCTCGGCAATCTCAACCGAACCATCAGGTGACTCATCATCCACAACTAGAAATTCATCAGGGAGCCTAGTCTGATCCAAAACACTCTGAATAGCCTCACCTAAGTACGCGGCCGAGTTGTAACTATCGATGATCGCTGTAATCTTCATTGATTCAATGCATCTATCAGTAGCGGTGAGCCTTCTTCTCAGCAATGCTAGAATCCAGAATTAATCAGAAATCAACCTCCTCATAAACTCTGACCAGTTCTTAATATACTTGAGATACTTAACAGGGTTGAGGAAAAAGTGGTAACACTTAGGTTTTAGCTTTCCAACTAATGCTGGTCGATCCCTGTGAACACTGGCTTGCGCAACAGTCTGAGCATAAACAAAACTCTCAGGAACGAGATTCAACCAGTCACCTGAATGAGCTCCTAGATGACACCAATCCTTAAGTAACTTCGTTTTTAAGAATGGATACCCATCTTTCAGCATAGGACGCCAAACTATTACGGATGGGTCTAGCTGCGTCGCTCGCTGCTTTATGGAGTACCATCGCGGCTTCGACATTGATCGCACACAGGTGTGCGCATTATCACCAGCGTTTTCGACTTTGTTTAAATAAGGAGCGACATACTTTTCAAGAGGAAAGGCAGCTCCTACACAAAACCCGTTCTTAATCAGATGCTGACTTAGCCCCACTTCTCCAGAGCTTATGACTGTGCCATAATCACTCTCAAAAGAATATCCATCCCAAAAGCGCACTAACTCATCAAATACATTGGAGTTAAAGCAGGTAAAATAAGACTGAACATGATAGTTAATCTTCCAACTATCAGTCATTCCCCAAGCATCAAATCCAGACCTTAGCATTCGCGCCTTTACCTCAGATAGAGAAGCAAACGGGCCGTAGACACTATCGTTCACATGATAGACTCTTTCGAACTGTAAGAGCTTATCTTTAAAGCAACTCAAACCCACGTAGTAAGACTTAAAGTCATAGCCAGAATTCTCTCTGTGAACAACGGAAACCCCCATCTTAGAGAGTTTACCTTTGTCTTCATCTGACAAGACATCCGAAGTCGTAACGAATACAACATGAGCATCTAGCTCTGATGCTACTTTATCGATGAGGTGATACACATACTTCTGAACCTGAGAACAACGATCGTAAGACGCCAATATGCATAACTCACGTGTGCTCTCATCCAGTTTTATGTCAGCATAGTGTATACCTGATTGATTCATGGGGCTTTAACTTAGCAGTAGGCTAAAGAAAAGATTCTATTCTAACAACTGTTTTTCATGCAAATTCCTATACAAGTCACTGCTTGCCATAAGTTCATCATGAGATCCCTGTGCTACTATTTTACCTGCATCAAACACAAGAATGCGATGCGCGATCTTGATAGAACTGAAGCGGTGGGCAATGATCAAGGTGGTCCTCCCCTTCACCAAATCTTCCAAGGCTCCCTGAACAGCCTGCTCACTCTCCGCATCTAAGGCTGAAGTTGCTTCATCGAGTATAAGAATTGGAGAATTTTTCAAGAATGCACGTGCAATTGCTAGACGCTGCCTCTGACCACCTGATAAACGTGTCGCTTTCTCACCTACCATGGTATGGTAGCCCTGTGGTAGCTCTTCGATAAAGTTATGGCAATGAGCCAAACGAGCAGCGATGCGAATTTCCTCCTCAGTAGCGTCTAGCTTACCTAATCGAATGTTATTTTCGACTGTATCGTTAAATAGGTACGGATCTTGAGAAACTACAGAAACATTTGCACGAACATCATGCAGCTTGTAATCGCGGACATCCAGTCCATCAAAAGCTATGACTCCACCTTGATGCTCATAGGAGCGAGAAATTAAATGCGTAAAAGTTGACTTACCAGCACCACTCGGCCCCACCAGGGCTACAATCTCATCAGAATTGATATCGACACTGACATTATCAAGGGCTGGCGTTCCTTTTTCGTAATTGAAAGTCACATTTGAGAAAGAAATTTCCCCAGCTATCTCAGGTAGCACTTTCGGGTTTTCAGGATCTTTAACCCCCTCTTCCGCCTTTAAAATTTCTTCAAGTCTCTCAATAGCTACAGCTCCGAGCACTAGCTGATTTTGCAGCATACCCATCCTCTTGATAGGTTCGTAGCTCATATACAGCGCAAAAATTAAAGGAAGCACCATTTCCAGAGTAAGTCCGTTCTGAGCTGAATAAAAGATTGCAACAGAAACCCCCAAGGCTGTTATGAATTCAACAGATGGAGGTATCATAGAACGGTACTTGGTCATCTTCATTATCATGGTGAAGAACCCATCCAAGAGCGTCTTAAACTTAGAAATTTCTCTTTCCTCTAGATTGAAGGCACGAACATCCCTTGTAGCCATTAAGTTCTCCTGCACACAATTGCCGATCTCGCCTTCACCCTTGGCTCCGACACGCATGCGCTCCAGCATTCGTTTAGAAAGCTTTCTTATAGGGAAAATACAAGCTGGTATGACAGCAAAGCAAACAAGAATAAACACAAATTCGCTTTGCTGAATAGACAAGTAGACTAAGGAAAAAACAGCTGCTATGAAAGTGACTGGCTGCTTGATCAAGTCATTTGCTGTAGAAGTCAGCATTTGCTGTAGACGAGCACTTTCAGTCATGATTCTTGTCATTAAATCACCCGATCCGTGCCTTTGGAAAAAGGCCAGATCTAGAGCCTGCAGCTTTGTAAATACGTCCATACGCAGCCTCTCTAAGATAAAGTTACCACAGTAAGTGATCTGGTAAGTATTTACAAAACCTGATAAACCTCGCACAAAAAATACAGCAGGAAGCATCATTACCGCTCCAAACAAAAACCACTTATTTCCCTTTTGTTCTGCTTCTGAAGATAAGGGTTTATAGTCCTGCGAGGCAGCCTTCACAAACAATTTAGGTTGAATAGACTGAAAATTCTCGTCATCAACTTTGTAATACAAATTACCTAAAGACTTCGGTGTACTTTCCTCACTCTCGCGGTATGTACCACCTGCTGATAATATCGCGGATTGAGGTAAAGCATTGAAATTTCCGTCTTCGGATTTGGTATACAGTTTCTCATTCAATGTGAAATCTTCCTGCTTACCTAAATCATAATGTACTGGAGATAATTCGTCACTGGCTACAGCTACCACTAGCCCCTGTTCAGATGAAGAGAACAACAAGGGAAAAACTTTGGACGCCATAAACGGCAGTCCAAATCCAGATGAAATGCCGTACACGACACCTGCAACAAGAGCTAATATAAACCTCCATTTCACCGGAGCTATAAGCTTAAAATAAGGCAATAATTTTTTCATCTATTTGGTTACTGAATATTCAGCACAGTTGGCAGAAACCTACAGTTCTCCCATCCTTTGTCAAAAGCATTCTTCCACACAAGATTGCTGATCTAAAAAGCTCAGATTAGTGACAATACAATGCGATCTTCGCTCACTGATCACTGGGCGGGCTAACCCCTCTGACCGCTAAACCTTTCTCGTAGCACAATATAGAAAAAAGTCTCTCAACCTGATGCCCGACAGTCCCATCTTGTTGCCCAGCTTCGGGAGGCCAATCGCATGACTCAAACTCAAGATTTTTGCTAGCATCAAGGACACTGCCTTTAATGATAAATATACTGCCAGCCAAAAAGTCAGGATAGCTATCTAAGCCAGCATAACTCAGACCTAGCTGAGCAACCATCTTCTTTACGCCTTCAATGTTATACTTCCACAAATTGTAACCACCATGAATGTCTTTTTCTGAGCCAATTAGCCCCACATCCTCATTTTCCATAATTTGAAATAAACTTAGCACATGCTCACGATCATACATGATAGAATTAACTAAGCGCTCTCTCCACCTCTCTGCACCTCGAGACTTCTTAGTATGTAGCTTTATTATAGCCTTGTAGGAACTCAATGCCCCTGACCTCACTAACTGCATAAATGGTAAAATATCTCTCCCATGGTTAGGGAACTTTAGAATGACCGCATTAGGAAAACTCGATCGGATCTTCTTGGCTATTAAATCAGCCTCCTCGCCTCCATGATCGATCAAATTGACATATAAGTCCACTAGATCATCAACCTCTAATATATTTTTTTCAAACTCCTCCCATAGATCATAATGGTATAGGTGCAAGGCCACAGCATACTGAGATTCTCCCTTACGCGGAGAATTCAGATATTCTTGAGTATTTTCATCCAGAGACAAAACATTAGGGGACATCGTATCCCATCCTTCAAATCGCCCTCTAAATATGTACTCATTGACTACATCACACTCAGGCACCCCATACTTACTAGCACAATATTTAATATCGATTATGTTCGTTGCTAAGTACCCTCTATATCTCCCAAACATTTGATAATGCGTAACAGGAACAATATGACCCAATGAGTACTTTGGTAATTGGCTTCTATAAAAGCATGAATCGAACGCGGGATAAGATGCTGCAATTTTCTTTTTGCAACCCACGCAAAAAACATCATGAAGCCACATCTTAACCCTCTTTAGTAAACGCATCATAACACAACTAAAACACTTTAAAAAAACACATAAAATTTTTAAACCAACAACGATCCATGATTCATTCAGTAGGTCTCAATATAATTCATGAGTTGCGAATTCGATTCTTCTCCCCACTTATTAGAAAATTGAGCTATTAAGGCGGATATAAAAGTCATCTCGAAACCCCTCTTACATTTGTAACCAAAGTCTTATAACCCAATTTCTCTGGCACATACCCTAATAAACGCTCAAATGCATGGAGAATCGTTCCATCCACACCAATCGGCTCTCTAGGATAATCAGCCCACTGTAAATTGAGCTCTATGAATGGCTGAATAGCTTCTGTTCTGCACCAAAACATGGTTCCCACTGGGAAATTTATTTCATTGGGAAGTTTTCCAAACCCCATTCTTTCTGCATATTCTTCAGCAATCAAATCATTCTGAGTCCAAGACACAATATTAGGGTCAGATGGATATATCATCCCAACCGAATCATCACCAAGAAATTGAGTCAGTACTCTATCCATCATCCCCCCTCCCTTATCACCTCCTAATAAATTCTCAAAAAGAAAGTTCGACCACAATTTACCAACTTTATCTGAACCTGTGAAAAGACTCTTCTTAGTGTGCAGATGCCCAATAATCTCATAAGGTGTACCATTCCCAAGAAATTCAGTCAAAAACGGCCCTACATCACGTCCTCGGTTAGGAGTTTTCACTACGCTTTTTAGAGATACTCCAAAGTCACTAGCTGACATACGCACTTCATCAATTGAGTTTTTTTCACTCAAAGTTATAAACACATCAGGTTTAAAACTATTATGTTGAAGCCTTTTGAAAATTTCCACCAGTACATCAACATAATGCACATGTATGTGCAGAGCCACGCGACCTTCCAAGTCTGATATACTATCGCTAACTGGCGAGTTCTCAGATATAACTTCCTGCATCCACTTACCTTCAGGGCGCCCTCTCCTTAAAAATTCAGCGTAAGGATCTTGAACGAAAAAATCACGAGCCTGCAAAGATTCTAAATACATTGTAGAATTAAAACCAGGCTCAGGTCGTCTGACTCCGTACCCTTTTTTAGTCTCACTTAAGTAAAGTTCTACACAACCTCTACTCGAATTAATTTCATCACTCGCTTGGAGAAAGTAATCTTCACGTAAACTATTCGACTTTAGAATTTCCTCAATATCCAATGACAAAATTTCGGGATCGACTTGGCCTAAGGCTACTGAATCGATCTTTTTCAAATAAGAATCCATACAAAAGTTATCTGAAAAATGCTCTCTTACCTTATTTTTAACAGATCGGTAGAACTTGCTATCAGAAGCTAAAACACCAAGCTTCGATGCCATATCATCTACATCCAAATAATCAGCAATCAGAGAATTACCTAAAGCAGCCTTTTCAAGATAGTCAGCAATTCCAGCCGCGCGGTCAAAACACATCACTGGTGTACCCAGAGAGAGAGCATCGATAGCTACATTAGGTAGTGGCTCTACTCGACCTGTAAGCAACAAAAGATCAGCAAGCTGATAGACACACTCAATCTCGGAGGTCCATGGTAGCATAATGACTTGGTCAGTTAGCCCCGAACGATCTATTTGATCTCTAATAGACATCAAATATCGATCATCTCCTTCAGCTTCCCCCCCCTCCACTAACCACACGAACTTAGCGTGAGTACCCCCATACATTTTGATTAATTTCGCAGCGACTCCTATAAAAAGATCAACACCTTTCCTATAATCTACGGATCCGGAACCAATAACAATAAATTGATCACTCCCTCCATCTGGCCTCAATATTGATTTTAGGCGCTCACATTCTTCACTTCCGTCGCCATCATTTAAAGAATGCAACTTAGGCACCTCGCATTTTCCCTGTCCAGTACTATAAACATTATGAGTTCTATTGTAACCCGTTATGCTCAAGGCATTCCGCATCACTACGTCAGCTGGAAAAACAATAGACCTTGACCAATTAAAAGCATATGAAAAAGCCTCTCTACCCTGTTTGGTATAACTCGCAAATTCATGAATGAGCGAGACAGTGGGTATTTTGTAACCTCTCAAAGCCTCTAGAACATGTCTAGACTCTATCGAGTTAACGATAGCGTATTTATAGTCACGCTTCCTCATCAGTGACGACAAACTGTTCAAATAGTAGCCACGAGCGTGATGTTTGCGTTTGTCTACCCAATATTCAACTGAAACAGATTTAAACGCATCGTGCAAAGCTCCTTCCCCAAGAGATAAGATTGTGACGTTGTACTTATCAGACAACTTCTTTGCAATATTATATACTAAAACTGAGCAACCCGTATATGAAGCGTCATGGGAGACAACTAACACACGTGGTTTTGCGTTATTATACTCAATATCCCCACCTCTCCTTGAAGCCCTAGAAAGCAAACCTTTAATGCTAATTTTCCTATGCTCTCCTAGAATTTTTTTTCGACTTTTCCGAATAGACCTTTCAAACTTTCTCAGCCTATTTGCTAATTTCACTTCGCCCTTCATACTCACTTATAAATACATATTCAATTATGTCGCTAACAAGCGAAACCATACTCTCCTACACATAACAAAACTTAATTCGAATCATTAAACACATACTTCATTCACGAAATGGCTACGTTATATCCAAAACGTCAAACCATAGTAGCATTTGGCACTATCACACTATAATGATATTATCCCTCTACATTTAGAGGTTAACAGTCTAGCTAAACCAGCACGGCACATCTCAATATCACTATAACAATTTTACATGCAAAAAACTAAACAGCGTTTTTCTATAACAATGTATCTACCCGCTATTATCAGAAGGCCACAAATAATCATAAACCCTACTCCACCGCTCCATTCGCAATTTCAATTGATCTAATACCTTTCCTTCATCTGTAATTTCGATTTTCCACTTTAGCAGCTCGATAGTGAGAGTAATTCTCAATTTCAGTCTGTACCTACAATACGATCTTTCATTCGCCAAGACATCCATCGTTGATCGTATCATTTTAACACGATCTTTAGCGGTATTTGCTCCATGCCATCTATAACGAAATAAGACCTCATCAAGGTATTTAAACTTCCATTTCTTAGATAACTTGAGCATCAAATTGTAATCCTCTAGCTGAAGGCCCGCATCATAACCACCTACTTCAACCACAGCATCACGACGGAGTAAATACCCATTGGGCACATGATTTCCTTTCAGAAGTAAGGGGTATTGCCCAAATTCATCGCCCAAAAAATTAACATCTGGGCGATTCTGTCTGAGAAAATCTCCAAAGCTGGTATAAGTAGCCTCTTCCCGACTATGAACGTTTTGACAATCTCCATTCCAGAAGCACTCAGCACCTGAGTCATCGATAAATGCATTATCTCCAACAGCCAGAGCATAATCCCTGTGAACATCTAGAAAAGAGCACAAAGTCGCTATAGCGTGAGGCTCCACCACATCATCCGATGCAATAATATAAATATATTCACCATGAGACGATTCGATGGCTCTATTAAGCGCACTCACTACGCCTTGATTTTTTTGCTGTATAAATTCAAACCTACGGCAATGAGCCACGCAAGTGCTGCGCAAACCCTCGATCACAGAAGCTGTCGCATCAGTAGAGCCATCATCAACCACAATCAGCTCAATACTAAAATGCGTTTGGCTACATATCGAGCGTATCGCCTGTTCTACATAAGGAGCATGGTTATATGCTGGCAAGCAAACACTCACAAGAGCACCTTCATTTACACCTAATTTATCAATATAAGCATTATCTTCTTCACCTAATGGCAGTAACGTATTTTTCCAGTGATATAAATCCAATAACTTCTTGGCAAAGAAATTCCTATACTTCACCTTAAAGTGCTCAAAAAAACGTTGGTGCAAATCAATCTCTATGTTTACTTGCTCTATTTGAGTCAAACTAGACCAAATTCCCTTGCCCGAATATCGATATACCGAAACAATTTTTGGCAAAAATACCACTGGACCAAGATCTGAGTATATATACCTGAGAGTTGTGTCAGATAAGTATAATTTATCACTCCATTCTCTGAGAACCTGCTTAAATGATCTCATCAAATAAGTAGACGTATGCAAATAGCAGTCATCAAGCAAATCATAAAATGAGAGTAATTTTTGTGGCTTTCCTTTGCATAGTTCATCGACCCTGCCATCATCAAACTTGATAATCGTTTGAGCAGCAGCCATATAACACTCTGGATTATCTATCAACAATTC
This sequence comes from Rubritalea tangerina, assembly GCF_042683245.1. Taxonomy (NCBI): domain Bacteria; kingdom Pseudomonadati; phylum Verrucomicrobiota; class Verrucomicrobiia; order Verrucomicrobiales; family Rubritaleaceae; genus Rubritalea; species Rubritalea tangerina. Next base: position 143,017 of record NZ_JBHUJB010000046.1, read on the forward strand.
GACTTGTAATTGAAGTTTATCGGTAGCAACCCAATAATCATCACATTCACACATTGCACAGAACTCCCCTAGACTAGCCTCAGCCAAAATAGGAGTCGCCCGCACGCCTTGAGCATAGAAGTTCTCAGGCTCCAAAATAGTACGAATTATCTTAGGGTAAAGCTTTCCATATTGCTCAACTATCTCTGCGGTGCCATCAGTCGAAGCATCATCACGCACAATAATCTCTACTGGAAAGTTTGTCTCTTGTGACAACAATGAATCCAAACACTCCTCGATATAATCAACATGGTTATAGGCTGGACACAGGATACTCACAAGAGGCTTCACATCTTCGGCCCAATCTTGATCTTTCAAAGGTAGGCATTCCCCCCTAACCTCTTCTGTAGATAACTTCATATCAAAATTATTTCTACGTTCTTCCATTACCAACAAATCAAGCTGAGAATCAGCACTTAGAAGAATTCAAATGAGGCACACTCGAACTTTTTTCACCCTCACAGCCAAGAAAACGTAACAGCTTGGAATCATCTTCTTCCTTTGTAAGGTCAATTACCAACAACTGATTTTTTCTATCTTGAAAGTATTTAATAATACGCTCATTCCTAGAAATATATTCAGAAACCCTATTATTTTTATCATAGAGCTTACTCCACTCGTACAAAACTTCCCCATCAGACACCGCGGCAACATGTCTTTTGGCCACATTATAAAGATAATTCTCGCGAATATATAAGTTCTTATCTTTAAAAGTATCCTCGACTACATCAGCCACATCTGACACCCCAACAGCTTTCAGTATTGTATTTAAATGAAATCGAACAAGGCTGTCATACCACGCATCGGGATCTCGAACGGTCAGAATAAATTTACTCCCTGGATAAAGGCTATCGACATTTGCGTACACTTCACCTTGTGAAAAAGGTAGATCCTGAAATGCTTGATAGTTGTCACACAATTCTTTTAACGGTTGAAAATCCCCTTGCTGAACGGCTTCTACGACCTTTAATTCTTGTTCACCTTGGTCAGGCATTTTGTACCCCAGCCTTCGCAACAATGACTCTATCGAAGTTGTTCCTGTTTTGTTATTACCAATACAAAAAACTTTTGTGACGCTCCCCTTTTGTTTAGCTGTGTCACATAATTCCGAGTCAGGCTCACCAACTTTACCACAGTCAAAACCCTCCTCGACATTCCCCCCTTTACCTCTGTTAAATAACTTAAAAATACTCACGCTTTCAGATTTCATGCAGTTAAAAAGTCCTTCCGATAAATAAGCCCTCCTATATAGGATCCCTTTTTATCAGTCTGATAGAAGCCGCTTTTTTTATACAATTTCACAGCCCTGTCATTTTTTTCAGACACCTCAAGTAGAATTGATTTACAACCAACAGCTACACTATGTTCATAAGCCTTTTGCATAAGCTCTTGAGCGACTCCCCCTCCTCTAGACTCTGGTGTGACGCAGACTGTTGATATAAACGAAAACGCCTCCCCCTTAATCTCGTTATTTACATAAAAGGCAATCATCCCAATATCTCTTGAACCGTGCACTGCCATATAAACATTAGCATTAGAACACAATTTTTGTGCATAGTCACTAATATTGACTAGCTTGCTAAGCTTGGGCTTAAAATCTCCGTCCATGACTTGGAGTAAATGCGTCACACGTTTGACCCACCCTCCACATGGGGGCGCCGTCCCCAACTCTATTTTAATTTGTTCAGGCAAGTGACTTACTGAGTATTTCAAAGTTCTCCCTAGACATTTTTCTTACTACTTTCATCCGCTCTCTTAATTCATCATGGATTTGCTCTCTATTATCCCACATCTTGGAAAACTTCGCCTTCATTTTATCTACATCAGCAGGGTCAACCAAGAACTCTTCCACTCCAGCAACCCTTGCAAAACCCCTTAATTTGTGTGCTTTAGGCTCATGTCCATAATCAATAACTAGTGTAGGAACATTCTGCGCTAGCGCTCCGACCGCTGCGTGAACTCTGCCACTAATTAAGGCATCCAAATTACCAAGGACACCCTTCATCTGCGGTGGTAAAAAAGTAGCTCCCACAACATGAACTCTTTTTTCCCAGCCTTGTTTCAATGCAATCTCGTACATTTGTTGGGCAAAAGGCTGATCCCGCCCTTGAATCAATTTAAAATTAGGAGGCAATTCAAATCCATTAGAGTGAGACATAAAGTAAATATCTGCATCAGTGGATTCAAGCACATGTCCTACTAGTTGTGTAAACTCATCGTACTCAGCATCGTCGCGCGGCCATTTCGTATACGGTCCTTCGGTCATATTCCAACCACACAAAACAAAACCAATTGCTGGCCTCTTATTCTGCATTAAACCCTCCGCCTCTAGTAAAGAACTGATTACTTCTACACTAGATGGTTCAAATAGAAATGCAGGACAAGCACAGCTATGCACATGATCGATCTCAAACCCTTGGTCGCGAAGCACTTTGATACTTATCTCTTCTCGGTTCGTTACAACATCAAAATTTTTGAAAACCTCTTGTGCTAGTGGCAGTGTGTTAGGGTTTGTGAATGGACCAGGTGACCCTGCTATCATAGCCGTCTTCTTTCCCAATAACTGTGCTACTCGATCTTTCAATAAGCCTATATAAAAACGATTCGGTCCCACAAGGTCGGCATTGTCTCCCCAAATATCTCCACTAAAATCAACAAACAAATCACAGTTCAAAACTTCCTCAATGTAGGGAGTCTGCTCAGCCAGCTGCCCCCCCTCAGCGAAACTCTTCGTTATTTGATATTCTCTCTCAGCTGTTTCTAGGTCTAGATCATCCCAACCATAATAGAGCTCCATTGGAAGCCTAGTAATACCTTCTCTCTCACAAAATGCATCCGACATTTGAAATGTAGTACGCACCTCGGCATCTGGAAATACCTTCCTTAGCTCACGAAACAAAGGCTCCGCTACATAATAGTTTCCAATATTTCCATACTCTAACCTCCCCCAATGTAATGTGCACTGCCCTGTCACTAATATCGTCTTCATACTAATCTAAAAAATACTTATTCAAGTCTCTAATCACTGCTTCTCGCCCCTTCATCATCAATATATCTACAATCGACAACGCTGGTTCAAACTCTCCCCCCCCAAACTGAGGATAGGCCTCTAATGTTGTTTGTAAAAAACTTAGACACATCCCCTGCTTCTCAAACTCCGATTTATCATAGAGCTTCCGCCCCCCTTCAGAGTTTATATATGAGTCACAATCAACCTTAGAGCACAAATCCCACACTCTATACTTGTGCCGCAATAGCTCTCCCTCAGTTTTCAGATGAGAAGAAATTACTATTTTTGTTTCAATGTTCAAATGAGAGCACATCGTCACAATTGAATGGAATATAAAATCAAATAAATTTCTGCAATCACTCAGAAAACATTCTTTAACAAGAGGGTAAGTTTCATCAAAATATGGAGCTTTTTTGTATGACTGCTCAATTTTAGACAATAGCTTTTTGCGCGTCTTCGAAAACTCCTCTGAAATCTTCCTATCACGAACCATCAGATAATCTGAGGCTTTTTCTAGATTAATTGAAAATGGGGATACTTTCTCGTTAAGTAACAAGCGATTCCTATGAATCCATCCACGTTTTGTGAATTCAATATCATCATATACCACAAAGACATCAACAGCTTGAATGAGCTGAAAATAGCCAATGTAAGGCAAAAAATAAGGCTGCATTATGGCACACTTCATAGACATCTATAACTCAAGAAACTCATCAACTCTCTACTTAGACAAACAGCTAGAAAAATACATTTTTACACAGTTTACAATTTTCACCACCTCTTCATTGGTCAAACCATAATACAGAGGCAAACACAGAACCCTCAAAGAGATGTCCTCAGCTATCGGCACATCACTTTTTCTGGAGTAAGGCAGCTCTGTCAAACAAGGGTAAAAATACCGTCGCGCAAAAACACCTTCACACTCCAACTCTTTCAGAACTCCCAAGACCGCTGTCTCGCTTGGCAATATAATGGGATAGTATGCTGCATTGCTGATCGCATGATCTGATTGCACAGGTCGACTTACTTCTTCTATTTCATAGAAATACGAATCATACAGATCAACCAATTCAATCCTAGCTGATATTACTTCTGACATATTTCCCAATAAACTTAAGCCCATTGCTGCGTGAAACTCAGACATCTTTCCATTAATACCAACGCCTTGAAAAGCCTCAGGACTAGCGAATCCAAAGTTCCTCATATATGAAAACTTCTTCGCCAATGATTCATCATTTGTGGCGAGAACCCCTCCTTCTACACTGTGAAACAATTTCGTAGCATGAAGACTCAAAATTGAAACGTCTCCATATGCCATTAAACTTCTTCCCTTGTAAGTTGCACCATATGTATGAGCCGCGTCGTAAATAACTGGCACTCCCCACTTTTTTGAGATCTTTTCAATTCCTTCTATATCGCAAGCGTTACCGAAAACATGTGTACCCATAATAGCCCCTACATCAGGACTCATTTGTTCGGACAGCTTATCTGGTGATAAACATAGAGATTCGGCATCGATATCTGCAAAATCAAATTCAATGCCTTGCCACGCTATCGCAGAACTCGTTGCAACAAATGAAAACGGGGTTGTCAAAACAACTCCCTCTATGCCTAAGGCCTTCAATGCGATTTGAATAGCAACCGTCCCACTACTAACTAGCACAACATGTTTCACCCCAAATTCTGTAGCTAACAGTAGCTCAAACTCTTTAACCAATGGTCCATTATTAGTTAACTGCCCACTCTCCCATATAGACCTAACATATTCGATATATTTATCGATAGGTGGCAAAATCGAGCGAGTTACATTGATCGAAGACATTATTTACTAGACTAGCTTTATAGTTGGGCAATATTTCAACAAACTCATTCTCCGTATGAATTTACAGCATCCACAACGCCCCCTATCTGCTTATCACTCATCACAGGTGAAATAGGCAAAGAAAGTACACTCCTTTCAAGTGCCTCTGTAACAGGGAAATTCAGCCCCTCAAACGCACCAGCGTATGCCTCCTGATTGTGTGGCGCAATCGGATAATGTATAACAGTTTGTATTCCCTTTTCTTCGAGATGACGTACTAATTCCTCCCGTAACTCACATTGAACAACAAATAAATGCCAGACATGCGATTGATCTTGCAGACATTGCGGCAAGACGACTCTATCATTTTTAATCTCTGACAGATAACGTTTTGCTACATGACGTCTTCTAGTTATTTCTGAGTCTAAATGCCTCAACTTCACTCGCAGCATAGCAGCTTGAATTTCGTCTAGACGACTATTCACACCTCGGTAGTCATTCACATATTTGACCGACCCTCCATAATTACCTAGCGCTCTAATAACATCTGCTAACTCCTCATTATTCGTCGTCACAGCACCTCCATCACCGAGGGCTCCAAGATTCTTACCAGGATAAAAACTAAACGCCGAAGCATCACCTAAGGCTCCAGCGCGGACACCTCCCAGCGTACGTGCACCATGCGATTGAGCTGAATCTTCAATCACCTTCAAATCATACTCTCGGGCTATACTATTAATGGCCTGCATGTCACATAATTGACCGTATAAATGTACAGGCATGATGACCCTCGTTGCGTCAGTTATTTTTTCTCTAATTTTTGAAACGTCAATTAAACAAGTATCACTACAGGGCTCCACTAATACAGGCTTCAAACCATTAGCGGAGATAGCTAAAACTGTCGCTATATAAGTATTTGCAGGAACAATAACTTCATCACCAACTGACATAACGCCTAATTCAAGATATGCCTTAAATATAAGAGCTAGTCCATCTAAGCCATTGGCAACCCCAACAGCGAACTTGGTTCCACAATATTTAGCAAACTCCTCCTCAAACTTTGAACTCTCTGCGCCTCGAATATACCAGCCACTATCAATCACGCGTTCACAAGCTGAAACCAGCTCATCTCGATACTGTGTATTCACAGCTTTCAAATCCAAAAATTTGATATTCATAAACCTACAAACTTACTCTTTAGCGTATTTTAGCATTTTTCCCACCATGCGACCTCGCCACTTTTTAGCCTGAAGTAACGAATCCAAAACAGGAATCTGAGCCATCATCATCAGAAAAGAATAAGATGCACACTTGAGACGCATGCGCAGCCTTAAGGAACTCAAGAAGTTCAACCTATTACAGTCCTCTATGCCGCGTACCATATCTTCAACCAACTTCTTCTCTTCACCTATGAATTGTACATATTTCCCCTCACCTCTTCCCTCATTGCACAATGATAGATTAAAAAAAACGCCAAGCTCATTGAACCGGTGTGGCCACCTCCCATTCTGGGCAATAGCGTGCTGACATTCACGAACGCAACGCAACCTCAACTCCTCGTTCGACAACAAAGCTTTTGCTTTTTGTCTCATATCATATTGATCATCGTAGATAATAGCAGACTTCACCTCATCTGATAAATAGCTACCAAATAAATCTAACCAGTCGTCCTTCTTCTCCATCAACAAGCATGCATTTGATGCCATTATATCCATTACCCTCCAAGAAAAAGTTGTAATTGCTTGTGGATGGGAAATATTCACAGCTATTTTTGATGTATTATAAACCCAAGCATTATCCTCTTCTGTCGATATAGGCTTCCCCCTATAACACCGACTAACATCAGGATTAAAATAAGTGGATCTACCTCTCCACCGAACACCATAAATAGCCAACCCTAAATCAGACAGAGCGTTAAGTGCATCCATTCTAACTATACCTGCATAATACCCTTTTGCATAACCCAACAAAGCGTTTAAGTTCTCATCTGAAACCTCATACTCAATCTGACTTCTAAGCTCTTCAAGAGATATAAAATAATTCCCCTTGACCAAAGAATATACATCACAGCCTATCTGTTCGTAAAACAGCTCATTCTCAATAAAATCCTTCTGACAATGATTAGATGCTATGAAAGACAAGTTTTTATCCACATCTAATGATTCAGCATGAAGAGAGGTTGCGGCTGGGATATAAAAATGGCTACTTCCTTCTACTAAGGTTCTTCCTATAACATCCTCAAATAAACGCTTACCACATGGCTGGGTTGACACATAAAAATAACGCTCATCCTGCGCAAGCATTTCCTCCTTATTGAAAAAAAGCTCAGGGGTATCAGCCGCGTAGACTAATACAGGGCCATTAACAGCTTCCGACCCAGCAATTAGAGAAAGGGCGTTATTAAAGCTAATGATGAGATCAGGTGAATACTCAAGGATCTCATTTAGCTCAGCATTCAACACTCGGCCATTATTAATACAGCCACCTAAATTTAGGCGTATCACATTATTACCACATTCAACCAACTCTTTCTGAAGGGACTCATAAAAAACTTGAGCAACCTCAGTGTAATAACACAATACTACATTAGCCATATTACCCTCGCTTTAATACATATGATTTAAACTCAGCATAATCTCGTATATAGTCGTCTTCATCATAATAAGAAGACGCAATACACAGCAAAACACAGTCACTTGAAAAATCAGACATTTCTCGCCACAGCAATGAGTCCAGATAAATGCCCCTCTCGGGAGATGACAAATGCACAACTGTTGAATACTCACCATCATCCAACTTAATGTTACAGGATCCAGATATCGCGATCAGAACTTGCTTCAAATCTTTATGGGCATGATATCCTCGAGTCACCCCAGTTCGAGTTCCATATATATAGTAGATACGCTCAATCTGAAAAGGGACATCCTTGCTACTCTCTATGACATTTAAAGAGCCCCTCTCATCCCCCTTAACATCAAAGTTCACCCATTTTATCAAGTCTCTATTCATCTGACAACTCTTGCAGGATTTCCCACCACTAAGCTATTTTTGGGAACATCTTTGGTAACAACCGCTCCTGCTCCCACCATAGCTCCCTCACCTATCACCACCCCTGGGAGAATAACTGCTCCTGCACCAATACTTGCCCCCTTTTCGATTACAGTCTCTAGAAACGCATCAGGGTAAGCTTTAGATCTTGGATACATGTCATTGGTAAATGTTGCGTTTGGTCCAATAAAGACTTCATCAGCGATACGCAGACCTTCCCAAAGCTGAACACCAGATTTAACTGTAACGCGGTCACCGAGACTAACATTGCCCTCAATTAAACAATGCGAACATATATTACAATTACTCCCAATACGTGCACCTTTCAGAAGAACGCAATACTGCCAAATAGTTGTACCTTCTCCTATTTGATCAGTCTGCACATCTGAACTCTCATGTATCATCACAGATCTCATTTATAAATCACCCAGTGCTTTAAGGTACTCTCCATAGCGAGACTTCTTGTAAGTCTCGGCATGCTCCGCAAGCTTCGCGTCATCAATCCATCCATTCACCCACGCAATTTCCTCTAAACAAGCGATTTTCTGCCCAGTGCGGTTCTCAATCGCTCTCACAAATTCAATCGCCTCAACCATCGAATCATGAGTCCCAGTATCAAACCACGCCATGCCACGACTCATCGTATTGACTTTCAATGATCCCTCCTTCAAATAAAAATCGATCACCTCTGTGATCTCAATTTCGCCTCGTGCAGATGGTTGTACCTGCTTAGCAATTTCTGGCGCTCGCTCATCAAAGAAATACAAGCCTGTCACAGCCCAACTTGATTTTGGATTCTCGGGTTTCTCCTCGATCGATAAAGCGTTATTTTGCTCATCCATCTCAACGATCCCGTATCGTTCAGGGTCATGGACATGAAGAGCAAACACTGATGCACCTCCGTCTCGAGTATTCGCATCTTTTAATGTCTGAGAAAGCCCATGACCGTAGTACAAATTATCACCAAGAATCAAACAAACTGGGGATCCATCCAAAAACTCTTCACCTAAAATGAAGGCCTCAGCCAAGCCGTTAGGGTGTTCCTGAATGGTATATTGAATATCCATCCCAAATTGAGACCCATCACCTAGCAAACTTTGAAATGCCTTTTGATCATGCGGTGTCGTAATAATCAACACCTCGCGAATCCCTGCCAGCATCAATACTGACAATGGGTAATATACCATCGGCTTGTCGTAAATGGGCAACAACTGCTTGCTTACAGCTATCGTTACTGGATAAAGACGCGTCCCCGAGCCCCCCGCTAGAATAATACCTTTCCTCGGTTTTGTTGATCCCTCTGTCATTTTGTTTCTTTCTTTTTAAAGTAGGTAGCTAGTGAATCATTCCAATCAGGAATAGAAATGGAAAATACATTTTTGATTTTTTCGAGATCCAACACCGACCACGCTGGTCGCTTTGCTGGTGTAGGATATTCCGCAGTCGTAATCGCCCGAACCGTATCAGGAACACGCGCCCCATACTCTTCGCTTGTACGAAAAATGGCCTCAGCAAATCCATGCCATGAAGTAACCTCCCCCTCGTTCGAATAATGGTAAACTCCTCCCTGACTGCCATCTAGCGCAGGCACAATGTCTAGTATGGCACCAGCTAAATCACTCGCATAGGTAGGGCGCCCCAACTGATCAGCCACTATACCCAGCTCATCACGAGACTCAGCGAGGCGCAGCATCGTGGATACAAAATTACTCCCCTCGTCACCATAAACCCAACTCGTCCGTATGATCACTGAACTTGCTAAGGCTGCTAAAGCCAACTCCTCCCCCTTAAGCTTAGAAGCCCCATAAGCCCCTAATGGTGAGACCATATCTTCAGGCTTATAGGGCTCAGTCCCACTGCCATCAAAAACATAGTCTGTTGAAACATGGATGAATTGAGCTCCACCATCAGCACAGGCTTTAGCTAAAACTTCGACCCCTTGCGCGTTAACTTGATACGCCAGTTCATGATCCGTCTCGGCCTTATCAACTGCTGTATAAGCAGAGGCATTTACCACTACATCTGGCCTAACACGTTTCAGAACCTCGCGCACTAAGCCTGGATTGGTCAGATCTATGTCCGGTCGGCCAAGTACCGTCATCTCGATACTCTCACGCAACGGTACCGCATCAGCTAACGCCTTTGCTAGCTGACCAGTCTGTCCAACAACCAAAACCTTGGTTGCCTTCTTAACTTGGGGTTCTGACATAAATTTATCAGTTAGAGACCAAGACGCTCACCTGCATACTTTTCCTCAAGAATTGGGCGCCACCAAGATTCATTCTCAAGGTACCATTGCACAGTCGCCTTAATCCCACTGTCAAAATTCTCTTCAGCCTTCCAGCCCAACTCGTCCTCCAACTTCGTGGCGTCGATAGCGTATCGTGCATCGTGACCTGGACGATCCGTTACAAACTTAATCAATGAGGCATGCCCACCTTCAGGAGCTGTATCCACCATCTCGTCTAGCAAACCACAGACAGTCTCAACAACCTCCAAGTTAGTGCGCTCGTTGCGTCCTCCAACGTTGTACTTTTCCCCCAATCGACCAGTCTGTAAAATTGTCCAGAGCGCCTTAGCGTGGTCATCTACAAACAACCAATCGCGCACATTAGAGCCATCTCCATACACAGGCAACTCCTTGTGATGTAACGCATTGAGGATAATCAACGGGATTAATTTCTCTGGGAAATGGTATGGTCCATAGTTGTTGGAACAATTCGAAATAACTATCGGCAAGCCATAGGTGCGATGCCAAGCAATTGCTAGATGATCTGACGCTGCCTTGGAGGCTGAATACGGCGACGACGGATCATACGGAGTAACCTCCTCAAATAAACCTTCCTCACCCAATGAACCGTATACCTCATCAGTTGAAACCAATAGGAACTTAAACTTCTCGGCCTCTTCTTCAGACAATCCACGCCAATGCGCTAGAGCTGCATCAAGTAAAACCGCTGTTCCAACTACATTAGTCTGAATAAATTGCTGAGCTCCAGTAATGGAACGATCCACGTGAGATTCAGCTGCTAAATGCATCACACCCTGCGGTTGATACTTTTTGAAAACCTCCGCCATCGCCTCAGCATCACAAATGTCTGCTTGCACAAAACTGTAGAGCTCTGAGTCCTCTACAGGAGCAACCGAGGTCAAGTTGGCGGCATACGTAAGCACATCAACATTGACGACATGAGCTAACTTGTTCTCGACGAGATAACGACACACTGCTGAACCGATAAATCCAGCCCCACCTGTTACAATAATTGTTGGTACGCTCATGGCTATAGGGTAAATTCTAATTCGATCTCACTGAGTAGAGGCTGCACTTCATCCTTAGCAGATAAAATGGGCTCCCCTTTCAGTGGCCAATCGACACCAATCTCCGCATCATTCCATAGCACTCCCTTGTCACACTCTGGAGCATAACGGTTGGTTACCTTATAGAGCACTTCTGTATCTGGCTCCAGTGTCAAGTAACCATGCGCAAACCCCTTCGGTACTAACAATTGCTGCCAATTATCAGCTGAAAGTTCTACCCCCACCCACTTACCAAAAGTTGCTGAACCCTTGCGAATATCAACGGCAACATCGTAAATAGAACCCCGAACCACGCGCACAAGCTTGTCCTGCGCAAATGGTGGACTCTGGTAATGTAAGCCACGCAAGACACCCGCCTCAGCTGAATAAGCATGATTGTCTTGAATGAATGCTTCAGTAAAGCCATGTTCAGCCAACACAGATTCCTTATATACTTCTGAGAAAAAGCCCCTTGCATCTCCATGCTTCTTAGGGCTCAAGATCAAAACGTCTGGTATTTCAGTAGGAGTTATGGTCATTGAGAGATCGATGAGTAATGCATGCTCTCATTTTTTGTATGTGTAAGGAGCTCATGCGGATGGCAACCTAACGAGATGCATTCCCAAGTTCAAGAGCCAATCCTCACAAATCAAAAAAGAAAGAATATCCTTCCACATTCACGCAAGCTGCGAATACTCTCGCCGCAATCTCATGCCTCTAAAACTGAACATTATCGGCCGCAGTAATGGCGTCGGATTAGACCAAGACGCTAAACTTATCAAAGCGACACTTGAAGCCGCTGGCATGCAGGTCACCGTCAGCCATAGCCGAGGCATCTCATGGCTCCAATCCCTCCTCCCTAAACGCCCCCAATACGACGCAAACATCTTCCTAGAACGCACATTCCCTCGTTGGTTCGGCACAGCAAAACATAATCTACTGATCCCCAACCAAGAACGCTATCCACATAGACTCACCCCAAAACTGAAGCATATGCACGCCGTCCTCTGCAAAACCCACCATGCAGAACATATCTTCAACCAATTCGCCCCCAGCCATTACATCGGCTTTAGTTCACCTGATCGCTCACTCCCCGACCGAGCCATGGACTACCAACGCTTTTTCCACCTTGCTGGCAAAAGCACCCTAAAAGGTACTCAAACCTTATTAGAGCTCTGGCAAAAACACCCAGAATGGCCAAGCCTCACACTCGTCCAACACGCATCAAACGCCCCTACCAGCGTCCCCGACAACGTCGACCTAATCACTGACTACCTCTCGAACGCTGAGCTTCAAAAGCTGCAAAATAGCCACGGCATCCACCTCTGCCCCTCACTCAGCGAGGGCTGGGGCCATTACATCGTCGAGGCCATGAGCTGCAAAGCACTCGTGGTCACCACTGACGCCCCCCCCATGAACGAACTCATCAGCCCAGACCGCGGCACGCTCGTTCCCATCTCCAAATCCGAGCCCAGACACCTTGGAACCAACTTCTACGTCGACCCACATCAGCTCGAACAAAAACTCACCCAATTAATGCAACTCCCAGAAGAGACAAAAAAACAGATGGGCGCCAAAGCGCACACCTGGTTCGAGGAAAACAATGCCACGTTCAGGACCCACCTACCTGAAGTCATCGTAAATATTCTCAACTCTCAATAACCCCTCATGACCGCAACACGCTCGCTCATCACCCGCTTTGGAGGTATCGGTGATATAGTACTACTTACCCCTGCATTGAAAGCCCTCACTGAACGCGACGGCTCCCCCCCTGACCTTATCGCTGGAGCTAACTGGACATACCCCGTCCTCAAAGATTGCCCCTACATCAACGATATTTACATCTTGAATAAACGAGGAATCCCACCATTCCTCAACGCTTCCTCTCGTTCACTCAAACACGACCTCTCCCCAAAAAAATATAGAGATATCTACAATCTCCACCCCGAACCTAAAACACAAAGACACCTTAAGTTCCTCCCGCTGTCCTCCATTGCCCCACACCACCACGCAATGGAACATGAGTCTAACCGCCGCCTCAGAGAAATTGGTTGCCCCACACACACCCCTCCCGCCGCCCCACATATCTATACCACCCAATCTGAGATCGATACGCTCATTAACAAAGCCCCGAAACTCAATGGTGACTTCATCCTCGTCCAACCTGGGAATAAAAAAACCATGACCAGCGGTGATGTAGGCCGCAGCTCTAATACCAAATTCTGGAGCCACGATAAATGGCAAGCAGTCATCCAGTCCCTGGCTAAGAATTACCCCAACACCCAAATCCTCGTCATCGGCTCCCCAACCGAATCTGACTATGTAGATGAAATCATTTCCCCACTTAACTTCCCTAACCTCCACAACTATACCCGAGACCTCAACCTCATTGAGCTTAAAGCAGCAAGCACTCTCGCAGCTGGACTCATCACCGTGGACACCGGCCCCGCCCATATAGCAGCGGCGATGGGCTGCCCACTCATCGAACTCTTTGGCCCCTGTATCCCCGACTCGCACGCCCCACTCAACCTCGGCCAAACCATTGAAATGCTCGTCAAATTCGAAAATGAATCCGAAAAACAACGCCACCATTCTTCTATCGGCCTCATCACCCCTGAAGAAGTGATAGAAAAATTCACTCAAACCTTCGATTTTCATCGCACTCCCCCATCATCTCGCATTCTCTAAACACATGAAATCTCCGGAAATAACCAACATCCAAAAAGAACTCACCACACTCTGGCACCACCAAGAGCCAGAAAATACCCACAACGATTTCCTCGCCCTCCTCACAGAAAATCATAAGTGCAACTTCCTCCTATGGCACGAGGAAGATATCGCACGCAGAGAAGATATCGGACACGAGCCCATCTATAAAGCAAAACGTGCTATCGACGGCTACAACCAACGCCGCAATGACTTTATCGAAAAAATGGACAAGTTCCTCGTCGAGAACCTTAAACCTAAGACCTCAGATGTCCCATTTAATTCCGAGACACCCGGCATGATGATAGACCGGCTCTCCATCCTTGCCCTCAAAGAATACCATATGCAGGAAGAAGTCGACCGTACCGACGCCTCCGAGGAGCATATCGCAAAATGCACGCATAAAGTCAGCGTTATCAAACAACAAATTGCCGACCTCGCACTCGCTCTCGACCAACTCCTCGAGCAAGTCGCTAGTGGCACCCGTAGCTTCCGCGTCTACTACCAATTTAAAATGTATAATGACGCAAGCCTCAACCCCCAATTGCGCGAAGCCAAAACCTCCTAGGTTCTCCCTCCCCTATCACACACACCGCAATCATGGCTGAACAAGACATCGAGCTTATCCTTGGAAACTCCAACAAAAGATTCTCAGGTGTCACCTCTACGATGCTGCAGGTCCTCCCCCACCAGCAAAGCATCATGCCCCTATCCGTGATGGGAGCCCACCACCTCCCCCCGTCGGTACCGCATCTCTCCTTCTTGCAGACAGCTAAACTCTGCAAAACTCTACTCCCAAATGGGAAGAAGCGCGTCTTCCACGCACGAAGAAATGACGAGATGATCCAAGCCTTGCTCCTTAAGAATCTATTCGGAGCTAAAATCCACCCAGTGTTTACCTCCACCGCCCAACGCCACCACTCTAACTTTACCAAGTGGCTCATGCGCCAAATGGATGGCATCATCACTACCTGCTCAGCTGCTAATGCCTACCTAGATACACCTGCAGATTGTATCATCCCACATGGCATCGACCTCAAAACCTATTACCCAAGCCCTGATAAACTCCAAGCTTGGAAAGAACTCGAGCTCCCAGGAGAGTATGGAATCGGTATTTTTGGTAGAATCCGTCACCAAAAAGGCCTCGACATCCTCACCGACGCCATCATTCCCTTGATGCAGTCCAACCCTGCACCCACCCTCGTCATTGTCGGTGAAACCACCCCCTCCCACTCCGACTATTTACAGCAACAGTTAGATAAGTTCGCCAACGCTGGACTCAGTGAGAGAGTTCACGTTCTCGGCAAACAACCCTTCTCACAAATCCCTAAACTCTTCCGCGCCATGTCCCTCGTCACTGCCCTCAGCAGGAACGAAGGCTTCGGACTCACCGTCCCTGAAGCCATGGCCAGCGGAACTGCCGTCCTCGCCAGTGAAGCTGGCGCTTGGAAGGATGTTGTTAGAAATGGCACTGACGGCCTTGTCGTTCCATGCAACGATGTCGAAGCCACACAAAACGCCCTCCTAAAGCTCTTAGCAAACCCAGAAACTCTCCTTGAAATGGGGAAAGCTGGCCATCAAAGAATCCGAACGCACTTCACGATTGAAAAAGAAGCTGAGTCTCTTTGTGCCTACTTCAAAAACCTCCAGAACACAAAGCCCACCCGCTAAACCATGTGATAGCGCAACACGCTAATACAATAAAGCGTCGCCGTCTCAACCCTGAGTACAATCTCCCCCAAGCTAACTGGCTGCATTCCCGCCGCCATGATAGCATCGTATTCACTCTGACTGAAATCTCCCTCTGGACCAATCAATAGCCGGACAATCTCCCACTCACATTGCCCTCCAAACATGTCCTGCATACTCACACTCCGAGGGTCTAACGCTGCCACTAGTTCGTGCTCAATACGCTCGCGCTTTCCTAACCACTCCATCAATGACGCGGGCTCTCTAACTACTGGTAACCAGTTCTGCCCACACTGCTTGCATGCTTCCAGAGCGACACGCTGCCACTTCTGAACCTTTTTCCCATCCGCCTTTGCTACAGTATTCTCTGTCTGCAATGGCTGAATAGACGCCACCCCTAACTCTACCGCCTTCTGCACAATCAACTCCATATTGCCAGCCTTGGGGATTGCCTGAGCTAAATGAATCTCCCCCCCTCTCGGCTGAGTCACGACCTCGCCGTCTTGCTCCAAGATCACCCGCGACTTCTCAGCTGAAACAATCTGGCATTGAACAGAACGCCCCACCCCATCAAACACCATAATCCAATCTCCGACTTTCTGTCGTAGCACACGCACACAATGGTGTGCCTCATCCCCCGTGAGCACTAACTCACAACTCCCCCATTGCTCAGGGGCCAAATAGTACCTGTTGATCGAATTCATAGCCTTTGGCTGGATGCTCAGCTAGCAGAGAACTACTATCTCCACCTAACACCTGATGCTATAGATTCACCTCAGCAACTCAAGCTCAACAGGGTGGATAAATCCACCCTGTCAGGAGCTAGACAACCGCTTACTCAAAAAACTTCTTCGCCTTGGCAAAGAAAGATTCCTGAATCGGTGAATTCTTTTCACCAATCGATTCACTAAATGCTAAAAGCTTTTCTTTCTGGTCAGAATTCAGCTTCGTCGGCACTTCCACATGCACCGTCACATGCAAATCCCCCTTAGATCCATATGACAAATCTTTGATCCCTCTCCCCCTTAGACGGAATGTCGTCCCCCCTTGGGTACCAGCTGGCACTTTGATCGACGCCTTACCTTCCAGAGTCGGAACCTCAAGCTCACCACCGAGAGTTGCCACACTGAAAGGAACCGGAATTTCACAATGTAAATCCGCCCCGTCGCGCTCAAACATCTCGTGCTGCTTGATATCGATAAACACATAGAGGTCACCCGCTGGCCCACCTCTCAAACCCGCATCGCCATTGCCGGATGATCGAAGACGCGTGCCTCGATCTACTCCTGCCGGAATCCGAATTTTAATGCGTGCCGTCTCTTCCCTGCGCCCCTGACCATTACAGTCACCACACGGATCAGAGATCACTTGACCAGAACCATGACATTCAGGACAGGTCGTCTGTTGTACAAAAATTCCAGCCTGACGCGTTACCGCTCCAGATCCGCCACAGGTCGAACAAGTCTTAGCTCCTGTACCACTCTTAGACCCCTTACCACTACATGTGCTACAAGTAGCTTCCTTCTCAATCTCTAACTCCTTTTCGCAGCCTGAAGCCGCTTCTTCCAAGGTGATCTCTAAGTCATAGCGTAAATCACTGCCCGGCTGAGCCGCGGAACGACGACGCGAACGCCCCCCTCCACCAAAGAAATCCTCAAAACCACCACCGCCAAACGCCCCACCAAATACCTGCGAAAAGATATCGGAGGCATCATGGAAACCACCGCCGAATCCACCACCAGCACCACCGCCTTCAAATGCAGCGTGCCCATAGCGATCGTATGCAGCGCGTTTTTCTTCATCACTCAGCACCTCATATGCTTCACCAATCTCCTTAAATTTCGCCTCGGCTTCTGCGTCGTCCGGATTCTTATCCGGGTGAAATTTAATCGCTAGCTTGCGGTAAGCCTTCTTGATCGTTGAGGCATCAGCATCACGAGCCACCCCCAACAAATCGTAATAATCTTTCTTACTAGACATCCTACCCTCTCCTTATGATTCTTCACCTTCCTCAGCTACCGCATCAGCAGCTTCCTCGACGACAGCAGCTTGCGCCACCACCACATTAGCCGGACGAATCAATCGATCACCCATCTTGTACCCCTTGCGCATAATGCGAATAATCTGCCCTTCTTCGAACTCCTCGGAAACCTCCTGCGCCATCGCATCGTGCTCCTTCGGATCAAAAACATCTCCCGGCTTCAAATCAACCACCTGCACCCCTTGATTGCCCAAGAAATCGTCAAGTTGCTTCTGCACCATTTGCATCCCCATGTAGATCATCGAACCGGCATCTTGCTCAGACGCCGCCATTCCCATGCCAAAGTTATCAATCACTGGAAGCAAGTCTTCCAAAAGACGCTGGTTGCCATATCGAATCGCATCCGCCTTGTCACGAGCACTGCGCTTACGGTAATTCTCTAAATCTGCCACACTCCGAAGCAACTTGTTCTTCAACTCGGCCACTTCCTCCTCCAGTTCTTCCTCACGGCTGCGCTCTTCTTGCTCGATCGCTTCCTCCAGCTCCTTCTCGATTTCCTCGTTGATTTCATCCAGAGTCTTGCCTGCATCCTCAGCCGCAGCCTCTACAGGCACCTCCTGCTCCTCAGGATTAGTAATTGTTTCGTCTTGCATGGCGAAACTCATAGCTCGCTCACCTCAGAGGTCAACCCCCCATCTCCACATCTTGTTACAAAAATTCCTCAACGATCTGCATTTTACTTGCACGCCCCCCACACATCTCCTACCCCCGCTCACGTAGCATGCTCACATCCATAGCCAGACTCCTTTGCCTGCTAGCCGCCATCGTTATCATGGAGGTTCCTACTGCGCTGCTACAGTCCTACGCATGGGCTAGCATGTTGAATCAGAGAGTCCCTGAACAAGGTCTCTCAGAAGCCCTTGCCTCCACCTTCGATGGCGAACACCCTTGTGAGCACTGTCTTACCGTTCAAGAAATTCAAAACACGCAACAAGATGCCGGTGAAGAAACTCCACTCCCCCCATCATTCCAGCTCGGCAACTTTAAGCTCACACAGCTAAATAATACCGAGCTCCGGCTTCCCCCGCCACCCCGTGCCATCCGCATCCCCATCCATTTTGAACACGTGCTTCACGCAACCGACTTCTCACCCCAAGTCCCTACACCTCCTCCTCGTGTAGCCTGACACTCCCCCAATTTATAGCTCCTTTGGGCATCTTTTTTTTCGCCCCATCGGTCATCCACGCACTGGATCTATTTCCTCCAATGCGTGCTCTACAGACGCGTGGCACCACCGTGTCCGCATCCATTCAATTTTACTTTAAAAAGATAATACCATGAAAATTTCTACTGCTCTTACAGCACTCACTCTCAGTACTACTGCCTTCGCTCACACCAGCAAAGACGCACTCACCTCAGACAACCTCTGGAATGGTGGCCGCCCAGATGGACACGCCCCTATCAGCGTCATGGCCGACCACACTCACAACACTGGTGAGTGGATGCTTTCATACCGCTACATGCAAATGCACATGGAAGACCTCTACGTCGGTGATTCCAAAATCCAACCCTCACAAGCCGGATACATGCTCGTCCCCAGCGAAATGGACATGGAAATGCACATGTTCGGCATCATGTACGCTCCCACCGATAACCTCACCCTCATGGCCATGACAAACTACATCAAAAACACCATGGACATGGAATTCACTATGGGCATGAACCAAGGCAAGAAAACCCACATGGAGTCCGATGGCTGGGGCGACACCTCCGTCGGCGGCCTCTATAAATTCTATGACGCCGAACGTAAACGCGCCCACTTCGGCCTCAGCTTCTCACTGCCAACTGGATCCACCGGCGAAACCTTCAAAACCCCCATGGGCATGACCCGCCACCAACCATTCCCAATGCAACTCGGCACAGGAACCTTCGATCTCCTTCCTTCACTGACTTACCTCAGCCAACCCAGCGACCTATGGTCCTGGGGCGCCCAACTCAATGGCCGCATCCACCTCGGAGAAAATAACCAAGGCTACAGCTTTGGCGATAGTATCGGCGCCACTTCCTGGCTCGCTCGCAACATCACCGAGTGGGCTTCCCTCTCCCTCCGAGTTGGCGCAAAAAGCTGGAAGGGCATCCAAGGTGACACTGACCTCAGCGTCAACACACCAATGATGCCAAATATGTCTTCCCCAGCTGACCCACAAAACCACGGCGGCACACGCCTCGATGCTGGTGTCGGCCTCAACCTTTGGCACCCAAGCTCAGGCTTCCGCGTCGCGGCAGAACTCGCCGCCCCAGTCTACCAAAAACTCAATGGCCCACAACTTGGCCAAGACTGGACACTCACGCTCGGAACCCAATTCGCTTGGTAATCTTCCAATTATACAACAACGCATTCCCACGCAGCCATCCTCGTGAAGGCTGCGTTTTTTTATGCCAAAATGTCATTAACAACCTTCCCGTGGACATCGGTCAGGCGAAATCTCCTCCCCTGATACTGGTGCACCAAATGCTCGTGATTCACCCCTAACTGATTGAGGATAGTAGCCTGCAAATCATGCACATGCACTGCATGCTTATCGTAATGATGCTTCGTTGGGTTAATGACTCCACCAAAGCCATCCACAATGTTGTAGCCATACGCATCCGTCTCGCCATGACTTATCCCTGGCTTTATTCCCCCTCCTGCCATCCACATCGTGAAACACCTCGGGTGGTGATCCCGGCCATAGCTCGTCTTTGTGATCTTACCCTGCGAGTATGAGGTCCGGCCAAATTCACCACCCCATATCACTAAAGTATCATCTAACATACCTCGCTGTTTCAGATCCTTCACTAAGGCCGCTGAGGCCTGATCTGTCTCCTTACATTGCCCCCGAATAGCACTCGGTAAATTCCCATGCTGATCCCACCCTTGGTGGTACAATTGAATGAACCGCACACCACGCTCAGCCAATCGTCGCGCCTGTAAACAATTCGCAGCATAGGTCCCCGGCTTGCGCGCATCCTCACCATACAATTCATACACATGCTCAGGCTCACCACTCAAATCAGTCGCCTCCGGCACACTCGTTTGCATCCGATACGCCATCTCATACTGCGCTATCCGACTCTCAATCTCAGGGTCTAATTCCTTCTCAAATTGATGCCTATTCAAATCACTCAGTTTATCTAACAAAGCCCTCCGACCCGACTGACACACCCCATCAGGATTCGTCAAATACAACACCGGATCCTTGCCTGATCGAAATTGCACCCCCTGATACTTTGAGTCCAAAAAGCCAGCCCCCCATAACCTCGAATAAAGCGGCTGCCCACCTTGCCCCGCCGAGTTAAGTACAATAAACGACGGTAAATTCTCATTCATCGAACCCAAGCCATACGACAACCAAGCACCCATCGATGGCCTACCCGCTATCTGTGAGCCAGTCTGAAAGAAGGTAATCGCAGGATCGTGGTTGATCGCATCCGTGTACATCGACTTGATGATACAAATATCATCCACAATATCACGGTGATAGGGCAGTAGCTCACTCAACCAAGCCCCAGATTCACCATACTGCTCAAACTTAAATTGGGAACCCGCTAAGGGAATCGATGACTGGTTCGCCGACATGCCAGTCAGGCGTTGCGCCCCACGAACCTCCGGCGGTAATTGCTCACCATTTTTCTCGTTCAACAATGGCTTGTAATCAAATAGGTCCTGCTGAGCCGGCCCTCCTGATTGAAAAAGATAAATCACCCTCTTCGCCTTAGGCGCAAAATGAGAAACAGACGGCGCACCAAAACTCTCACCTAACAGGCTACTTAAAGCCGCACTGCCCACCCCAGCCATCGCCGACTTCAAAAAGTGACGCCGGTTCACAGCCATTAAATCATCATAGTTTCTCATCATCTTTTCCATATGCTCGCATCCAGATTTAAAATTGCCTGCCCCACCACGGTCATCGCCGCTAACTCCACAACATCCACACCTTCTGGAACCCCAGACTCCCCGTGCTGAACCAACTTCTGCGCCTCTTCCTCCGCTTTCTTGTAATGATCTAACTGCTGATTGTAGAGCTCTTCTAACAATTCCAATTCTCGCTCATCAGCTTCTCGCCCAGCCAAGCGCACAAACATGTACTGAAGACGCCCACCCTGCTCCTCACCACTCTCCAACGCACGTGTTGCTAGCACCCGAGCCGACTCAATAAATTGCACATCATTAAGTAAAACCAATGCCTGCATCGGTGTGTTCGTACTCGCCCGCTTCACATGGCATACTTCACGGCTCGTGGCATCAAATGCTGTCATATTCGGCAACGGCGCTGTGCGCTTCCATACTGAATACAAGGACCTCCGATAAAGAGCTTTACCAGTACTCTGCCTGTAGGCGGGTGACATTCCATTCGATTCACGCCACAAATCCTTGCCTGGCTGATAGGGCGAGACAGGAGGCCCACCCATCGCTCGGTTGAGCAAACCAGATGCCGCTAATGCTAAGTCTCGCACCTGCTCAGCCCCTAGGCGATGAGCTGGGCCTCTCGCCAACCACCTGTTTTCAGGATCCTTCTCTAACTGCCCTCCCCCAGCTGCCGACGACTGCCGGTAGGTCGATGACAAAGCAATACGCTTCTGCAACCTTTTGATGTCCCAGCCACTCTCTATGAAATCCCGGCTTAACCAATCCAACAACTCCGGATGCGACGGTAATGCTCCTTGTAAACCAAAATTATCCGGCGTCGATACCAAGCCAACACCAAAGAAATTCTGCCACACTCTATTTACAAAAACTCGCGAAGTCAGTGGGTGCCCAGGATCCATAAGCCATTGACTTAACCCCAAACGATCTCTCGATCCACCCTCCGGAAAAGCAGGTAAAATCGACTCAAACACATCTCTCTCAACACGGTTTTCTTCTGTGCGCTCAGCACTATATTCACCACGCTCCAAAATGTGAGCAGGCCGCGGTTCAGCTAACTCCTTCATAACACTGATCTCCATCACCCTATCCTCTACCCCAACATAATCTCTCCAAGCCCCCTCAAGAACCTTACGAGCCTCCTTCACCTTCTGAGCATAGTGGCTCATGTAATAACCACGTAATTCCACCTCACTAATCTCCTCATTCACCAACTCAGCTACCCCCACCCCGAGACTCAAAGCCTTAGACTCAATCGTGCTTAACTGCCTCTCGAAAATTCTTAAATCATCAATAGCTCCACCTTTAAAACCATAGTCCCGAAACCGTTGCCCCAGTGTCAAATGGCCACTTCCATATGTCTTGATTGATGCACTCTTCAATAACTTCCCACTTCCTATAGCCTCAACATCCACCGCCTCACCATCTATCACGAGCTCAATGCCATCTGCCGAGCTACTGCCATCATAACTAACAACCACATGCTTCCACTCCCCTTTTGCCAATGCTTGCTTGGTCCTCACTCCGATACCATTGCCTGGCCATACCCGATAAATTCGGAACTCTAAGTGCCCTCCCTCCATCACAATATCGACTCCGTTGTAACCTACGTCAGTGCCAAACGTCTTTTGTAGCACTACTGCCCGCTGGGCCGCTTGCTCCCCGTCTCGGACTTTCAACCCAATACTAAAGGGAGTGTAACGATCCATATGAAGCGAATCAGAAAACACCGCACCATTATCACCGTCACATGACAATGCCCGCCCCGAAGGCCCATCTACAAAGCCCAAACCTTTAGCCACTCCCGCTTTTGTATCCGCTCCTCCAACGCGATTCTCAATCTTTCCAGCTTCCCCTTCAAAATCATAGTAGGCAACAATCCCATCCCAGCCCTCTTGATACTTCGCGCTCTTCAACCATTGCTGAAAACCCACTTCAGCTTCCTCTTTGGCTCTAACCAACTCACGCTCACTCCTAACAACCTTCTCCTTGGCCTTACTCAAGGCCAGCTCTTCCTGCTCACTGGGCAACAAAATACTAGGAGATGGCACCTTCGCTGGATGATCGTACAAGCCATTCTCCGGGATCGAGTTAAAGAAGGCATACAAACTATAATAATCTTTCGCACTAATCGGATCGTACTTGTGATCATGACATCGAGCACATTCCATCGTGAGCCCCAAGACTGCCGTCCCAAAGGTATGCAATCGGTCAGCTGCATTCTCTACCAAAAACTCTTCTCGAATCGATCCACCCTCATTCGTGAGACGGTGTAATCTATTGAAAGCTGTCGCCTGCACCTGCTCGCGGCTCGGATTGTCCAATAAATCACCCGCCAAATTGTAACTCAAAAACTTGTCGTACCCCAAGTTCTGGTTGAATGCTCTCACCACCCAATCACGGTACGGCCATTGACCATTCAATTGATCCGACTGAAACCCGTATGAGTCCGCATACCTTGCCGCGTCCAACCACGCCACAGCCATGTGCTCGCCGTAACTCTCGCTCGCCAATAATCGATCCACTACCTGCGCATATTCAGCCTCATCCTTGCCCTCAAAATTTGCCACCATTTCAGGGCTCGGAGGCAACCCAGTGAGATCAAAACTCACCCGCCGCAACCATGCTGAAGGCTCAGCCTCCCCGTTCGCGATGAGCCCTTGCTCCTTATGCTTCGCAGCAATAAAGCGATCAATCTCCCCCTTGGCCCAAGCCGCCCCGTCTTCATCGGGTACGGCAACCTTCTCGGGCAAAGCAGCAAACGCCCAATGCTCTTGAAACTCAGCCCCCTGATCTATCCACATTTGAATCAACTCTTTCTCCCCTTCCGTCAAATCGATCTTTGAGGATGGCGGCGGCATGACCAAATCCGGATCATCACTGATGATCCTCTGCCATACCACTGACTGAGCGCTATCCCCTGGCACAATCGCATGCCCACCACCCTCTTTTAAGGCCGCATAGGCAGCATCAGCCGTGTCGAGCCTAAGCCCCGCTTTGTTGTTCTTCTCATCCGGCCCATGACAGAAAAAGCACTTATCCGATAAAATCGGACGAATGTGGAAATTATATTCAATCTTACGCTCCTGGACCTCAGCTTCCACCACCTCCTCTTTCTCAGGTGACTGACACGCATTGCCCAATACGCACACCAGTACCAATGCCCCCTTGGCTGCCCATTCTAGCTTTCCGTGATCCCGCATACCCCGAACCTTTACGGCACCCCCCCTCAATACTTATCAATAAGCCGCTTACAGCTCCAAAACTCAACTCCGAACTAAGGCTTCAGCACAGCCTCCCTGTCGCTCTATTTTTCAGGTGTAACCAAACCAGCCGAGAGAACCATCTTACTGGCTTGCTCTACAGACATCTCACAAGGCTGAATCTTATCGTTATCAATCAATATCAGAAAGCCAGTAAGGGGATTGGGACTCGTTGGCACAAAGACCGACGTCACCCCCTCACATTCCTCATTCTCTTGAAACTCCCCAGTGACAAAACCAATCAATCGACATCCTGGACTAGGATACTCGACATAAACCACGCTCTTGAACTTCCTCTCCCCTCCAAGCCCCTGAATCGCATCAACAAATTGCACCAAAGAGGTATAGATCAACCCGACTAATGGCAACCGCTTCAAAACAGACTCAAGCCCACGTAACGTGCGCCTCCCCCCCGATCGCTTCAACACTACTCCCGCGGCAAATAACAAAAACAACGGCAATAGAAAATGAAGCAAGCCAATGCCTGGAAATGAAGGTACAGCTGCCTCCACCCCGCTAAACCTCTGTAGCATGTTCCATATGAAGCTCACCATGCTATCGCCTATGCGCAGCAATAACTTATAGATCACATACAGCAACCATAGTGTCCCCACCATCGGTCCCACAGCCGCCGCGCCAGCGAGAATGCGCTTGCTGATTCTAACCCAAGGACTGTTCTTGCTCACCTCCATTTCCATAAATTCTAGCAGAATCCATCCACTGAAACACTGAAAATATCTCAGGTGAGCCAAATTACTTCACTGCGTAGCAATGCCTCCGCCCCCCTCAACTCCTCACTAAGGAGCATAGCAAGCCTAAACCTATCGGAAAGGCACATCCTCAACTTCCCCCAAAAACTTGGGCTCCGTCCCCAACACATGAATATCCAATACCATCTTCGGCCTTGCTAACAACTCCCGCAGCTTGGTTCTAAATCCGCCTCTCCCCTCCACATCCCTTGCTGAATAACTCACAGCATCAATCCCAAGTTCTGACGCCATATACATCGCACGCGCATTCTGAAACCCTTGCGATACAAAAACCACTTCCTCTATCCCAAAAACCTCCCTCGCCCTAACCACAGAATCCCATGTCCTCAGCCCAGCATAATCACACACAACCTTTTCCGCTGGAACTCCCATTGCCACCAAATGTGCCTTCATCGCCTCTGGCTCATTATAACTCGCTCGGCTGTTATCTCCGCTCACGATAAAACCACGGACATTCCCAGATTCCCACAGCTTACTTGCCGCCTCCATCCGATATCTAAAATACAAATTATCTCTCTCGCCAATCTTTGGGCTGCAGCCAAATACAACCGCTACCCTCCTTCCAGGCACCTCCCCAGCCTCAGTATAAACCTTCCCCTCGCTGGCTGCATCCGTCACCACATCCGCGTACCAAATGCTCGCAAGCACACAAACCACCCCCATAGTGAACAACACCGCACCCCACTTCAACCACCACCTTAAACCATACTTCTTAACTCTCTGACTTCTTGACATCACCCGCTAACTTACGTGGCAAGTTTTGCCAATTTTTCCATAATTGTGCAAACCCACCAGTCACATGCTCAGGTGCTAATACCTTTAACTTCCTCTCAGCTGACTCAAATATCACCTCCTCATAACGCCCCACATATTCACCATCTAACTCCACTGGCACGTCTCGGTCAGAAACTACTGTGAACGCATCCGATTGAATATACTCAACCGAGGAACTCACTAAATCAATCACTCCCGCCATCCCTTTCAATGAGTCTAACACAAACTTGTAACCTGATTCCTTGAAGATTAAAACATCTAACATGTCATCCTCATTGCATGCCTTCGAAAACAACTTCACCTGACCACCATATAGCTCCCCATTCCCCACTAACACCGCCACACCATCAAACTCACGCCCGTCCTGACAAATCACCTTCATCTTAGGTGGCGTATCCCCTAACACCTTTACTGCCGACATTAAATAAGCCAAGGGGCCTAACAAATTCTTTGACTCTACGGTAGTATCCTCGATCACCTGCGCATCAAACCCCACTCCAGCCATCTGAACAAATGGTTGACCATTGGCCATGAAAAGATCCACCTCCCTGACAAAACCAGCATCAATAATCTCTAAAGCTTTGTCTAAATTCGAACTCTGTAAGTTAGGCACAGGAATACCCATTTCCCGAGCAAATACATTCATCGTGCCAGCCGGCAACACTCCCAATGCAGTTTCAGATCCAGCTAATCCTTGAATCACCGCATTCAACGTCCCATCTCCCCCCGCAGCCAAAACAACGGGCTCACCCTGCTCCGCAAAGTCCGCCGCTAAAGCCCTCGCATCATCAATATCACGCGTAGCATACAGAACAAACTCCTGCGCTTTCGCCATCAAGAAATGCAAGGCCCTCTTCCCCTTCTGACTGCGCGCATTTGGGTTAAAGAGCAATGGATATCGCGATTGAGCTTTCGACATGCTCCCATCTAGAATCAAAGCCCCTCAGGCTGCAATCCGAAAGATCGTAATTGCACATCTACCAAGCGCTGCGGCATCCCCACCACATTGGAATAATCCCCCTCCATCCTCTCAATCAACATATCTCCATGCTCCTGAATTGCATAGCTACCAGCCTTATCTAACACATGAACCTGCTCAAGATAACGATCAATCGTAGCGTCATCCACCTCCTTGAAAAACACACTACTCACTTCGTGAAACGCCTCAACACGATCCCCATGTATCAAACACATCCCTGTACAAACATGATGCTCTCGCCCTGAGAGGCGCCTCAACATCTTCTTCGCCTCAGCCAGATCCTTCGGTTTTCCCAGCGGTTCTTGATCGACATACACCAAGGTATCTCCACCTAACACGACTGCTTCTGGGAGATCTTTTGCCACAGCCTGCGTCTTGATCTCAGCATTGCGTTCGCACAACTCAACTAGCGAGATATCTGACCGATGCTCCTCCTCTGCATCAGAAGTCACCACCTCAAACTGATAGCCTAGCTCCGCGAGTAATTCGCGACGCCTCGGTGAACCTGAAGCCAAAATTAATTTCACTTTCTCCATTCTTCTATATCAATGATTTCACCATGTCTCTCGTCCACCTTCGAGGCATCCCTCCCACAGCGCGGGCATCTCAGCCCAAGCTCAATCCCTCCAGCATTCTCCACCTGACACATCTCCAAAAAGAGATCTGCTTCACAATGTGGACACACTGCCTCCCTGGAAAAATACACCTCCATCCCCGGACGTAAGAGCAATAATAGCAATAAAACAAACACCACCCCCACTCCAGGCATCAAACCCGCTGCCAGAAAAGTACTCCCACCAACTACAGCCACCAGCATCGTCGTCTTCCAACTCTGATGCACGCGCCTCCTCAACAATGCCAATCGTGTCAGTGATGATGGTTTCTCCACGCCAAAGAGCTAGCACAGCTAGCCCCCATTCGCCAACGCAGATTTACCTCCACCCACTGAGCTCCCGAGTCGCCACCCCATCACCGCTACGCCGCATTGCGTAAAAGAGCCACCATCACCCCCTGAATCACAAGTTCTCGCGCAGGAAGCAGGTCTGGAAAAAGCTCATTCTCCGCCTGCAAATATGGCTTCCCACCATCAATCACATAGCGCTTCAATGTCGTCTCGCCATCAATCAAGGCCGCTACCACATCGCCTCGCCGAGGCTCGCGAAATTCTAAGATTACCGTATCCCCATCACAAATATGTGCATCAATCATCGACTCACCACGCACCTTCAACGCAAAGGTCCGAGCATTTCTTGGTAAGCCAAGACTGCGAATATCAATGGATATACAGCCATCTTGTTGCTGCTCCTGAGTCTCGCCCATGCCTGCTGCAATACTGCCATAGACCGGCACATCCACAATCTCCTCACGATCTAACTCTTCAGGAAATGCCACTGCCCGCGCCTTCCCCGGTACCCGCTGAATCACCCCCTTCTTCTCCAAGGCTCTCAGATGGTTCATCGCGGCAGTCTGACTTGCAAAACCAAAATAATGCTGGATCTCCCGACTCGAGGGAATCACCCCAGTCTCCCGAGCTTCCCGCTTCAAATACTCATACACCTCTTGCTGTCTCTTCGTTAATCCTTCACTCATAACATGAACACTGTTCTTAAGAACACACTAGTAACGACACGCTTTTATGGCAAGAGAAAAGTCGTCCCCCCCCCTCAGATCACTATACTAACTGGCCTCCGCAACACGCCCCTTGAGATTACTCACAAGCGCTGAAATGAAAATCGCAGTGAATAACACCCCACTCAAACCCGCAAAGGTTGCCGCCACCTTCGCTGCTGGACTCACAGGAACAATATCCCCGTACCCCAACGACGTAATAGTCACAAAACTATAATAAAGCTCGTCAGCACGAGAGGTTGGCGCACCCGAGACTTGATTCAATAAACACCCCGGATGCTCTTTCCCCATAAACATGAAAATCCCCGTCCAAAATAAGCCCAACAAGATATAGCCAGCTATCCCAGATAAGATCTTGTCGGACTTTAAGACCTTCTTCCTAAAAAAACTATGCCATACCAAAAGCCGGAAAACCATCAAGTGAGCCAGCAAGGTACAAATACACGCCACTAACTCTGCCACGTAATAGCTATCAAATAAATTGAAGGTGAGAGCAATCACACATAAAACAGCATACTGATAGAGCCACTTCTTATCCTGCGCGATCGCGTACCCCCCCATGCTAAAGAAGGTAAAATAAATGGCCGTTAACCAATACCCTCCCTCTAACTGCGCATCCCAGAACGCAGAGGTGACGATGAAGAACACCTCCGCTAGGATCAATAACATCGCTTGATTACGCAGCTTCATTCCAATCCCTAGGAATCTTCTTCAATGATGAGAACCTCTTCTTGCGCCTCTCTTTGCTCATCCATAATACGCTGCGCTTCATCTGCTGCCTCCTTGTAATAGCCAGCTCCAGACAGCGCAACTGAAATGATGGGCCCCACTAGGCTGAGCAACCAAAGCCCCACTAACACCTTCCCAGCTGTGTCTAACTTCCGATGATTGTGATACCCTGCAGGACACACATACAACCGGAAACTCAGCCAAATATGCGCTATCGGCACCACACTCCATAAAATATTCCAGCGCGACATTCCAAGGTTCTTGAGTCGAGAGAATGTCGTCATCAAGAACACCAAGAAAATCACAGCTAACATAACCACGACCACTGGCATCCCCATCTCAGGTGAATCCTTCGCAAGAACCCCCATGGCTGCCACTCCTATCCCCACTAGTACAATCGTGATCAAAGTAGGAACTATCCAGTATACCAATCTCCCCATCCCTGGGTACTGATTACCACGCCGTGCCTCCATGGCTTCCGACAGCGCGTTGTCATCTTCTTCCTGATTTGCCGTCGGTGATTGATAGGGATTCACTGCTGCAGGCGGACTCACACTTGCCTCACTCTTTGCTACCGCCTCTTTCTTCTTCTCGGGCTCCGCAGTTTGCACAGGAGTAGCTATTGGAGGAGGTCCAGCCGGAAGATCCTGTAGCTCAGGAACCTTATCAATAGTCACCCAGTCACTGAGTCCCGGACCCCATACCAAATCCCTCTCGCGGTCCACTTTCAAATGCTCAATTGCCCCACGCAAAACCTCCAGGGTCACTGGCCCCTTTCTCTCCCCATGTTGCGTATAATACCACGCTGCTGCTGCTTCACTCATGACTTGCCGCGCAGCCTATACACTCCCTCTAGTAATGAAAAGCACGCATTCCTTAAACTTCTCACCACTCTACAAGAAATAAAAAACGCCGCCTCCCCAGCTCAGGGAACGCGGCGCATGAATGCAAAATTCTAAGCTACCTACTCTAGTCGATAAACTTGATCTTTTGCGTGGCACCTGGAATTTCCCCCCGAGCCATCGCCTCATGTTCTTCGTCAGTACAGGATGAGTTAGTCGGCGCATCAGCCTCTGCGTCATTTTGAGTCAACAAGCCGTTCTCTATCATCCAAGCTTCCACTTCATCACCTGAAACATCTGCAAGCATCGTTCCGTTGACTTCCACACAGGGACTCAGCGGCTGCCCACTCTTCTGTTCCATCTCCCAACGAAATGCTGGGTTCTTGATGATATCCTTCTCTTCCCACGCGAGGTCGTACTTCCTGAAGATAGCGCGCACGCCTTCACTCCAGCCACAATAAGTCTTTAAATAAGCGACAATTTGTATCTCTTGGCTCATAATTAATCTGGTTCGATTAACCACAGCTTACACCGACTCTCGTCACGCGCAACCCCGAACCACCAACATCCCCCACCATCTCAAAATCACTCCACCTCACAGCCATTTCATCCCATTTTTTGCCACTCCTCACACAAAAATAGAAAAAAACCGTTGCAATCGCCAACAGATTCCTATAGCAATCCGCCCCCGCACGCACCACTCGGTGCATCTGAACAATTTTCAAAGAAGGACTAATCCGATGAACATCATTGACAAAATCGAAGCTGAACAGCTCAAGGACGAAGTAGCAGACTTCAACGTAGGTGACACACTCAAAGTACACACACGCGTTATTGAAGGTGGTAAAGAGCGTATCCAGATCTTCCAAGGTCTCTGCATCGGCCGCAAAGGTTCTTCCGTAAACGCTTCTTTCACAGTACGCAAGATCTCCTACGGTGAAGGTGTTGAGCGTGTATTCCCAGTACACACTCCACGTATTGCTAAAATCGAAGTTGTCTCACGCGGTAAAGTACGTCGCGCTAAGTTGAACTACCTCCGCGACCGTATCGGTAAGCGCGCTCTCCTCGTGAAGTCCGCTGACTAATTACTCACAAGTTATCTTTCTTGAAACGACCATTGCTCCCATGCAGTGGTCGTTTTTTTGTATCCTCCCATTCGCTCACTAAAAAATGCCCAGCAGCGATTCTCCCCCCTTGCTCTAATCAGGCGTCAGCATCATGCTCACCCTTCACTCAAACAATGATGTTGGAGATTTCGCTGCCACCTCACCAGAGACACTTTCCCTCGTAAGTTCCATTCTGCTGGCCACGTAGCCCAAGAAACACTAATTCCTAGTCACCGTGCGTATTCATTGGTCCATCTCCAGTATCCTCGCCATCTGCGTCTTTGGCAGCGTGCTCTGGTTCGGCGCCAAGAACCATGATTTCACGACCCCACCCACAGAATCTGAAATCACCCACTCTCTCGACAACTGGAAAAAGAAACACCCCAGCCTCCCACCGCGCAAACACCCGATCCCTCCCCCCAAAGAAATCTCTCCAAAGACACCCTCTACCCCAACACCCAAAAAACCACCACGCATTCCTCTCGGTGATCTCGATACCCGCCCCTCCCTCGACCACTTCCACCAACACCGAGACTTCTCCGCCCAAAGCTTCACCCAGCTCGCAATCGAGCTCGAATCACGCGGGAAGATCGAACACGCCTTACTCGCATGGGAGCGCGTCATCGACACCACTGACGCCACAGCCTCTGAGTCTAAAAAAGCACGCCAAGCCATTGCCTCTCTCCATTCCGCCCTACCCATTTGGAATGCTGATTCCACCACAAACTTTGACACCGTCTTTCACATCCATACCCCGGAACCCCTAAAGGCCGAAGCCTCCGCCCTCATTAGCCAACTGACCGAGGAAATTAAAAACTCTTCTAGTTTTCTCATCGCCCCCCAAGTGCTCATCAAAACATCACCACAGCGCGACGGCTTCCCCCCACCCCCACTGCGTATCTGGCTCAGCGCCACAGGAGACTCCCCAAAAGAAACCCCTCAACTCACCATCAGACTCACCGAGGGTGACGCTCCACTCAGCGAACAACTCTACATGGCAATCTATCGCTCTATCGCCGGCCAGCTCCAGCAAGATGGCACCCTCATGCCCCCCGCCTCAATCTCCACCGAAGATAGCCCACAGACAGCCCTCACCACCTACCTGACACGACTCCACTGGAAACGCTTAGTCGAAACCCTCACTACCGAAACCTCCCCCTCACCACCAGCCGTCATCATCATCGAGGAAAATACTGACTCAAACTAGTGTAGTGTCAGCTAAGTAATGAACATCATTGCGAAAGGTTATTTTTTATCCGGACCGCGCGAGCTCCACATCGCCTAGCAAGTTCTTATTCAATGAGTATTTAGCTTGAAAGTTCCCCGCCACCCACTAGCGTCCGCTCCATGCTCCAGGCAGGAATCGTAGGTCTACCAAACGTCGGAAAATCCACTCTCTTTAACGCAGTCACCCGCACACGCAAAGCGGAGGCAGCAAACTACCCATTCTGCACGATCGACCCCAATGTTGGCGTCGTGACTGTCCCCGATGAGCGCATCGCTGTCCTCAGCGAACTCTCTGGCTCAAAAAAACAAATCCCTACAGCAATCGAGTTTGTCGATATCGCCGGACTCGTAGAAGGGGCTTCTAAAGGCGCCGGACTCGGTAATAAATTCCTCGCCAACATCCGCGAAGTCGATGCCATCGTCCAAGTCATCCGCTGCTTCGAAAATGAAGACATCATCCACGAACTCGGCTCCGTTGACCCAGTCCGTGATATCGAAATTATCAACTCAGAGCTCATCCTCGCCGACATCGCAGCCATGGACAAGCGCCGTGAGTCACGCGCCAAAAAAGCCAAAGGCGGCGATAAAGAATCAAAGGCCGAAGTAGAGCTCATCGACAAGCTGCTCCCCCACCTCAACGAAGGTCACCCAGCGATCACCCTCGAACTCAGCGATGAAGAAAAAGCCTTACTCAAAGAATTCTTCCTCCTCTCCAATAAACGCTCCATCTTCGCCTGCAACGTGTCAGAAGACGATCTTGCCGAAGCTACAGCAAATCCAGATGACCACCCACTCGTTTCCAAGGTGAAAGCATACGCCGCCGAAATGCATGGCGCTGAGTCTATCGTCATCTCCGCCAGCATCGAGGAAGAACTCATGGACCTCGATCCTGAAGAAGCTCAGGAATTCCTCGGCGACATGGGCGTCACTGACTCAGGTGTCTCCACTTTGATCAAAGGCGTCTACCACCTCCTCGGCCTTCGCACCTACCTCACCACCGGCGTCCAAGAAACGCGCGCCTGGACCATCACAGCTGGCGACAAAGCCCCAGCCGCCGCTGGTGTCATTCACACCGACTTTGAAAAACAATTCATCCGTGCCGAGGTCATCGCATACGACGACTACGTCACCCACAAAACGGTTGCTGCAGCACGCGACGCTGGAGCCCTTCGAGCCGAAGGCAAAGACTACGAAGTTCAAGATGGCGATGTCATCAACTTCCTAACTGGCGCCTAAGCTCACTCTCCAAAATTCCCCCCTTTCTCAGCCACTCCGTGTCAGCGAGTGGCTTTTATGTGAAGAGAGGTCAACTGGTAAGTTTGTTTCCTTTCTATTGGTTAGGGGTAAGTTGT